>NZ_CP025815.1:308835-617670 GCF_003352045.1 Sulfitobacter sp. JL08
GCCTGCATGGCGCTCGGCTAGGCGCCGGAACTTTCGGCATCGATCAGCTTTTGCAGCCTGCGCCGGAACAGCAGCGGCCCTGCGTCAATCGCAATGTCGATGGTGCCCTCCGGCCGCGCGCTCATGCCTTTCTGGACATGGATCAGCACGTCGCGATCCTCGTTGAACGCCGCTTCGACAGAGCGGCTCATATAGGCTGAAATCTCGGCATCGTCCGGACAGGTATTGCGGATCTGGAACCAGTAATAACGTGTTGTGGTCTCGTCTACGGGGGTCATGAAATTGTAGCTGTCCATCTGGAAGAACTGGCCGTCCGGCAGGTTTTCCTCATCCCCACCGGTGCCTGCCGGGCAGAAAACGGCCTTGATGTAGGCCAGGCAGGGATAGCGCACCTCGTAGTGCTGTTTGCGGTCGCAATTGCCCTCGAATGGTACAAGTTTCTGATAAAAAGGCGCCACTTCCACGTCATACATCCAGCGCGAGACAAGAACGCCGCTGTCATCGCTGGACACGACCAGCGGTTCCTCTTCGCAGGCGGCATTGCCGAAAGAGGATTGGTGAACCCAGGCGACGTGCGAGGGATCAAGCAGGTTGTCAGTGATGTATAAGTAATTGCACGGAAATCCCATGGCCTCGCCCCGGTTGATCCCCCAGTTCGGGTCATCGTAATGCAAGACCTCAAAGATCGTATCGGGATCGGCGCGTGCGGGATCTCCCATCCAGATCCAGACCAGACCATAGCGGCTGAAGACTGGATAGGCGTGGATATTGGCACGCGTTGGTATGTTGTCCTGCCCGGGCACCCGGATGCAACTGCCCGCGCAGTCAAATGTCAAACCGTGATAGCCGCATTCAAGCGTGTCGCCCTTGATCCGCCCCTGAGACAGAGGCATTCTGCGGTGGGGGCAGGCGTCATCAAGTGCGACGGGGTCGCCTGCCTCGGTGCGGTACATCACGATCTTTTCGTTCAGCACAACGATCTGCTTCAGGTCGCGCGTGATCTCTGCATCGGTTGCGGCGACATACCAGGCATTTCTAAGATACATTTTAGGGCTCCCCAATGGGTGGTGGCGTTTTGGAGGTCATCCTTGGCTGCGTCCGGCCAAAATCAGAATGCTGCGACCTCGACCAGAGCAAGTCCGGTCAGGATCACCTGACGCGATTTCAATTCAGCATGTCCGTCGGCAGGCCGCGGGCCTTATGGGTCACCTACGGGTATCTCCGGGATGCATCACGCACCCCGGGGTAAGACACGATCAGAGGGTCAGCTGTCCATCCAGACCTGATTGAGGTGAAACTCCTGCGCCTGATGCGCCGTGAGGTTTTTGACCTTGTCCGTGAAATGCCGGGTCTCAAGCCGCCAGTAGGGTTGGACGAGCGTCCCGGACTCCTGCAGGATCCGTTCAACCTTTTCCATCAACGCGGCGCGCTTGGCCGGATCGGCCACAGCCATGGCTGCCGCCAATGCTGAGTCAAATTCCGGATCGCTATAGGCAGATTCATTCCACGCCTCACCAGACCGATAGGCCAGCGCCAGCACCTGCACGCCAAGCGGGCGCGCGGCCCAATCTGTCGTCGATGCCGGGTATTTGGTCCAGTCATTCCAGAACGTAGAGCCGGGCAGCACCGTGCGTTTCACATTGATCCCTGCGCTGCGCAACTGGTCAGCGATGGCGTCGGTCGTGTCCTTGCGCCAGCCTTCATCAATCGAAATCAGATCAAACTCGTGATCGGTCATGCCTGCCTCGGCCAGAAGCGCTTTGGATTGTTCAACGTCCCGCTTGAAGGCGGGCAGCGCAAAATACTCCTCGTGCATTGGGCCGACATGATGGTTTTCGGCGACTTTACCCAGGCCATTCACACCCAGTTCCATGACGATGCTGTTATCAACGGCAAGCTGCAGGGCTCGGCGCACCCGCGGATCATCATAAGGGGGGGTGGCGTTATTGAAGCGACACACGACCGTGGCTGCGGTGGCCACATCACTGCGGACCAGACCGATGCCATCCAACAGCTCCACGGCGCCGGCCTGTGTTGTCAGGTTGGCGTCAACCTCGTTCGATTCAAAGGCAGCGGTCGTCGACGCGATGTCCTCGCCGTAGTCAATGAATTCGACCGCATCAAGGAAAGCATCGCCGCCCCAGTAACCGGGGCGCCGCACAACGCGGGCCTTTGTGCCAATTTCCCAGCTTTCGATCTCATAGGCACCGGTACCAATGTTATACTGTGCCACCATATCGCCATCGGGATCAAAGCTGCGGTGCACGATCAGAGACGGATAATCCGTCATCGCGGCAATGAGCGTGATATCTGACGCAGGAAGGTTCAGCTGCACAGTGTGGTCATCCAGGGCCACAATGCTGCCCTCAATCGCGTTCCTCGTCTCGGCATCTACAAGTGAGCTGAAACGTGCAGCCATGGAGTTGCCCTCGACATCCGCCTCGCACCAGCGTGTGATGTTGAAAACCACGTCTTCGGAGGTGAAATCATCACCGTTCGACCATTTAACGCCTTTGCGCAGATTCAATGTGTAAACGGTTGCATCATCGTTGACCTCCCAGCTTTCCAGCAAGGTGGGGACAAAGGTGCCATCCGATGTCCAGCGCACAAGGTATTCGCAGCTTTGGCTTGAGACATAGGCGTCCCAGTCGAACAGACGCGCATCTTTCTTCCCCGCGCTGCGAACCGGGCAGGCAATGCGCAATGTGCCACCGGTTTTTGCACCGCTGGTGTCGGCCTTGGCCGGTGCGGCCAGACCGCCAAGCGCAAAGGCACCGGCAGCAGTTACCCCGACGGACATCATGGAAGCCAGAAACTCCCGGCGCTTCATGCGCCCGCCCTTGAATTCTTTGACAAAGCTCTTTGTCAGCGGATGCAGCGTGCGCCGCGTGAGCATGTAATCTTTCATTGTCTTTCCCCCATTTGTTGGTGCCACGCAGGAATGGGCGGCCTCTTTTTCTCGTTTTTCTGCGGGCGAAGGGCACTGCCGCGCCACATCGTCCACCTAAATCTGTGATCTCAGAATGGCGGGTTCCGGTACAAAGTCAAATTGAATTTCCTTCTGCCCTCTCCCGCAAACCAGAAAAGTCCAGTGCCTTGAGCCGACCGGAAATGTCGCGTATCAATAACCGGATGGTCGAAAAAATCCAAAAATCCGCCAGTGAAAGCCTCAGCGAACAGGTTTATCAGCACCTGCGCGAGGCGTTGATTTCGGGCGATTTTGTGCCCGAGAGCAAGATTTCTACACGAACGGTTGCTGCCCAGAATGGGATAAGTGTGATGCCGGTCCGTGAAGCGCTCAAGCGGTTAAGTGCGGAAGGTGCGCTGGAAGTCGAAGCAAAGCGGGCCTACCGGGTGCCCAAACTAAATCCAAAAAAAGCAGCAGATCTGTTTGAGGTCCGCGCCATTCTTGAAGCTGCAGGCGCGGCAGCGGCGGCGAAACTGATCTCTCCCGCGGCCCTGTCGCAACTCGACCTGATGTGCGACGCGGCAGAAGAGGCTTGGCACAACGGGGACGTTGGCGCATTCCTACGGCTCAATGCCCGGTTTCACCGCGCGGTTCACGCCCAGTCAGGAAACAGCTTTCTGGCCGATACGGTCGATATGATCTTTGTGCGCACCGGGCCTTTGTTGGGCCTTGCCATCGGCAAGATCGTCGACCAGGCAGATTGGGAAAATGACCATCGCAAACTGGTTCAGGCTCTGCGATCCGGCGACAGTGCCGAGGCAGGCCGCTTGATGGAGCAGGACGCGGCCTGGGGCATGGGTTTGTTTCGGTCGGTCGACTGGCCAGACAAAAGGGTTCCGGTCAGCGCCGCATAGAAAATGCTTGCCAGTTCTCGATTCTGAGATCACAGATTATAGTCAAGCGTTGGGTCACCTGCTGTGCGGGATGATCCCCGCGCGCCTTTTGCAAACCCCGGGGACCATATGCAATCGACAGCCAGAGTTGTAGTTATCGGCGGCGGGATCGTGGGCTGTTCGGTGTTGTATCACCTTGCCCGGAACGGGTGGCGCGACGTTGTACTGCTTGAGCGTCAGGAGCTGACATCCGGTTCCAGCTGGCATGCCGCTGGCGGGCTGTTCACGGTGCTGCGCCCGAATACCTCTGCTGAAATGCACCGCTACACGTTTCAGATGTACCGCGAACTGGAGCAGGAAACCGGCCAGTCTTGCGGGTTCCACTATACCGGCGGGCTCAACATCTGTCGCACGCAAGACGAAATAGACTCCAACGCAATCCTGCAAAGTGCGTGCCGCAGACTGGGCATCGAAAGCCACTTCATCACGATGGACGAAGTCCGCGAGAAAGCGCCGGTACTGGACACCTCTCATATGGTCGGCGCGCTTTGGGAAGAGGAAGGCGGGCATGTGGACCCGGCCTCGGCCACGCAAGCCTTTGCGGCCGCCGCGCGCGCATTAGGGGCTACGATCCACCGCCATACGCCCGTGACGGCAACAACGCCACGCGCAGATGGCTCTTGGGATGTCGATACCGCGCAAGGGACGATTCACGCCGAATTCATCGTCAATGCTGCCGGACTCTGGGGCCGCGAAGTTGCCCGTCTTGCGGGGATCGAACTGCCGTTGATGCCGGTCGAACATCATTACATGGTAACTGAGACGATCCCAGAGATTGAGCAGCTTGGTTTTGAGCTGCCGCAGATCAACGACAATGAAACCGGTTGCTATGCCCGCCAGGAAGGCATGGGCCTGCTTCTGGGGGCTTACGAAAGCACCTGTGTCCATTGGGCCAAGGAGGGCACGCCTGCTGATTTTGGCCATGAACTTTTGCCTGATGATCTGTCGCGGATGGACTGGAACCTTGAGAAGTCGATTGAGATCATGCCTTGTCTGGCGGACGCCGGTGTCAAACGGGTGATCAACGGACCAATGATCTTTTCGCCTGACCTTGCGCCCCTGATCGGCCCGCATCCCAATCTGGAGAACTATTTTTGCGCCAATGGGGTGATGGCGGGCTTCAATCAGGGTGCTGGTATCGGCCGCGCGCTGGCCGAATGGATCATACAGGGCGAGCCGGAGATCGACGTTTTTCACTGGGATATCGCGCGGTTCGGCGACTGGGCAGACCGAGGCTATACCGAGGCCCGCACCCGCTATTTCTACGAAAACCGCTCCGAGAAAACCTTTCCCTATCAGGAATTCGATGTTGGCCGCTCGATCAACAAACCCGCCATACATGACCGTCTGGTCGGCGCGGGCGGGGTATTCGGAGCCTCCTTTGGCACCGAACACCCGAATTGGTTTGCGGCCACGCCCGGGGTTTCCGACAGTCTTACCTATCGCCAGCCAAACTGGTGGGGCCCGGTTGCAGACGAAGGCAAGCGCATTCGCAATGAGTTGGGGCTGATGGAATTCTCGGCCATGGCGAAGTTCGAGGTGACAGGCCCAGGCGCGGTGGCCTGGCTGGAACAGGTCATGGCCGGACGCATTCCCGGCCTTGGACGCATGGCGCTGTCACCGATGCTGTCGGACAAGGGGCGCGTGATCGGGGATTTCTCGCTCGCCCGTTTGGAACAGAACCGCTTCATGGTGCTGGGCGCGGATTACATGCAACTGGCGTTCATGCGGCATTTCTCAAGGTTTCTGCCAATGGAGGGCGTCGCCCTGCGCAACCTGTCTGCGAATCAGGCTGGCTTGCATATCTGCGGGCCGAACGCGCAACGTCTTATCATCCGGTTGGCCGCGCAAGAGATGGACACGGACCATTTCAGCTTTATGTCAGCGGCCCAAATGACCATTGGCGGGATACCGGATGTCACGGTCTTGCGCGTTTCTTTCACGGGCGAATGTGGTTATGAGATGTATGTACCGCGCGACCGGCAGCTGGCGCTGTTCGATCTGCTGCGCGGTGAAGGTGCGGATCTGGGACTGGGCCTTGTTGGCACGCGATCGCTGATGCAGACACGGCTGGAAAAGAGTTTCCCCGCATGGGGGCTTGAGCTGTCGCCTGACTATTTCGCCCATGAATGCGATATGATGCGGCATATGCGCGGTGATGCCACATTCAACGGAGCCGCTGCGGTTGCCGCATACGGCCCCGCACGCGAACGCCCGGCGACCTTTACGGTCGAGGCCGGAACAGATGCGGTCTGGGGCGACGAAGCGATCTTTCTGGATGGCGAACCGGTCGGCTATGTCTCCTCCGGCGGGTGGGGACCTGCGGTTGAGGCCCATATCGCGCTTGGCTATGTCCAGCCGGATGCCTACCGCGAGAACGGAAATTATGCGATAGAACTTTTGGGACAGTTGCGCCCCGCGACGTTGCACGTCCAACCGCTCTACGATCCTGAGGGGCGCAGGATGCGGGCATGATCAAAGGAACAGACACGATGCGGACAAAAGTTGCGCCAATTGTGCGGGCCGAAACCTGGGCGGGGGTTGCGGACCGCATCTGCCCCATGCCCCCAAAATCTCCGGAGAAACCCCATGTCTCGCACGAACCGCAAGCCTCGACGCCCGCAAAGCACCCGATTTGAACAGCCCCCCTTCGCCGAAGTCCGCAGCCCCCTACGGCCTGTCGACTTCGTGTCGGAAGACCAGATCGAGACGATCCACCACGCCAGTCTAAAGGTGCTCGCCGACATCGGCCTCAGGGTCAACAGCGCCGTTGCACTGGACCTCTACGCAGCAGCGGGCGCTGATGTGGACCATGACCGCGAGTTGGTCCGGTTTGATCCGGCACTGGTCGAGGAAATGCTGACCGACATTCCGTCGGAATTCACCATCCACGCCCGCGACCCGGCAAAGACCCTGAAAGTGGGGGGTAACCGACTGACATTTGCGACTGTGTCCGGGCCTTCATTTGTCTCGGACATCGACCGCGGACGGCGGGCCGGAACGGTCGAGGACATGCGGGATTTCGTGAAAATCTCCGCCGCCCTCAATATCTTTCACCACGATGGCGGCAGTGGTTGCGAGCCGCTGGAACTGCCGCCTGAGTCTCGACATCTGGACATGATGCTGGCGCAGACAACGCTGTCGGACAAGGGCTGGCATCCGTGCTGGCTGAACTCGGCTGCGCGCGCGCGCGACTGTATCGAGATGGCCAAAATCGCCTTGCAAACCGACGACGACGGCCTGCGTGCACGGCCCGGTATTATCGGCGGGATCAATACCAATTCACCGCTGTTTCTGGACGATAGTCAGGCCGAAGGTTTGATCGAATTCGCGCGCGCGGGACAGCCCATACATGTGACGCCCTTCACGCTGGCGGGTGCCATGAGCCCGGTCACCATCGGCGGCTCACTGGTCCAGCAGAACGCCGAAGCGCTGGCAGGGATTGTGCTGGGTCAGGCGGCGGCGCGCGGATCACCGATTTTCTACGGTCACTTTACCTCGAACGTCGACATGCGCACCGGCTCCCCGGCTTTCGGCACCCCGGAATACGCCAAATCGGTGATCGTTTCAGGCCAGCTGGCGCGGCGCTACGGTCTGCCGCTGCGGTCCTCCAACACCACGGCCTCGGCCTGTGTTGACCTGCAGGCGGCCTATGAAAGCGACATGTCGGTCAGCGCCTGCGTGCAAGCCCATGTCAACGTGATGCTGCATGGCGGTGGCTGGCTTGAAGGCGGTCTGACCTGTTCGTTTGAAAAGCTGATCCTTGACGCCGAGATCCTGCAGATGCAGGCGGCCTATCTGCAACCGCTGGATCTCGGCGAAGACGCGCTGGGGCTGGAGGCGATGGCCGAGGCAGGCCCCGGCGGCCATTTCTTTGGCACCGCCCACACGCTGGCGCGCTATGAGACCGCCTTTTACAAACCGATCCTGTCTGACTGGCGCAACTTCGAAACCTGGGAAGAGGACGGCGCGAAGACAGCCACCCAGCGCGCCAATACCATCTGGAAGCAACTGCTGCGCGAGTACGAAAAGCCGCCCATTGATCCCGCCGTCGAGGAAGAGCTGGAAGCCTATGTCGCCAAGCGCAAGGAGCAGATCGAAACATGACCACGCCCGCTGCATTTCTGTTTGATGGCGACACCCTGTCGCTGGAAAAACTGGTGCAGCTTTCATCCGGCAAGATCGCCTGCGACCTTTCACGCGCGGCATGGGACAATGTGGCAGAGGGCCGCCGGATCGTGATGCGCGCTGTCGCGGACGGGTCAGCCTATTACGGCGTAAACACCGGGGTTGGCTCGCAAAAGGACATCGGCGTACAGGCCGCGGATTTTGCATCCTTCAACGATCACATCATTGTCGCAGAGGCCACTGATATGCCTGGCGCAGCTTTCGCGCCCACGGTGGTGCGCGGGGCGCTGGCGGTGATGCTCAACAATGCGGCCACAGGCAGGCTGGGCCTGCGCCCCGACCTTGTGCGCCGGATGCTGCGGTTGTTTCACTGCGCGGACATGCCCGAGGTGCGATCCGGCACATCCAGCGGCATGGCTGACCTAGGCCCGCTGGCGCAACTGGCGCTGCCGCTTGTCGGGCGCAGCCTTGACGGTGGCGCGCCGCTGATCGAAGGCCCCTACGATCTGGCCGAGAAGGAAGCCGTTTCACTGATCAACTGCAATGCTTTTGTCTTGTCGCATGGGGCCCATGTCATGGCCGAGGCGGCACGGCTGGCCATTGCTTTTGATCTTGCGGCGGCCCTGTCACTGGAAGCGTTTCGCGGCAATCTGAGCTACTACCGGGCCGAGATGCGGCCGGGTTATCGCAACCCCCACCAACTCGCCTCCTGCCGTCAGATCAACCACGCCCTGCGGGGTGCCCGGCTCTGGCAGGACGGAGAGGCAAGGTTTTTGCAGGATCCGCTGTCGTTCCGGTTTGCCACGCGAGTGGGTGGCACGGTCAAGTTGGCGTTGGCACAGGCAACGGCGATCTACCAGGATGACCTGAACTGCGTCTGCGACAATCCGGTCGTGTCACTTGAAACCGGATCGTTGGTGACAGGGATCAACATGGACAGCACGCCGCTGACATACGCGACGGACGGCTTGCGACAAGCCATCGCCATGGCGGCGGCCGTCAGCACCGAGCGGTCCCTGAAGGTTCAGCATGCCGGGTTTTCCGGATTGCCGCTTGGTCTTGCCCAGCCCTGCCGTGCGGATGGTGGGGTACAGAACCTGATCATCAGCTATCTGGGTGTGGCCCGGCAGGCAGAATTGCGCGGCCTGGCCGCGCCCGTGCTGCTGGACTGTGCCCATGCGCTGGCTGATGGCATTGAAGACGTCTCCGGCCTCGGCCCGCTGTCGGTTGCGCGAACCGAGCAGGTCATCGCCTTCGCCTGGCAGATCGTGTCCGTGGAGATGATCATCGCAAGCTGGGCTCTGGCTCTGCGCGGACTGGAAACCTCTGAAATGGGACAAACCACCGGAGCGATCTACACGAAACTGCGCCCCTTCCTGCCCATCGGGACGGAAGGACGCAATGTCTTCGATATGTCCGGTCCGATTGATTGTGTTTCGGCACCGGAATTTGTCCAGCCCTACCAAATTTGACTCGCATGTGCATGTGGATTGCGGCACACTAATCTGAGATCACAGATTCAAGGTGCTGGCCATGACCACCGTTCAATCCCCAGAAATCGATGCACTGCGCAGCCAGTTGAAACAGCTGCGCCAGCACAAGGACGGCGTCCGCCAGACAATGGCGCCTGAATTCTATACCTCGCAGTCTTTCCATGACTTTGAGAGACAAGAGCTGTTCCACAAGGAATGGATTTGCGTGGGCAATGCGGGCGAGATACCTGAACCCGGAGATTACTTTACAACCGATATCGCGGACGAGCCGCTGATCATCGCGCGGCGCAAAGATGGCACAATCAACGCGCTTTCCAATGTCTGCCGCCACCGCGGAAACATGGTGGCCACTGGCAAAGGCAACAGGCGCAGCTTCGTGTGTGGCTATCACGCGTGGAGTTATGATCTGGATGGCGCGCTAAAAACCGCCCCTCTGATGAGCAAAGTCAAAGGGTTCGATCGCGCCTCATGCCGGCTCCACGGTTTCAGGACCGAAATCTGGAGCGGGTTCATTTTTGTCAATCTCGATGGATCGGCAGCGCCCCTCGGCCCACAGCTGACGTCGCTTGATACAATCCTGCACAATTACCACAACGAAGAGCGCAACCTGTTGTTCACCGATGAAACGGAGTGGGCGACCAACTGGAAAAACCTGAACGAGAATTTCATCGAAGGCTATCACCTCTTTGCAACCCACCCCAAAACGCTGGAGCCAATGACCCCGACCCAGCTTTGCCGCAAGGTGCCAGGCCAAGAGGCCTGGACGGCCTACCGATCCTATTATCACCCGGATTTTCCGCCCCGCGGGCCGTTTCACGTCGACATGACCGAAGACGAACAGCGCAACAGCGTCATGGGAAACATTTTTCCCTGTTTTGTATTTGGTGTCGCCGCAAACTATACGCTCTATCTTTGCCTCCGCCCTCGCGGGCCAGACAAGGTCGCCATCAGATGGGGCGTGCTGGGGTTCAAGACAGATCCTGCAGACCCGGAAGTTGTGAACTATGTCGAGCTGTGCAAGGAATTCAACGCGGAGGACCGCGAAAAGCTCGAGGTGCTTCAGCAGGCCCAGAAGACCCGCTACGCCAGCCCTGGTTTTCTGGGACCCGACAATTTAGAGGGAACGATCTGGGACTTTCTTCAGTTTATGGCGCGGCAACTGGGAGAATGAGCCCGCTTCATTCTGCAAATCCTCGGTAGCACCGTATATATTTTTGTGCGTTAGCGAGAGCTACGACGGCAAAAGGCTGCCTTGTCCGGCGTCTCGTTTGTTGCGACAAGCAGCCGGGAAAGACCAGTTCGAGATAAAATGAGATCGGCCCGCTTGAACTGCCGGTTCGGTATGATGTGCTGCAAAACCGCGATAGCCATGCCGCATGTGCGAGGAAATGCTGCGTCAGTAATGGCTGCAGGTGTACAAGGCCGGTTTGTCCCGCGTTGCAGTCATTAATGGACGACATAGCGAATGACCGCCTTGAGCCCAAAGCGACCGATGCTGCAGCACGCACGAACGGCCGCATACGTGCATCTATTCACGGATGTTCCGCTTCATAATTTCACAAAAATCCTTCACGCGCGTTTTGGGGAATGACTTTTTCAGCTGGAAAAACCGTGTAGACCTCGTCTTTACACTCACCATGCGGGCTTTCGCGGCTTAGCGCAAAGCACCGAACTCGCAGATGTCAGAATGGGTTGGGACCTAGGCCTGCCTCGATCGGTATTCGTATCGAACGAAAGCCATTTTGCCAGTTGTGAAGCATAAAACCATCTTCCTGATCCATGAATCCCACCGGGGCATCGGGTGTGGTGTCATAAGCAAAACAACTGCTCGGAGATGGGGACGAAAGGGCCGTTTTGCCGCCGATGGTTGCTATCATGGTGCTGTGGATGTGGCCGCATATAATGCGGATGTCTGCATTAAACCCTTGCAACAGTTTCGCCAGTGGTTTGTGGGCCTGAAGGCCAAGTGCATCCATGAAGGCGATCCCGCTATCGAATGGCGGGTGGTGCAGAGCCAATAAAGTCGGTCGGGATTGGCCCTTTATCAGCGCCTGTTCCAGGAATACCAATGTGGTTTCGTCAATCTCTCCTCCACCTTGGCTCTCAATCAGGGTGTCGAGGCCGATCACGTCGATATCGCCCAGCTGGATCTGCCAGTTCAGTTTGCCGGATCGGGGCAGATAGCTGTGTTCCGCAAAAGCGGCGCGCATAGGCGCACGCCTGTCGTGGTTGCCGGGGATCACAAACAGCGGCAATTGCAGCGGCGCCATGAGGGACTTGAAATGGGCATAGCTTTCGGGGGCACCGTCGTCGGTCAAGTCTCCGGTGACCAGCACGGCATCGATCGACCCAAGTTGGGGTTTGATCTGTTTTATCCGTGAGACCAGCTTGCGGAGTGAGGCGGCGGTATCAAGCTGACCTGATACAAGCCGTTCCGGACGAACGATGTGTGTGTCTGTGATTTGTAGAATTGTCGTCACTTGATCCCCGCCCGCAGGAAGGCCTGAACAAACTGACGCTGGAACAGCAGGAAGGCAATAAGCAGCGGAGCCACCGACATCAGTGTCGCGGCTGAGATCACGCTGATGTCCACGCCGTTCTCAGGTGCGCCAAAGATCGACAGACCTACGGTCAAGGGCCGTGTATCGGGTGAATTTGTCACAATGAGAGGCCACAAGAAATTGTTCCAATGCGTCGAAACCGAGACCAGCGCATAGGCCAGATAAGTGGGTTTGGCCAAAGGTACGTAGACGCGCCAGAGGATGCCCAAGAGGCCGCAGCCTTCGATACGGGCGGCCTCGTGCAACTCAATCGGGACGGATTTGAACGACTGGCGCATCAGGAAGATGCCAAAGGCGCTGGCCATATAAGGCATGCCGACGCCGAGGATGGTGTCAAACATCCCAAGGCGCGAGACCATCGCGTAGTTTTCGACAATCAGCACTTCGGGCAGGATAAAGAGCTGCATCAGCACCAGAATGAAGACAAAGTTCTTGCCAGGAAACTCCAGTTTGGCAAAGGCAAAGCCCGCCAGCGTGGTCAGGATGAACTGCCCGATCAGCACCACCGTCACCAGCATGAAGGTGTTGAGGAAATACCGCAGCCATGGCGCCCCGTCCCAGGCGGTGCGAAAGTTATCCAGTGTCCAGGGTGACAGAAGGTTGAAGTTCACCGCGTCCGACGTGGAGTGAAACGCCGCCCAGAAGGCGAACATCAGCGGTGATATCCAGATCACCGCCAACAGGATTGCCGCGCCGGGCTCCACATATCTCAGCATCGCGTTCATTGGTAATGCGTCCGGCGATCAAGATAGAAGAACTGGATCGCGGCCACGATGCACAGCACGGCCAGCACAAGGATGGTCATCGCGGCGGCATGGGGTGCATCAAAGAAGGCAAAGGCCATTTCCCAGATGTAGTAGAGGATCAGCTTGGACGCATCCGAAGGGCCGCCCTTGGTCAGGATAAACAAATGGTCGATCAGTTTGACCGAATTGATCATCGCGTTGACCATAATGAACAGTGTCGTCGGCATCAACAGGGGCAGCACGATCCGGCGCGTGTAGGTCCAGCGGCTGCAGCCTTCGATATCAGCGGCTTCCTTCAGATCCTCGGGGATGGTCTGCAAGGCGGCAAGGTAGAAGATCATGAAAAACCCCGCCTCTTTCCAGATGGTCACGATGATGATCGCCCATAGCGCTGTTTCCGGTTGGCCCAGCCAGTTTACCGAGGGCAGGCCGAACAGTGATCCGATCTGATCCAGCACGCCCAGTCCCGGCGTGTAAAAGAACAGCCACAGGTTGGCCGCAGCGATCATCGGCAGAACAGTGGGCGTGAAATAGGCCGTGCGCACAAAGCCGCGAGCGGGGATTTTGGAGTTGGCCCAAAGCGCCATGGCAAGCGCTATGGCAATCGACACAGGGATGGTGATGGCCGCATAGAAGAGGTTGTTTTTGACCACGATCCAGAAAGTCGGGTCGGCAAACAGGTCCGCATAATTCTCGGTACCGATAAATTCGGATGGCTTGCGGCGCGTGTTTTTGGAAAACAGGCTGGAAATGAACGTGGCAATCGACGGGTAAAACGCAAACAGCGACAGCAGCACAGCCGCAGGCGACAACAACAGCCAGCCATAAATGGCCTGGCGGCGGCGCTCTAGGTTGACGTGTTGGCTCATAGGGTGGTCCTTACCGAAATCCGGCCCCGCAAGGATCTGCGGGGCCGGTCATTTGTTCAGCGGTAGGCTTTCAGCAACCGGTCCGCGGCAGCCTGTGCTTCACCCAAGGCCTCGGCAGGCTCTTTCGCGCCGGTCAGCGCCGATTGGATGGCGTTGTTCAGACCATCGCGCACACGGGCTGTCTCAAAGGTCGAAAACTCAGCCACAGCATTTTCCAGCTGGTTGCGTGCGACCAACGCCGGGGGAAATTCCTGCGTATAGGCTTTCAGCGCATCGGTCTCATAGGCGGCGGGCGATACACCCATGTAGCCTGTTGCAATAGACCATTCTGCCGCTTGCTCGGGCGCTGTCATGAACTGGATCAGCTTCAATGCCGCAGCCTGCTCTTCTGGTGTGGTGTCCTTGAACACATAGAAATTGCCGCCCCCTGTGGGCGAGCCCTTGCGCACATTGGCAGGCAGTTCGGCCACGCCGAAATCAAAGCTGGCGTTGTTCTTCACGGCCGTCAGGTTGCCGGTCGAGTGCCACATCATCGCGGTTTGCCCTTCCAGGAAGGCCTGACGCAGGGTGCCCCATTCAACCGTGCCGGTGGGCATGATGCCGTGTTCGGCCGACAGGGATTTCCAGAACTCCAGCGTGTCCACAACCGCCTGATCATCAAACGCAGTGGTCAGGCCATCATCGGACATCACCTCCTTGCCGTTCTGAATGGCCAGCGCCTGGAACATCCAATAGGGATAGCCCGTCGACGGGATCATCAGACCATAAGTGTCATCCTTGGTCAGGGCCTTGCCCATCTCGATCATCTCATCCCATGTGCTGGGTGGGCTTTCTGGGTCCAGCCCCGCCTCGCGGAACATGTCCTTGTTGTAGTAAGCCACGATGGTCGAGCGCTGGAACGGAATGCCCCATGTTTTGCCTTCAATTTTACCGTTGGCCATCAGGGCGGGGTAAAAGCTGTCCAGCCATGCAGCATCGTCGGTCAGATCGTCAAACGGCAGGATCAGGTCCTGCTCGATCAGGTCATAGGCATCGATTGAGAACATGACAGCCAGTTGTGCAGGTTCACCGGAATTCAGCGCCGACAAGGCCCGCACGCGGGTGTCATCGTAGTTACCCGAATAGATCGCATTGACCTTGATATCAGGGTTTTCCGCTTCGAAATCGGCTACGATACCGTCAACTACTTCGGTCAAGGCGCCGCCCACAGCGATGGGGTAGTACATGGTCAGTTCTGTTTCAGCGGCGGCAGGCAAGGCCATCCCCGCAACCAAGGCCGTGGAAAGGCCCAGAGTTCTTAGATGTTTCATTTTAAGTCTCCCTTATGGTGTGGTGTCGTTGGGCGATTTACATCTCTGCTATGCGATCGCCTTCTTGATTGAATTTGTGCAGTTTCGCGATGTCGAACGCGATGTCGACGGTGACGCCTTCATCGATCAACGACAGGCCGGGCTGTAGGACGCTCAGGCCCGTTGTGCCCTCGTGGCTCAGCCCAATGAGCGTTTCAGACCCCAGGAACTCGGCCTCGCTGACCGTGCAACTGAGCAGCCCTTTGCCGGTCTCCACAATCGCCACATGTTCGGCGCGCACGCCCAGCGTCAGGTCTTTGTCAAATCCGGCAAGCACCGAAGACTGGATCAACGCCATCGGCGGCGCGCCCACAAACTCGGCCACAAAGGTGTTGGCCGGTCGGTTATAGAGATCATCAGGCGATCCAACCTGTTGAATACGTCCATCTTTCATCAGAACGACCTTATCTGCCATGCTCATGGCCTCGGTCTGATCATGGGTGACGTATACGACAGTAATACCAAGATCACGTTGCAGTTTTTTGATATCTTTGCGCACGGAATTGCGCAGCTTGGCGTCCAGATTGGACAGAGGTTCATCCATCAAGCACAGCTTTTGACCGGCCACAATCGCGCGGGCCAATGCAACCCGCTGGCGTTGTCCGCCTGACAGCTCACCTGGTTTGCGATTTTCCAGACCGGTCAGCCCGGTGATTTCCAACGCGCGCTTCATCTTCTCGGCACGCTCAGTCTTGGGAACGCGGCGAACCTTGAGGCCGAAGATGACGTTTTCCGCCACCGACAAATGCGGGAACAAGGCGTAGGACTGAAACACCATCGACAGGTTGCGATCCGACGCGGCCGAGGTGGTCACGTCACGACCATCAATCAGGATCTGGCCTTCGTCCGGGATCTCCAGCCCTGCGAGCAGGCGCAGCGATGTGGACTTGCCACAGCCCGAAGGACCCAGCAGCGCCACGAACGACCCCTCTTCGATGTCGAGTGAAATATCCTCGACCCCAAGCTGCCCGTTCCAACGCTTCGCAACATCCTTGAGACTGACAAAGGGCGCGCCCGTCATGCGATTTCTCTTTCTGACAGGATCACCCGGTCGCCGATGTCTTTGATGAGAGAGCTAAAGGCTGCGCTAGGCTCCCGGTCCAGAATGATGTGATCCATGTCACGAATGTTCTCCCCGGCGGCAGGGGCAAGGCGACCAAACTTGGACTGATCCAGCACGAGCACGGAAACCTGAGAGTTCTCCCTGATGCGTTGACGAGCCGAGACCTCTGCGGTGTGGAATTCGAGAAGGCTGCCATCCTCTTCGACGCCCGCGACACCGAAAATGCCAAACTCGGCGCGGTAACGGCCGAAGAATTCGCCCACCTCATCGCCCAGAATATCACGGTCAGGCAGACGCAGCTCACCCCCCGGCAGAATGATCCGATTGGATGTTTCATCGCTGAGCGCCATGGCGGCACTGAGGTTATTTGTGATCACCGTCAGTTTCGTACGGCGACGCAATGCCCGCGCGACACTCAGCGGGGTTGAGCCGATGGAAATAAAGATCGTCGCCCCATCCGGGATTAATTCGGCAGCGGCTTCTCCGATGGCCTGTTTGCCCATTGGGTTTGTGGCCGTCCGTTGATCGAAAGGTGTGTTGAGGTGCTGTGCATCCAGTTCGATCCGGCCATGGCGACGGCGTAATGCGTCGCCTTCACAAAGCAGATCAATATCGCGGCGGATGGTTTGCATAGAAACGCCCAGCGTTTCCGCCAGCGCGCCAACGCTCATCACGCCGCGTTCCTGTACCAGTCCCAGAATGCTGTCGTGGCGCTTTCGAACTTTTTCAGACATCGACCCTCCCCGATAGAATCGTCTTCAAGGCTAGAAGGGAAATAGCAACAAAACAACAAAACTTTGTGACAAACAGTCATTCTAACCTCAGACCTCACTGTACATACCTGAGATTGACACTGTTTTGTTGTTTTAAGCGTTTTCGACTTTCCATTTTGCGCGCTCTGGTTACAGTATCAATTGCGGTGCCGCCGGGTGTCGTTCAACGTGAGGGCGGCGCTGAAAATGCAAACAGCACCAGCGATTTTTGACAGGTACGAGGAAGTGCGCCCACGCTTTCCCTCGGCCCCAACGCGCAGTCAGACTAAAGAGATATCGTCTCTTATGGATATCGCCGATCAGGCATCGGCATTTGTGTTTGATGCCTTTGGTGTTTTGAACGTGGGCGAAACCCTGATCGAAGGGGCCGACCGACGGTTAGAGCAATTGCGGGCGCTGGAGTGTCAGATACGCATTTTGACCAACGCGGCAAGCTATGATCGGCAGGGCGCTGTCGCCAAGTTTCAGAAACTGGGCATATCGGTCTTGGCTGATGAAATAATCACCAGCCGTGACGCGACGCTCAATTGCCTGACCCCGGGCACATGGGGTGTTATCGCCGCACCCGAAGACAACATGACCGACATCCCTTATGAGGTTCTGCGCCTTGGGGATGATCCGGACATTTATGATCAGGTCAGCGGGTTCTTGTTTCTGTCTTCGAGCGGCTGGACAAATGCCCGGCAGGCACTTCTCGAAACGACATTGTTGAAACGCGACCGACCGGTGCTCATTGCAAACGCTGATCTGGTGGCTCCACGCGATGATGGGTTTTCGCTTGAGCCGGGGCATTTCGGCCACCTACTTGTGGACCGTGGTCTGACGCAGGTGCGTTTTTTTGGGAAACCCTTTCCTGAAGTGTATCAATTGGTCGAAAGGTCGTTGCCTGGCGTTCCCGCAGACCGTGTCATCATGTGCGGTGACACGCTTCACACCGATATACTCGGGGCGATCGCACGAGGATGGCGGGCCGTACTTGTCACGCAAGATGGGCTTTTTGCAGGCTACGACACAGATGAGTTTTGTGCGAAGTCGAGGTTGGCGCCTTGTTGGCACCTCGCCAGAATTTAGAAGGGCTCTGAATTTCGGCCCAAAAGTCGACATTACCTTGAACAGTTTCAACGACTGCTTCGTCCCTGCGGTGCAGTCATTGGTGCAGACGGCGGCGAATGACTGCCTTGAGCCCAACTATCGAATGCTGCAGCCCACACCGATGTCTACAATGCCAACAAAAGCTGCCGGTTAAATAAGCGGGTACTCTGCTATTTTGATACAAAGACATATTCAGAGTTGGTATGGGCCTACATTTCAGCATGGAAACGGAAGAACCAGTCGACGGTATCCAAGGCCTTGTTGCGCTCAAAGTCGCGCTCTTTGTAGAGTTCGTGATAACCCCCGACCAAAGAAACGAACTGGCAGCTGTTCGCGCCTATTGAAGCCAAGCTAATCGAATTGAGATCGTCGCAAAACTCCGTGTGTCGGCTGAGATCGGGCTTGCGGTCGCGCCATTCTGCATAAGGATTATAGGCCCTTAAGTCTTCGGAACCCGTCAGAAGCATGATTGGAATATGCGCCATTTTCTCCAGACTTCCCGGTTTGCGCATCTGGCGATTGAAGCGTGCCGCCGCAAGAACCCAGCCGTTGGTTGCCCCACCAAGCTGTGGGCCGGACCAGTTCTCATCCCTGGTATATTCGTCCTCAGCGATTTGGCTCCAATCAAAACGATCCATCATGTGGGTCCGCAGTTCATAGCGCGCCTTGCTATGCGTCATGATGGCTTGGGTGTTTTCAACGAAACGTCTGGTGTCGGGCACATATCCATTTGCCGCACTCTTTGCGGCATACTCCTCGCAACGCTGGTCATTCCAATAGGATGCAATCCCACACCGCCACCGGGCCTGCATCAGAGCACCTGATTCAGAATAGAGACGAAGGTAAAACCAATTGGCCGGTGTACCAGAAAAACTGTGGTAGTTGACGTTTATCATGGGCCCTAAAAGGGCGGCAGCGCGAAACGGATTGTCTGGCCCCAAGCGTTGGAGCAGCCCGATGCCGACGGCGCCGCCCATCGAATTGCTGGTCAGATACATGACGGGGTTAGGACCTGCGCCCAATTCGGCCAGATCAATCTTTACCGTGTCGACAAATACCAACGCGTCGTCAACGTAGTCCTCAAAATTTGCGACGTGGCCTTTGTGATGGTCGGCCAACAATCTTGGGGACAGACCCTGTCCCCGATGGTCGATCACATATACCGGCCCAAATCCACGGTCGATGAAATCAATGGCTGTCTCGTAGTACTCGAACGAACCTTCGCCACGGCCGGGGAACACGACGATGGAACCACGCTCACCAATTGTGCATCCAAAGCGGCTATATCTGGCGCGATACCCGTCATTACTGTTGGTTATCGCGTTGCGCTGCCATGCAGGTACTTCAGGGTTTTCGCCGCACTCCAGATTTTGGGAATAGATATCTACCATTCTTTCAAGAACGGCGGCCTCATCAAGTGCGAAAGCAGGGGTAATGATAAAGCTAGATATCAGACCAAGCAACGCCAGTCGAACTGCGGACACGAATGGCAATGCACTCAACTTGTCCTTCCTTGGTGACGACATTGTTGACTGCCCCATCTTTAGTTCCAACTCTTGCTAGCTCGTTCTGAGCTTAGGTGTACAATACGTGCCGTATTGAGAGAAGTCCGGGATTCCATACTCTACCAAAGGGTAATCGAATGACCGCATGGTCCGGCGGTTTCAACGGGTGATCGCAACACTTTAATCTTTTTGGAAAGATGGAGTGTTAGAGATGAAGTATCGTACGCGGACGTTTTATACGGACAGACAGAAGTCTGAGATGTGGGACCGATGGCAACGCGGAGAGTCTATGAGCTCGATTGGGCGGCACTTCAATCGTGCGTCGTCTTCGATCTTTCCACATTTGGCGCAGTTTGGTGGGATCCGGCCACCTGCCCGTAAGCGATCTCGATTTGCTTTAAGCTTGGTGGACCGTGAAGAGATATCTCGCGGGTTGGTCGCGCAGAAGTCGCTGCGTTCCATCGCCAAGGGACTGAACCGGTCGCCTTCAACGATCAGTCGCGCGGCACGCTCAGATGAACGTGCGTGGAACTGCGCAATGCGACCCAAATCATGTAAGTTGTCGTTCAACGATCCATTATGTCAGTTGATTGCGCGCAAGCTACGCCGGAAATGGTCACCCCAGCAGATTGCGGGTTGGTTGAAGCGCAAGCACCCGAATGAAGAGCAACGCCGCGTGTCACACGAAACGATCTATCGCAGCCTTTATGTGCAAACCCGTGGGGTTTTGAAGAAGGAATTGCAGGAATGTTTGCGCAGTCCGCGTGCCATCAGGCGGTCACGGCATGCGACCCAGAAAGGGCTGAAGCTGCGCAAGATCAAGGATGCTGTTCCGATTAGTAACCGCCCTCCTGAGGTCGAAGATCGAGCCGTGCCAGGTCACTGGGAGGGCGATTTAATCGTTGGTTCAAACAACAGCTACATTGCCACGCTGGTCGAGCGTCACTCCCGATTTGTGATGTTGGCGAAGGTCGAAACTAAAGACACTCAAAGCGTCACCGCGGCTCTAATCAAACAAGCGCGCAAGCTTCCCAAGGAGCTGTACAAATCGCTGACATGGGACCGTGGATCAGAGATGGCCGGGCATGCAAAGTTCACGATGGCGACAAATATTGACGTCTATTTTTGTGACCCCCAGTCACCTTGGCAACGAGGAAGTAATGAAAATACCAATCGATTACTTCGCCAATACTTCCCGAAAGGCACCGACATATCGGGCTTTAGCCAAGCGAAACTCAGCGCCGTCGCTCGCCAGCTTAACGAGAGACCTCGAAAGACCTTGCAATACCAAACGCCTGCTGAGAAGTTTGACACATGTGTTGCAGCGACCAGTTGAAACCGCACCGCGTTGCAGTCATTAATGGACGACATAGCGAACGGCAGTTCAGAGCCAAAGTACAAGATTCTGCGGCTGGTTCAAACGGCGGCCAAGCGCAGATTGCAGGCTTTTCAGAGTCTGGCTGATCTTTTTTTAAAGCGTACATTTGAGACAAGTGCGGCGAGAGGCTGGTCATTGCCTGGTGAGCGTGTGACCCGAACAACAATCAAGTCCACTGAGACTGCTCGCTGACCAGATCCCAACCGCTAGCGCCTTTTACTTGCCATCTTGGGTTGCGCCTGCGACTGTGCGGGCTCTAGGGAGTTTCCATAAATGATTAATATTCTGGCAAAATCTTCGATTGTGCCGCTCGTCTTCTGTCTGTTGGCATCTTGTTCAACGCCTTCAAGCAACGACGGTCAGCAACGTGTTTTAACTGTGGTCAACAAAGGCTCAGTGCCGATAATCTCTTTCTATGCAGGAAGGCCCGGAACAACACCCGGGAGCAGACAACCAACCTTCGAACTCGTGTCAAGGAACGCTGAGGGCATGGTCGACTGGCTTCCTTTGGGGCTGAACCTAAAGCCTGGAGCAGAACAGAAGTTTAACATTGATGATGGCAAGGGGACATGTGTCTTTGAAGTCTATGTTTAGTTCCTGGATGGCGCATCGCGGAAGAACGAAGGAGACGTCTGCAAATTTAACCGTGAAAAAAGAAACGGGTGGGAGGTTTCTAACTAACACCTATCGGTCGTAGAGTTTCATGTTGGGCTTATCCGCTACTTGCCAGTTCACGGCCTGAACGACTTAGTTCCGCCATGGCAGGATCGAGACAGCAGCGGGGGGGTCGGCTTCCCGGCTGTTAGCAGCTGTTGGGCTGGACATGGCGAACGGCAGCAAAGTCCCGCAACTGAGACATTAGCCGCCAGCGCAAGGAACGGCCGGTTTTTCGCATTGCGGCCATTGGTGCTTTGCGCCGCGAATGGACGCCCCGGAAATTGGTTATCTGGATGTCCCGAGATTGCCGAAGTCATAAGGGGAAGGGTTCGCAGTGCAATGAGTGATTTGCTGATTAGCGATCATACACATATTGCTAACTCATTCTTGGTACGATCTTGTCCAGATCGCCCTCCCGCAACCAACAAG
The DNA here is from genome assembly GCF_003352045.1 of Sulfitobacter sp. JL08. Lineage (NCBI taxonomy): Bacteria > Pseudomonadati > Pseudomonadota > Alphaproteobacteria > Rhodobacterales > Roseobacteraceae > Sulfitobacter > Sulfitobacter sp. JL08. Next base: position 330,740 of record NZ_CP025815.1, read on the forward strand.
AACGTACCGCCGCCCTCCGGGGCGGCGTTCGTTTTTGTACCAAGCGCCAAGATCCCCGCCAAAGTTCCAACCAGCGTCACTTCGGTCTCACCCCGCTTGGTGCCAGCGCGCACTTCGATGCGGTCAACCAGGCTGCGGATGGCTGTCATGGCATCGTCACGCGTTGCCTCATCAGAGAGAAGGCCCGCGAGTTCGCCGACTTTCTTTCGGTAGAGATCTGCATAGTTCGGATGAAACCTTACCACAGACGCTGGTGCTGGCGACGCAATATGTCACCGGAATGCGGTGGCAGGACCTTTGGAACGAGCGGGTCTGGTCGAAGATCGGGGCGAAGAATCCATTCATTTGCGGGCTCGCGCAGGACGGAACCCCTCTGGCCGCCGGTTTGCACAACACGACGCCCGAGGACCTGTTGCGCTTCACGATGATTTACACGCCCAGTTGGAATGTCGTGTCGGATGAGAAGATCGTCTCCGACAGGCTGCTGAAAAGCATCCAGACCATGGGCAATCCCGAGGCCTACAAGGGCTCGACCGAAGAGCAATACGGAACCGACTGGTTCGGCGAAGTCCCTGACTACAACTCGGCCCAGTGGGACCACGTCTTCAACGACGGCGCCATGTTCAAGCATGGGAACATGGGACAGGGTATCTATGTCGATCCCGCCCGCGATTTCTGTGGCATGTATTTCGGCTTGGCGCCCAACCAGGATGAAATCTCGGGGATCGATCATTCGCCGGGATATCTGCGCAACGCGGCGAAAATGCTGGCTGGTGGTTGAAGCACGAGGAGTCCGGGCGCCTGTCGCGCCCGGACCATCGATTCGGGCCGCCACCGGTCCAAAAATATTGCCCAAAAGGGTGACAGGTGGCTCCATAGGCAATCCTCACTACTAAGACCCACTTGGGAAACATTACCAAAAAAGCTTGGAGAAAATGATGAAGAAGCAAAGACATCTAGTCGCCGGGACCCTATTGATGAGTGTCATGTGGGCCGTACCTGCCTTCGCGCAGGACTATGATCTTGTGATCAACAATGGCCGCGTCATGGACCCCGAAACGCTGTTCGACGACATTGCCAATGTCGGCATCAAGGACGGTCGCATAGCCGCCATCAGCCAGGATGCACTTGCGGGTGCCGAAACGATGGATGCCACCGGGCACATCGTGGCACCGGGCTTCATCGACACGCATTTCCATTTTCAAATGCCGGTCGGCTATTCCCTCGGGTTACGCGACGGGTTGACCAGCAGCATTGATTTCGAGATGGGCTGTGCGGGATCCTATATGGCGGAATGGTACGAAGCGCGTGCCGGCGTGACCGGGGCCAACTATGGCTGCGCGGTCAGCCACGAATCTGCCCGCGCGATGGTGATCGACGGGGCAGACGGCGATTACATGAGAGACGGCCCCCTTTCCGCTTTGGAAACCCGGAAGAATACGGGCTGGAGCGCGACGCGTCCGACCCTGGAACAGGGCAACGCGATTCTCGAAGAGCTTGACAAGGGCCTGCAGGCTGGCGCCCCCGGCATCGGCAGCACCGTGGGCTACATGAGATCAGGCGTTTCTTCACGCGAGATGTTCGAGGTGCAGAAAGTCGCGGCGCGCTATGACCGCCCGACCGGTGCACATACACGCTATACGCTCGGCACCGACACGGCCGAGAATAACGGCGCGCAAGAACTTGTCGCCAACGCCCTGACGCTTGGCGCCCCGGCGATCGTGCTGCACTACAACAACGACGGCTGGCAGCTTGCCCATGAGATGATCACCAAGCTTCAGGAACAGGGCCACAATATCTGGGGTGAAATCTATCCCTACGCTGCGGGTTCCACCACGATCAATGCCGAGTTCCTGGAGCCTGAGGTCTGGATCGACGAATTTGGCAGACGCTATGAAGATACCATGCTCGATCCGGTCACGGGTGAGTTCTATACTCTGGAGACCTACAAGGAAACCGTTGCATCCGAACCGTCCAGGCTAATCGTCATCTTCAAGCAGCCCGAAGAAAACCAGGCGAAGTGGCTGACGCTGAAAGGCGTGACCATGGCCAGCGATGCAACTGCTGGCACGCCGTATGACGCCCCGTGGGATTACCCTCTGGAAGAGTTGGGTGGCACGCATCCGCGCACGGCTGGTGCCCGAGGCGCGACGATCCGGCTCGGTCGGGAAAACAACATCCCGATGATGCAGCTGATGTCGATCCTCAGCTATAACGCTGCCAAGCATCTGGGCGATACCGGCCTGAAATCCATGCAGGAACGCGGCCGCATCCAGACGGGCATGGTTGCCGATATCGTGGTCTTTGACCCCGAACTCTTCACGGACAATTCAACCTATGAAAAGGGCAGTATCCCGTCGACGGGCATGAAAGCCGTGATCGTCAACGGTCAGGTCACTGTGCGTGACGACGAGCTGCTTCCTGTCTTCGCGGGTCAGCCGATCCGGTTTGACCCCGAAGACAAGCCACGCTTCGAGCCGATCTCGGCAGAGGCGTGGAGTGCCGAATTCTCGACCGGTATGCCTTTGCCATCTGACTTCACGGGGGCCTTTCCCCAGAAAGTCGAAAACTGAGCGTAACGCGCTGAGGCAAGGGGAGGCGGGATCATGCGGTGCGTGATCTCCGCCTCCCCGATAAACACTTAACGAAGGAAGAACTGGCTATGGCGATGAAAATTTCGACGAAATATTTTTGGCTTGGGGTGCTGACAATGGCTCTTGGCGTATTTGTGCTGTTCAATGCCGTGATCGCGTCCGCGGCTATTGTTACGGTTACGGGCATGTTTCTCTTGCTTGGGGGCGCTTTGCAAATTGCCCTTGGGTTCTGGACTGAAGGCCTGGGCAACAAGATACTGACCTGGTGCCTTGGCGCTCTGACACTATTTCTGGGCTGGTCATTTTTGGCCAACCCGCTTGCCGGCATGATTTCGCTTTCCACGTTCGTGCTGATCCTCCTGATGGCAAGCGGCATCGTCCAGATCTTGTTCGCCTTCCGCGTCAAAGGCACACGGTTCTTCTGGCCTCTTTTGTTGGCGGGGTCAGTGTCTGTCGTCTTGGCAATAATTCTTTTGTCCTCGCCGGGTGCAACGCTGGTTCTGCTCGGGACGCTGCTCGGAATCCAGATGCTTTGTTCAGGCGCGAGCCTGACGATGATGGGGATGTTCTTCAAGGAAACCCGTCAATGACGAAATCAGGATTGGATGCCCGATATCACGCCAGCCTTTCCGGCAAATGGCGGTAACAGATCGTGGCATTCCCGAAACTCGATCTGAAAAGGAGAAACCAAAAATGAAATATCGTTCAGTTATCGCAGCCCTCGCGGTTTCCGCGGCGGCGACTTTTGGCCCGGCTTACGGCCAGACAACGCAAGGACAGTCCGTTGGTGCCGCGATCGAACAGATCGTGTCGGGGCTTGCCGGGCGCATAGGATTTGCGGCGCAGGAAATCGGCGGCGACGAGGTCATCTCGTTCAATGGTGATGAGACCTTCGCCATGGCCAGCACCTACAAGGTGGCGATCGCCACGGCCGTACTGGACCGCGTGGACAGGGGGGAACTCAGCCTCGATCAACTCGTCGAAGTGCCGAACGAGATGTTCGTCACCGGCGTCGTCGCGCTGGCCGAAACATTTCCCCATGGCGGGATCCAGCTCTCGGTGGCGAACCTGATCGAGGTAATGATCACGGAAAGCGACAACACCGCGACCGACGTCAACATGGGGCTGGCAGGCGGGCCAGAGGCGGTGACCGAGAACCTGCGCAGGCTCGGGATCACCGATTTCAGGGTTGACCGGCTAACCGCTGAGATTCTCCGGGATTTCTACGGCTTGCCGGGGCCGGCCACGCCGGAAACTGTCGCTGAGGCCGTTAGCAACAATCCGGCACTGTGGACGGAGCAGGCTGATCCTAATCCGGACTTCGAGGCGGATCCCCGCGACCACACAACGCCCCTTGCGATGCTGCAACTGCTGCTTGCCATCGACGGTGGCACGGCGATGAGCCCGGAAAGCCGCGAGTTCCTGCTGGGGGTCATGTCGCGCACGCGCAGCGGCCCTGGCCGTATCAAGGGGCTGATGCCGATGGGAACGCCCGTCGCGCACAAGACCGGAACCGTAGGCGGAATTGCCAATGACGTCGGCTATGTCACGCTCCCCGACGGTCGGCGGTTTGCCATCGCCGTGTACACGAACAGCAGCGAGACATCCACGTCGGACAGGGAACGGGCAATTGCAGAGATCTCCCGCATGGTGTTCGACTATTTGTACCTGGCACCGGTGTTGAAGCAATAAGCGGATAAATCTGGCGGGGGCGCAGGCTCTGCCGGTGCCCCTGCGCTCAGGCCGAACTCACATGGGCTTGACCTGCGTAGGATATGTCCCTCGTTATGGCGCCCAGATTCCCCAAGTTATTGTAGCATGCAATGGATGATTCCACCGAATAGCCAAGGAAAGACACCAAATGGCTCGCTTCATAAAGGCAGCTTTTGGAACTTTCTCCACTGAGAAGAACAGATTTTCAGGATTTATCCTCTGCATCCAAAATAGGAGAAACCAAATGCGAAAACTGAACCCAAGGAACTTGACAGCGGCGCTTGCCGTCGCCGTGAGCTTCGGCCTGCCTGCCGCTGCTCAAGACGCCTCTGGGCCGATCCTGTTCACCAATGTCAATGTCTTTGACGGCGTTAACGAAGCCCTGATCGAAAACGCCAATGTCGTAGTGACGGACAATTTGATCACCGCCGTGTCAACAGAACCGTTGGCCGTCGCGGGTGGCACGGTCATCGACGGCGGCGGGCGGACGCTGATGCCGGGCCTGATAGATTGCCATTGGCACAGCATGGCGGCCAATTTTAATGGCAACGCGTTCGCGCTTGGTGAGGGAAAGCTGAACCTTGTGGCGGCCGATGGGGCGGAAAAAACGCTTATGCGGGGTTTCACCACGATCAGGGACATGGGCGGCAATGTCTTCGATCTAAAGTCGGTGATCGACGAGGGTATGTACGTTGGTCCCCGGATGTACGCTGCGGGGTCGATGATCTCCCAAACGTCGGGCCATGCAGATTTCCGTCAAACGATTGACATCCCTCAGAGCTATTCAAGGGATCTTACCCCGCAGGAAAGGATGGGGTCGGTCGCCATCGCAGACGGCAAGGCGCAAGTCCTGCAGCGCGTGCGCGAGAACCTGATGCGGGGCGCGGCCTTCATCAAGCTGATGGGCGGCGGCGGGGTCGCCTCGCCTTCGGATCCGCTGGACGTCTCGCAATACACCGTCGAGGAAATTGCGGCGGCGGTCGAAGTGGCACAGAACTGGGGCACCTACGTGACGGTTCACTCCTACACCGGGAAGGCGATCCAGAACGCGATCCGCGGCGGTGTCCGGAATGTCGAGCATGGCCAGATGATTGACGAGGAAACCGCCAAACTGATGAAGGAGACGGATACGTCGGTCTGCATGCAGCCCTTCTATAACGACGAGGATGCGATCCCGCTCGAACCCGGCTCATTTGCGGCACAAAAGTACCAATTGCTGATCTCTGGAACGGATACAGCCTTCGCGTTAGCGAAGAAATACGACCTGCTCTTCGGGTTCGGTACTGACACTCAGGGTTCACAGGCGCTCGCCGCGCGTCAGGGCGCGCAGTTGGCAAAGCTCACCCGCTATTTCGAGCCCTGGGAAGTGCTGAAGATTGCGACCAGCCAGAACTACGAGATCTTGAAGCGTTCCGGGCCGCGTGATCCCTATCCCGGTGACAACGGTGTGGTTCGGGAAGGTGCCTATGCCGACCTGCTTCTGGTCGACGGCAATCCGCTCGAGAACATCGACCTGATCGCCGACCCGGACAAGAACTTCGTCATCATCATGAAGGACGGCGTGATCTACAAGAACACCATCGAGTGACCTCTTGCAGCAGGCGTTTTACAAAAAGCGCCTGCAACGACTTCTTGAACATGCTGAGGAAGAGATACATGAAGCGTCGTAGATTTCTTGAGATTGCAGCGGCTGCGGCTGGGTCCGGGTTGGTTCCGGCTAGCTTTGCAAGCGTCGCGCGGGCGCAGGTGACCAACCTCGCGCTCATCATGAAAGACGGCGTGATCTACAAGAACACGCTTCAATGAAGACTGCCGCCCGTCGTGAATAGGCGGCGGGCGAATTCATGGCCGGGAGGTTGGGAGGCCGACGTATGCACCCATTGCGGATTGAACGGCTTGTCTACCGGTGGCCGGGCGCGGAGCGCGGCACACTGGGGATTGGTGCGCTGTCTCTGGCGTCCGGCGAGAGCCTGTTCCTGTATGGCCCGAGCGGCTGCGGAAAATCGACCTTGCTGTCGGCGATCGCGGGGGTCGTCGATGTGCCGAAGGGGGCCATACACGTTGCGGATCAGGATGTCGGCGCCGTACGCGGTGGCGCGCGGGACCGGTTTCGGGTGGATCACATCGGCATGATCTTTCAGGTGTTCAATCTCGTTCCGTGGCTGAGCGCGCTTGAGAACGTCCTTCTGCCATGCACATTCTCGCAGCGTCGCCGTACGCGTACGGGCGAGGATCCTGCGGGAACGGCGCAGCGTCTTTTGGACGAATTGGGTTTGTCCGATCCTGCTCTGGCATCGAAGCCCGCCAACGAGCTCAGCGTCGGGCAACAGCAACGGGTCGCCGCCGCGCGCGCGCTGATCGGCACGCCGGACCTGATCCTGGCGGACGAGCCGACCTCCGCGCTCGATGAGGCGGCCAAGGTGGCCTTCGTCGAGCTGCTGGCAAGGGAATGCGCCCAAGCGGGAACCGCGCTGCTCTTCGTCAGTCATGACCGCAGCCTTGAGGGTCATTTCGATCACAGCCTCGACTTCCTCGACCTGAACCGGAGCGCCGATTGATGCTAAGTTTCAGCCTGCGCAGCCTGTGGAACCGTCGCTTCGTCGCTGGCCTGACGGTACTGGCCATCAGCCTTAGCGTCGCACTGATCCTCGGTGTCGAGCGGCTCAGGGATGGCGCGCGTGACAGTTTCGCCAACTCCGCGTCGGGGATCGACCTGATCGTGGCGCCGCGCGGCAATTCGGTTCAGATCCTGATGGCCACCGTTTTCGGCGTGGGCGGCACCGGAACCGGCATGACATGGGACATCTTCGAATGGTTGGAAGATCGGCCCGAGGTCGCCTGGGCGGTGCCGATCCAGATGGGGGATAATCACCGCGGCTATCCGGTGATCGGCACGGATGAGGCGTATTTCGAGCGTTTCCGACACTCTGGCGGACAGCCGCTTTCCCTGGCCGCGGGCGGGTACTTTTCCAGTGACGGGCCGGAAGACGCCGCAGTGGTCGGTGCCGAGGTCGCGGCGCGGTTTGGCTATGCCCCGGGTGCGGTGATCGTTAACGCCCATGGTTCCGGCGAGGTCTCCTTCGACCTCCACGACGACGCGCCCTTCACCATATCGGGCGTGCTCGCACCGACCGGCACCGCGGTCGATCGGATGGTCTTCGTCACGCTCGAGGGCTTCGACACCCTGCATGCGCAAGAAGATGCGCCACTGGCCGACCCCCTCGACCCGGCCGCGATGTCCGCCGATGGTCATGGTGAGGATGACGCGCACGGCAACCCACAGGATCACGATGGGCACGACGACCATGAAGACGGCGACGAGCACGAGAATCATGACGCGCATGGCGACCACGAAGGCACGGAGGTCGGACACGGTCACGAACCGGACCGGATCAATGCCGTCTACGTCGGACTGATCGATCGGGCGAATGTCCTCGGCCTGCAGCGGGCGGTCAACGAACGCCCCTCCGACGCCTTGAGTGCCGTCCTCCCGGCGGTCGCGCTGGCCGAGCTCTGGGGGATCACCGGGACGGCCGAGCGCGCGATGCGGCTGATGGCGTGGGCCGTCGCCTTGGCCGGGATGATCGGGATGGTGGTCATGCTCTCCGCGACCCTCGACACCCGCCGCCGCGAATTCGCGATCCTGCGGTCTGTCGGCGCCACGCCGACTCGAATCTTTGCACTGATCGTCACAGAAGCGGCCGTCCTCACCGCGGCCGGGCTGATCCTTGGCCTTGTTCTGCTCACGGTGGCCACGTTCGTGACCGACCCGATCCTATCCGCCCGCTTCGGCCTGCGATTGGGACTGAATGTCTTCGGGACGCGCGAACTGGCCACCCTTTTGGCTATCTTCTGCGCCGGGCTCATTGCCTCGCTTATCCCGGCAATTCGGGTCTATCGCATGACGCTGGCCGACGGGCTATCGGTTCGGCTATGACAAATCAAAGGGACTTCTCCATGACCGTGTTCGCTCGTCTCGCCTTGATACTCTCGCTTGCCGTTCCTCCGGGGCTCGCAATGGCGGCTGACCCTCAGGACATCTCCTGGCATATGCTCGCCCCTTCAGCCGCAGTGATCGAGAACCCGTTCGAGAACCTCACCGACGATCAGATGGACACCCTTCGCCAGATTCTGCGATTCGAGGCCCTGGCCGAGCAGAGCTATGAGGCCTCGTTCACCACCGAGGCGCAAGCGTTACGCGAACAACTGGAGGAGGACGGCCTGGATGTCGACGGATTGTTCGCCGCGCGCCTCGCGATCATGGAAAAACGCGAAGCGGCGGCCACCGGGGTGAACGAGGCACTTATCGGCAGCAGCATCCGGATGCCGGGCTATGTTCTGCCCTTGGAGTTCAAGGACCGGAAGGTTGTCGAATTCCTGCTGGTGCCGACGGTCGGCGCCTGCATCCACACCCCGCCGCCCCCCGCCAACCAGGTCGTCCATGTCGTGTATCCCGAGGGGATCGAGGTCAACGGACTCTTCACTCCCGTATGGATCACCGGGACCATGGTCGCCCAGAGTTCGGTTCAGGACGTTGGGTATGTCGACGGACAGGCCCCGGTTTCCGTCAGCTATTCGATGCAGCCATTGTTGGTCGAAAGCTATGGCGGTTGAACGCCAGCGCTCGGGCTCGGATCCTCATCCGAGCATGGCGGACTCTACATGGCGGCGAAAACACCACGTTTACGAGACCTCAGATCGAGATGGGTCGGGTACTTCCCTCGCAAGAAGGCATCGTGCGGTGCCAGTCGAGTGCGTCCAAAACACCCGCTGACTAAGAGATCGCCCTTCAAAATTACCTAAAAACAATAGCTTGAAAGGCAGAGAAGGTTCGCATCCAGTCGCGTTCCCTCCTGAACTCGCAAACGCAAAAACTGCTTCTCAAGGACCTTATTGAGGAGTGGACAGGTTGTCCCGCTGGATCAATGCCCTAACAATTGGAGGTGTGCAATTCGTGTACAACCCAAAGTGAAGGTCCTGAAAGCGGACCAAAGCAGCTACACGCGCAAGCGCAGCGAGATGTCACTTTGTCCCGCTCTGCAGCCATTGGTGCAGTCTGCGGCGAATGACCGGCCCAAGCCCGAAGCCGACCTATTTGCATTCACTTGCTGACCATTTTTGAACTCAAGAATAATCAGCCTGCTAGCAAGATTAAGGTGCTGAACGAGGCCGCCAATATTGGGTATTGGACGCGGTTCTGTACTGTTGAGGTGTGTTGTCCTATTTACAGATTCTAGTATCAAAAGCGTTTGGAGAATAATCTATGAAGGCCGAAGCACGCGACCTTCTCGAAAGAGCATTGCCTCTCTGCGCGATAGCTATTGTCTTTTTGTTGGGCGCGCTCGCGCTTAGTCCTTTTGCGCCAGCGCTGATGTGGTCAGTTTTTGTTTCGGTCGCCCTGTATCCACTGCATATGCGCCTCACGGGCCGGCTTGGCGGTGCCCGTGGGTTGGCGACTGCGATTACCGCGATTGGATTGATTGTCATTGTTCTAATTCCGATGTTGTTTCTTCTGCGCTCTATAATCGCCATCCTGCCAGAGCTCGCGGTCTTGGTGCTGGAAGGGGGAAACCTTGAGAAAATCGGGTTGGATATCCCTGCAAATATGCCGCCGACATGGCTCAATTTATGGAATGGTCTGCGGGACGACTTCGAGGCCATCAGACGCTTTGCTGGTGGCGATCTGCGTCTGTGGTTTTCCACATTATTGCTGGAGGGGCGGCTTATTGGTCATTTTGTACTGGAGTTTTTGCTCGGACTGATACTTGCAGCTGTGATCTTGCAAAATGCTGACCCTCTCCATCGGCTTTCCTCCAAAGCGTTCCAAGAGTTGGGTGGTGCGCGGGGTTTAAAGCTGGCAGAACGTTCAGTTCTCACGATACGCTACACAGTTCTTGGCATTCTCGGCTCTGCAGCTGTTCAGACAGCTATTGCGGCCTTTGCGTATTGGCTGGTTGGTGTTCCGCATTGGCCGCTACTTGCCTTCGCGACTTTCATGCTGGGTCTGCTTCAGGTCGGGCCCGTACTGATCTGGGGCCCGTTGGCATTGTGGCTTTGGCTGGACGGTCAGTCCGGAATGGCAATTTTTCTTGCACTATGGGGGCTTTTCGCCGTCGGGCTTTCTGATAACGCAGTGAAAGCGCTTGTAGTCGCGCGAGGCGCTAATCTTCCGGCGACCCTTGTCTTTTTAGGCGCGCTCGGCGGTCTGATGGTCTGGGGGATCGTGGGCATCTTTCTTGGGCCGGTCATACTGGCTTTATGTCTAGAGTTGATCTTATGGTGGCTGGAAGAAGATGGCGTTGACGCACTTGGCCAAAACAAAAGGCAAACCGAAACTTGAACGGCCAACATTAGTAGGCCCTTGAAATTGGAGGAACGTACAGTGGAAGATATGTCACAAAGCAAAGGTCGCGAGGATGTCGACCGGCAGTTCAAAATCATTCGTGAGGACATTACAACACTGTCAAAGCTTCTGCGTGAGATCGGCGAAGAGAAAGCTGGCGAAAAGCGGGATGCCGCTTTGGCAGAAGCTGCGGAACTTCTTGAAAAATCCAGGTCTGCGATTGACGAGGGCCGGCTCAAAGCGAGCGCGGCGAAGACATCGGTTGAAGACTACATTCGCGAACAACCTGTCCAGTCCGCTCTGATTGCCCTTGGGGTTGGGTTTCTGGTTGGCATGATATCACGTCGCTGAGGTTCAGAATGCTGGAAGACTTGCTTAAAACCTTTTTACATTCGCAACTTGGCGATGTGCGGCGTAGAACCAGAGGAGCGCTTCTAGAAGTTGTGGCATTTGGGCTGTTCGGTCTTGCAATTGTTTTACTGTTCTTGGGAATGTTCCTGTGGCTTTCCGTTCGGATGGAACCGTGGTTAGCCGCAATCATGCTCGCCGCTCTTGCACTTCTCGCCGCTCTCGCGCTCGTGTATGTTGGTCGGACGCTTCTACGGCGCAAAGAACCCGATCCACATCATAAGGCGCTTGCAGCGCTACAATCTTTGGGGCTGCTTTCACAAAGCGGCCCGAAAGGCTCCGAAAAAGTTGCAGACAAGCAGGAACCAGAAATAGCAATGGTCGCTTCAGCTTTGGCGGCAGGGCTGATACTCGGACGCTCCACAAAACGCTAGCCTGCTTGTGAACCCGTTGACGCCTCTTGGCTCCTCTAAACCAATTACACCGGTTTTGGTCCTATCGACCAACGGCCGTTTGGTCCCGCTCTGCAGCCATTGGTGCAGTTTGCGGCGAATGACTGGTCAGAGCCCATACCGACCTGTTCATTTTACGCTGCGTGCGCTCGCAGCACGGAAAATTCGGCGTCAATGTAAAATTCGTTGCTACGGCGCAACAGGAAAACCGGCCATTCATGTCGTGTGCAGCAAGCATCAGTGTTCGAGTTCTCAGACTGCGGAACAGAACGGCAATTCGCTGTGCTTGCTCCAATGTCCGCAATTGATTTTTCGAATGAGCTGGGACCTTCCATGCGAAGGCCTATTCTAAAGCTTGGCTGGAATAGCGGATACTTTGGCATTTCAGCGTCAATCCGGTGACGGAGCTTGGATGTTTCTATCCAATGCCCTCAGCCAGAAGATCAAAAACCACGCGAATGCGTAGGTTTGTCTTAAGCTCGCGATGGGCCACCAGCCATGTCTCGATACTGAGCGGCTCAAACGCTGAGAAAGGGTTTTCGAGTTCTATTTGATGCGGCCAATTCTGGTTGAGGAGTATGGCGGTTGAGCGCAAGCGCGCGGGACAGATCGGTATCTCGGCATGGCGGACTCTACATGGCGGCGAAAGCGTCGCGTCCACGAGACCTTAAGCTCCAGTTTCATTGATTTATAGCCAGAACAAGACAGTGGCTGCGAGCGCTATGGCGGAAAGGAAAACCTTTGGGCATCGATCATATTGAGTTGCCATCGGACCATCATCCGGGAAAAAGGCTTCGCCAATCAGGTATGCACCGAAGGCGGCAATAGAAATTGCCAAAGCGACAGCTTTTTGCGGCCCAAGTGCCGCTGACGTACATGCGAAGAAGCACACTGCCCGTCTCAAGCGCATTTGTTCTGACAAAGCCACAGTGCCTATTGACCAGATCTGCACCTGACCAACGAATCGCAATCGTCGAATTGCGCATCAAAAGAAAATCTGGCGGAAATGAGGCAAAAAAAAGCCCAAGCGTCAAATCTTACATCTTAAGCGTGTAATTCTCCACGGTTTGGTCGATGCACAGTCCTCACAAAGGGGCGTAAAGTTGTCGAACGTTCCGTCACAAGGCGGAGTTCAAGTCGCCGTGAAGTGTAACGGCTCCATCGTAAATACAATTGAGTAACTAGGAGAATCGAATGTTGAAACTGTATGTAATCATGAAGAGCTTGGCAAATGACGAGCGCGGCGCGACCATCGTAGAATATGGCGTTGCCCTTACGATCGTTACGGCGATCGCTGTTGCAACCCTGACGGCTCTGGGCGGTGACGTCAACGGTCAGTTCACTGCCGCAGAAGGCCTGATGTAACTGCTACTCAGAAGAATAAGCATGCGGCGGCTTAAGTCGCCGCATGCCTGGGAACCAGCAATGCTTGGTTGACCCAACAACCCAATGCAATCGCCGAATTTATTTCCGCTCAGGAAGAGTTTCGGTTCAGTCAGAGGAAAACCACATGAGACTTTCAGCCATTCTTACCGCGCTTACTGGACTGGCCGTCGCCGGAGGATCGGTCTATGTCGCGCGCGATTACATTCAGCTTCAACTCGATAATGCCGCTACAGAGGTTGGGGCCGAAAGCGATACAGTGAGTGTCGTTGTCTCTACACGCGACATCTCATTTGGTGAGGAAATTGAACCCGGAGCATTGACCACGATCGAGTGGCCTCGCGGGGCCGTTCCTGTCGGTGTGTTTACGGACTATGACGACTTGATAGCCGCCAAAAACCAGCCATCACGTCGCGCACGTCGTGCGATCTATCAAGGTGAACTCATCTTGAATAGCAAGGTTTCTGGGTTTGGGGAAAAAGTAACAATTGTTCAAACAATCGGCGCCGACTATCGCGCAATGGCGGTCGAAGTTGATGCAGAGTCTGCAGTCGGTGGGTTCGTTACGCCGGGCGACCGGGTCGATATCGTGATGACCACTGGCGCAAAAGAGAACATGCGTGCAGTGACTATACTACAGAACATCCGAGTGATCGGTGTTGATCAGGAATCCGACGAACAAACGGATCAGCCGGTCATCGCACGCACGGTGACTGTGGCGGTTACGCCCGATCAAGTCCAGCGGCTCGCCTTGGCACAACGTGCAGGCAGCCTGAGCCTCACTTTGCGGTCCGTGGATGACACCGAAGACCGGACGCTGACCATGACGCGATTAAACGATCTGCTCATTGAGGAGAACTCGGTGTCAGATGACAGCGAAGAAGCCGTGCCCGCAAGCGTAATCCGAATCCGTCGTGGCACTGACGTAACCGACGTCATGCTCAACTGATCTGACCATTGGGATTTTCGACCATGAGTATTTCTCAGAAAATATCAAAATTCCACCGGTCCGAGGATGGCGCTATCCTGGTGTTCGTAGCGGTCGCTCTGTCGGTGATGATCGGCATGGCTGCTATCGCTTTTGACCTAGGTCGCGTTACAACCACTCAAGCCGAGCTTCAAAGTTTCGCCGACAATGTCGCCTTGGCAGCCGCCGGCGAACTTGACGGGCACGCAGATTCAATCACGCGCGCCACGAACGCTGCAGCGAGCATGATCCGCGACACGCAAACCTTTGGCGTGCGCAACAAAGATCAGCTTTTGTCTGGCGAGACAGACTACCAACTTCTTTTCTATGAATATCCGCCCAACGACTCCATCGAGCCTGGGCAGGCTGCGCAACTTCTTGACACATCGGATCCCGCTAGTGGACCTCTGGCTGGTTTCGTTCGTGTCATTGTGGATACGCACGAAATTGATACGCCGCTGGCATCAGCCACTGCTTCGCTCTTGGGCAACGCCCGTCCCTTTGCCAGCGTGAGCGCCGAAGCCGTTGCAGGGTTTACGCTGATCGCATGCGACATCACTCCAATTTTCATTTGCCTGCCACAACCAAACCTCGATGTGTCCGAAGGGCAAATGATCAAGATGGTCAGCCAGGGCGGCGGGAATGAACAATGGGGACCAGGAAATTTTGGCTTTCTGGCAACCAATAGCGACGCTTTGGCAATCGATACCGCGGGAGCTTGCGCCTCTGCACCAGCAGGACAGGAAGATAGCTGCGCGCTGGCCGCGTCGCGCGCTGTTTCCATGTGCTTCAGCCAGCGCGGCGTCGAAACCAAGCCGGGTTTGAGCGTTGGTAACATGATCGCGGGATTTAACACGCGGTTTGACCGGTTCGAGTCAAGTGCCAAACAATTCGGCTCCGAAAACAAGTATGACGTGGACAACTTTGCGTCTTCTCCGCATGTACTCGATGGCTGGATCACCTCGGCCAACGGAAATAATTGCACGAGCGTACAGGCGCCACCCTATGAGGTGGACGGCGTGATCGACACTACTGCGACGGTCGGGCTGCCGCTTGATGATTGTTTTGGTTCAGGCGGTTGCCCAACCACGCGCATCGGCGACGGATCTTTCGGCGCCGGGCTCGAAGACTACCTGACGATCAATTACGGCGCTGATTTCAGCCAAACAATCCCGACGGGCATCCCCGCTTGGTTCCCGATCAATGGAACACGCTATGAAATCTATAACGCAGAGATCACCAACCAAAACGCTTTGCAAAGCATTCTGACGGCCGCTGGCAAAGCAGAAAGCAGCCTGCCTGCCTGTCAGCCGCCTTCGCCTTCCCGCGCCGATCCACGGCGCCGGGTCATCACAGTGGCTGGCATTGATTGTGCAGCGCATGAATCGGAGCTTAACGGCGGATCTGGCGTTATTCCG
Source organism: Sulfitobacter sp. JL08 (assembly GCF_003352045.1). NCBI lineage: Bacteria > Pseudomonadati > Pseudomonadota > Alphaproteobacteria > Rhodobacterales > Roseobacteraceae > Sulfitobacter > Sulfitobacter sp. JL08. Next base: position 345,958 of record NZ_CP025815.1, read on the forward strand.
GTGGCTCAGTTTATCGAGATATTCCTTGTGCGTCCTTCGGAATCAGATGGCAATGGCGCTGACGCAATCATCTACGGCGAAGTAATCCGTAGTGTCGGCAGCGCTCCCGGCGGCATGGGTTCGGGTGGCGTCGTACACGACCTGGTGCAGCTCTATGAGTAAGTTCATGCCAAAAATTACTGTTCATATCCAAAACACGTTCCGTCGCTTCCGGCAAAATCAATCCGGGGCAGCATTGGTCGAATTCGCAATACTTCTCCCGATCCTGTTCGCGACCTTCGCACTGATCGTTGAGGGTGGACGTCTTTACTGGTCATTCCAGAATGCAATCACAGGCGTACGCGACACCGCGCGCTATGTTGGCCGGATTGCCCCATCTGATCTGTGTGCGCCGACACCCAGTGCCTCAATAAGTAACTACCAGGGCGCGGTGGCAACCTCCTTGAGTTCGCTTTCAACGAACGACATCATCATCGCGCTCGACACCTTGTCTTTGGAGTGCGTGGGCGTTGCCGGAGAATACAGAGTGTCTCCCACGCCGGTGGCCGTTGTGACCGCCTCCCTGACTATTACGGGGCTGCCATTTTCACCGCTGTTTCAATTGGTTGGAGGTTCAGAAGTCGCACAGATCCAGACCACAGTGACAGATAGAAGTCGGATATTTGGGCCATGATTTACAGATTGCAAAAAATTTCCCGGACGGCATTGCGTTTCAAGCGCGATGAGGAAGGCTCAACGATCACCGAGATGGCATTTGTACTGCCATTGTTCCTCCTGATCTTCCTAGGCCTGATAGATTTCGGCCGCCTAGCTTTCCAGTACGTCGCGGCAGAGAAAACGGCACAGGTCGCCGCGCGCATGGCGGCCGTGATGCCTCCTGCTTGCAGTGCGGTTCCTACAACCAACGCCCGGGGTACGTATACTGACATTACGGGTCCTAGATTTGGCACCAATTGTAGTTTTGCAGCAGGCGTGTGCACAGAACCAGCCGCTACGATTTGCACCGGCGCAGCCCCGGTTGGAGCCGAAGCGCAAAACACAGTGACCGAAATTTGGAACATGCTGCAGTTTGCGGTGCCAAATGATCCGACCGCCGACTTCGACGAGGGGAACATTTCTTTCGCTTATGAATTTGACCCTCAAATGAATTTTTTGGGTGGACCCTATGTTCCAATGGTCACGGTCACCATAGAAGACCTTCCGTTCCGTTTCATCTCTCCGCTGGGGGGACTCGCTGCCCTGGTGATCGGCACGGACACACCGGAAACGAATGCCCTCACAACCGCGACAGCAGACTTCAAAATTTTAATCGACTTCACAGCCACCTTGCCTGGCGAAGACCTTGCCAGCGGAACCAATGGCTAAATTTTCAAAAGAAGGGATCTTCGAAATGACAAATAAATCATTGGGCCTTATCTCTGGTGATGATGCAATCAATGCCTCTGTCTTGAAGGCAGTCGACCGACTGAACGACCTTTCCATCGAGACATTGAGCGGGACATTGTCCTCCGTCAACGGATCCGCCAGCCGGTTCCTAAGCGAACACGATCTCGTTGTGTTCCAGTTATCGGAACAAAAAGACGCAGATATTGTCGGTTCGTTGCGTCGGCAGGTTGGATCAAAATGCACTCTGCTTGCGCTCAGCAATAAAGACATTTCGCTATCCGCGGCGCGCGCTTTGAAAAAGTCTGGTGTGGACGAAATTCTGCCCTTTCCAATCGGGCAGGAAGAATTGAACGAACAAATCGAGCGCCTTACAGCCGACATGTCCCTGCTGCCCGCGATCTACAATCCGCAGACGGAACATTTGGGCCAAGTTATCAGTGTATGCCCTGCCCGCGGAGGGATCGGTGCCTCCACTTTGGCGGTCAATCTTGCCGACCAATTGCAGGGCCACACAGGCATTTTCAAGAAAAAGAAAAAGAACAAGGTTGCCATTGTCGATCTGGACCTTCAGTTCGGCACCGTCGCAACGGCACTCGACCTTACGCCATCCAACGGGCTTTTGCGAATGGCGCAGGGCGGTGTGACGCCGGACCACACGTTTCTGCAGCAATCCATGGTACAGCATGTCTCTGGTCTGGATGTGCTGACTGCCCCGGAAGAATTTATGCCGTTGGATGCTCTGACACGCGAACAAGTTCATGCACTAATCGAAAACCTGCGTCAGGAATACGACTATGTTGTAATCGATCTGCCGCGCGCATTGGTTGAGTGGCTAGGCGCTGTGGTGAAGGCCACAGACCGGATGCTGATGGTCAGTGACAGCACGGTTTCTTCTGTTCGCCAAGCCTGTCGGCTGATTGATTTCTTTGCCAAGGAGCGCTTGGAACCCCCTGTGGAGATGGTTGTCGGCCATGAAGCGAAACCAACGTTTCGGTCAGGACATCATGTCGAGGCGAAAAAAGCACTCGGTCGCGACTTGAAGTATTGGCTGCCATTCGACGTTCGCAATGCAAAGCATGCGCGGGATCGCGGCCAGTTGCTTTCGCAAACTTCGAGTAGCTGTGCCTTGTCAAAAGCCATCCGTACCATGGGTCGCAAAATCATGGATGAATCACTACTCAATGCAAACGTTCGCGTTGGCAAAATCGCCTAATTGGAGCCACTAAAATGTTCGAAAAATTCTCACGGGCCACACGCTCAAACGAAGCGGAAGTTATTCAACTGCACAGCCAACCAGCAAAACAGGTAGAAAAGGAAATTCAGCCTGAACCCGTGCAAGCAGACAGCCAATTGACAGAATGGTTGGAGCTGAAGAGCACTCTTCACGAAGCGTTGCTTGACCGGCTCAACTTGTCCGTCATCGAAAAGGTGGAGCAAGATGCGCTGCGCCGGGAAGTCGCCGGCGTTGTCAGCAGTACCCTTGGCCAAACGGGCCGCCCGCTCAACAGCGACGATTTTAACAAGATCGTGGATGAGCTTCTCGACGAAATCTTGGGCTACGGTCCATTGGAGCCACTTCTAGCCGATCCGACGATCAACGATATTCTGGTGAATGGATACCGGACAGTCTATGTCGAACGCCAAGGTCTTTTGGAGCGCGTGCCCGTTCGTTTCCGCGATGAAAAGCATCTTTTGCGGGTTATTGACAAGATCGTCAGCAAGATTGGACGCCGTGTCGATGAACGCCAACCATGGGTAGACGCTCGCTTGGAAGACGGTAGCCGCGTAAACGCCATTATCCGCCCTTGTTCCATTGACGGACCAAGCGTTTCAATTCGGAAGTTTTCTGAATCCAAGCTCACAATGGACAAGCTGGTCGCGGCCGGAGCGCTGAACGAAAAAGCAGCGCGTTTTCTAGAAGCAATTGTCTATTCCCGCCTGAACATTCTGATCGCGGGTGGCACAGGCTCGGGTAAAACAACTATGCTGAACGCAATGTCCTCGTTTATCGATCACAGCGAACGTATTGTTACGATCGAGGATGCTGCTGAACTACAGCTTCAGCAAGAACATGTGGTCCGCCTTGAGACACGCCCCGCCACACCATCAGGCGACGGACAGGTCATCCAACGCGATCTTGTTCGCAACGCACTGCGTATGCGCCCTGATAGAATTATCGTCGGTGAGGTTCGCGGCGCCGAAACGTTTGACATGCTGCAGGCGATGAACACGGGGCATGACGGTTCCATGACCACCGTGCATGCCAACTCGGCGCGGGATTCATTGGGTCGTTTGGAACAAATGGTCACGATGACAGGTATCGAGTTCCCGGCAGCCGCCGTTCGATCACAGATCGCCTCAGGTTTGCAGTTCATTGTGCATTTGTCACGGCTTGCGGACGGGTCTCGCCGGGTCACCAGCATTTCGGAGATTACAGGAATGGAGGGTGCTGTTGTTACAATGCAGGATATCTTTGTGTTCCAAAAGCGGGGACGCACCGAGAAAGGCGAAGTGTTGGGCGAGTTTGTTTCTACTGGTATTCGCCCAAAATGCTTTGATTTGTTGACAGCCGCTGGTGTTGATCTTGATCCAGACATATTTCGGGTTACAGGAGACTAAGATATGAACAGCATATATTCCATCGAACTGCTAAACTATCTGACCTTGGCCTGCGTTTTCGTCGGTATATTCATGCTGGTCAGTGGGCTGGGCCATCTCATGCGTCGCGGGGAAAACCAGGCGGAAGCCCGCAATCGCCGCCTGCGCATGATCCGCGATGGTGTGAAGGGCGAAGACCGGCTCATGCTTCTGCGTCCCGAAACACCGAAAGGGTTTCTGGCTCGGGTGCCGCTGTACGGACAACTGCCCGAGATGCTTATGCAAGCGGGATTGCAAGTGTCAGTGCAGAATTTTCTACTGCTATCTGCAGGGGGTACCGCGACGCTCGCCGTTGTTGGGATGCTGTTCCTGCCCATTTGGCAAGCCGCTCCAATCGCATTTCTTTTGGGCGCGCTTGCTCCTGTCTTAATCTTAAAATCCCGTCAGGAAAAGCGCCGGAAAGATCTCACCAACCAGTTGCCGGACGCGTTGGAACTTATGGCCCGCGGGCTTAGAATTGGTCACCCCGTCAACACTTCTATCAAGGCTGTTGCCGACGAGATGCAAGATCCCATCGGGTCAGAGTTCGGTATTATTTTTGACCAGGTCAACTTCGGCGAAGAGCTGCCGGACGCAGTTCAAGACTTCGCTGAACGGGTCGGTTCGGAAGACGCACAATACCTGGCGGCGAGTCTTGCCATCCAACATGGCACCGGTGGCGACCTTGAGCGGATCGTCTCAGTTCTGGCAAGTGTGGTCAGACGGCGGATCGCGCTTCGTTCTAGGATCCGAGCGATTTCTTCGGAAGGGCGATTGTCAGGGCTTCTGCTGTCAATTATTCCGCTGGTGATTATGGCCGTCATGTCTTTCAATGCGCCAGGATACTATACCGATATCAGTGACGATCCAGCCTTCGTCAAACTTGCAGCGCTGGTTGTGGTTCTGATGGTCTCCAACGTCATAATTCTTAACAAACTTGTCAATTTCCGCGTCTGAGGTAAGCATCATGAACAATATTTTAGAAAGTTTTTCACACCGGTTTGGCCTTCAGGCCGAAACACTTCTGCTGGCGCTTTTTGGTCTCGGTATTCTGCTGCTTTTTGCGGCAATCAGTTCGGCGCTAAGCCAGCGTCACCCTGCAGCGGCGCGCATTGCCAATCTGCGCAACCAAAGATTTGAGGCACGCAATAACCGTGGACTTTTGCGAGATACAGTCGCCACACCCAAAGGCCTGTTCAAGGCCGCGCTGCCAAGTAGGCAATCGGAACGGCGCAAGATTGAGGACAAACTCATCCAAGCCGGGTTCACAGGCTCAAGTGCTTTGCGCATCTATACGTTGACGCGCGTATGGTTGGGCTTGTTTTTACCTCTTATGGTGGCCGCGCTTATCGTCGCCTCAAGAGTGCCGGGAATTCCTGTTCCCTTATCGATTGCCAGTTTTTTTGCATCCATTAGCCAGTCCAACGCGATTCAACTGGTCGGTATATTAACGGCGATTGGGTATTTTCTGCCCGCAGTTTGGCTGAACCGCTGCTTGAAGGAACGCCAGCGCAGGATTCGGGAAGCCTTTCCGAATGCGCTCGATCTTTTGCAAATTTCAATTCAAGCAGGTCTTGGGTTCGACGCGGCAATGACCCGGGTCGGCAACGAATTGACCGTTGCATCTCCGGATCTGGCTTTCGAATTTCTCAACACGCAGCACGAAATTCAGGCTGGGCGCTCCCGTGCGACGGCACTATCCGAAATGGCGCGACGTTCTGGAGTTGAAGAGATCAGCTCGTTTGCGACGGTAGTCCAGCAGTCCATGCGGTATGGGACAAGCATGTCAGACGCTTTGACAGTTTATGCGACCGAAATGCGGGAGAGACGCGAGACTAGAGCGCAGGAACTAGCAAACCAGTTACCAGTGAAAATGTCAGCCGTTTTGGCATCACTTATGCTTCCAACACTGATGATTATCACCGCCGCACCTTCTGTGATTCGTTACTTCAGGGGCTTCGGAGCATAATTATTGATCCCGATTTCGCTACATTATTGCGCTGTATACGGATGCGTTTCCAGAATCGGCATCAATATAGCCTTATTCTCTGTAAAACTTTTAAATAATCGAATTTGGAGTTAACTTTCAATTTAGTTTAGGTGGTTTCAGACCAAAAAAGAATCGAGACAAATAATTGGTGGGGGCCTTTTTGTAAGAGGGCTTTGATCGAATTTCGGTCAGTGTTAAAGAGTATGAGTAATTTATTTTCGGCGCGCAATTACGCGTCAGGTGCCCGCGCGCCGTCGTCAGACCTGATTCAAGTTACCGAAGTCTTATGCCAGGCCTTTCTAGGCAGCCATCCGCTTTTGGACGCATTGCGCCATACGGCCCAGCTTATAGGTGCCGACTTTGCTTCAATCAGTCGTGTTGATATGCGATGCGAATCTGGTAGGGCGAAGGTTCTCAGCTTCGGTGCTCCTTGCCAGCTGTCCAACATCACGCACAATGTCGACGTCTCCTTCGCCAAGGTGATCTGTGGCAACAATTTGCCGAGCGCCAAGTTGGGGTCCGTCTGGTTTGGCTGCCTGGATGACTTTGAAGATAACGAAGCTCTCACCGACATTTTTCAAAGTAACAGATTGACCCAATCAGTCATAATTTTGCTTGATCGAAAAAACGAAAACGCTGACTTTCTGGAACTGCATTTCGGTCACCAACTTCCTTACGGTTTTGATGATCACCTGTCACTTTTCGGCGTCGTCCTTTCCGATTGTTGGAATAAACGTGCGTTGGGGCAGGTTTTAGAAGCAAAGCTGTCTAAAATGCGCGGCAAGGTCGCCCAAAGGCGATTGAAGGATGTCTTATCACTGGAAAACCCGTGCCAACTGAGCCGAGCAGAATTTCGGGTTTGTTCCTTGCTGGCTCGGGGCCTAAATAACAAGGCCTTGCTGTTCGAGCTATCAATCAGCATCTCGACTCTGCGCACCCACCTGCGGAATATATACGCCAAAACGGGTGTCAGCACTCAACCTGAACTGATCCATTACCTTCTGAGCCCGGCTATATCGAGCCAACCAACTTCTTCGGATCGGGCATATGTCGCTTGAAATGATGCAATTTGCTCCGTTGGTTTTGATCACTCCTCTTTTGGTAACGATGGCTTTGTGTGACTTAAAGGATCTGAAGATTTCCAATCGGCTTGTTCTGACAATGCTTGCGGGCTTCATACTTTCAGCACCACTGTTTCTGTCGGGTCACGAAGCAGCCTATCGTGCAATCACAGGCTGCGCAGTATTCGCTCTGGGTGTAGCTGGGTTTGCTTTCCGGCTTTGGGGAGGTGGCGATGTCAAAGCGATTGCAGTGCTCACACTTTTTGTACCTGGATATTCCCTGCTCCTTTTCGCATTCACCTTTTCAGCATCCATGGCTCTCGGCATGATTATCGTTCTCACTGGAAGAGTCTTGCTTGGAAGCCCAAACTTCCACTGGAGCGCATTGCGACCTGAGGCCGGTTATCCGATGGGCGTGTCAATCGCCATGTCAGGGATATCCTTGCCTTGGATCGCGATGATCTTGTCGGGATAGATCAGCTCGGTCTTTCGCATCTGTTTACTCCTTCGAAAGGTTGAGCAAACTCTACATCAAATTGAGGGAAGTTCCGGGGGGCAGGTCACATATAAATACCTCCTTCGGCATTGTCAGATTAAACGACCTTGTCGGTCTCTTTCCGCTCGAAGCTTTGTATCTCCAGCGCAACTTTCACATTTGTTTGGACATCACCAAGCACCGCGACACGAAGGCATCCGAAATTCATAAAGCTTGCCCTAGCAGATCGGTTTAATCTGACAATGCCTTGGCGTACGCGGCGAGCCGGCGATATAAACTTCTTGCATGTCACACCTTTGGTTTGGCCAATAGTAATTTCTGCTGTCTGAGGTTCGGCGGTATCATTCTTGAACGGTTTCTTGTTTTTGCGAACTAATTATGGTGCTGAAAAAACACGAGAGTTGCGCTACCCGCAATCGAAACTTTCGTCGCGCGACCCAATGTGTCGTCCGTGATTGTCCAGTCGCCAGACGGTTCCGATCAGTCCCAGCGCCCTTCCGATCAACAACTCCCGTCATAAGATCCTAAGTTCTCACTCACCGACGCTGGCGATATTGACCCGCTGGCCAAGGAGACCAACTTGCCTTCGCATAGCTTGTGGCAAACCGAATTGGAACAAGTAGCTCAATCATGTCGGCCTCCAGGCGCGCCTCATCCGCACACCGCACTGGCAACTGTATCTGAGAGGGTCGGTGTTGGCCCAAGACCCTGCACATCTGTCGCTCAGACAATCGCATTGGGTTGCGAATTTGATCTATACAGGCTCGGCGGCGAGAGGGGCTCAGAAGTTTCCCCGTGCAGTTTCCGGCAGGATGAGCTTGTCCAAATTCAAATCCGACACCCCCCTGCGCTACCGGCCATTCGCCTTCTGAAGACATTTGAGTTCCTTCAGTTGGTCGGTTCCCATGCCGCCATACTGCTTGCGCCAACGACAAAATGTTTGCTCGGTTATCTGCACCTGCCTGATCGCATCAATGCGCGGCATTCCTTGGCTGCAAAGAACCTCACCTGCCGTAACCAAAATTCAGCCAAAAAACTCGAGACCATCAAGCTGCTTTTGGCGGCTTTTTTGCGTTGTAGCAAAGTCTGATAGCAAGTCCGTAACGCGTCTTTGCGCGATGTTGAAAAATCTTGGGGTCGGGCTGCCGGTCGTTTGGAGAACCACACACGCAAATCGGCAAAGCTTTGGAGAAAGCGACGGAACAAAAGCCTTTCTCACGTTTTGCGTTGCTGTCCGTCTAAGGTGGCCACGGCGCCGTAGCTGTCGGGACGTCTGTCGCGGAAAACACCCCAGTTCCGCCGGTATTTCGCGGCTTCGTCCAGATCGACAGTTGCGGTCAGTATCGTTTGGGTCGTCCGGTCGGCCTCGGCCAGAATTTCACCGGTATAGCCGGTGATGAACGAGGTGCCGTAAAAGTCGAGTTCAACGCCATCCTGTGCTTCCCGGCCGATCCGGTTCGAGGCCACCAGCGGCATGATATTGGCCGCCGAATGTCCCTGCATCGTCAACCGCCAGTGCGCAGCACTGTCCAGATCAGGGTGCGCGGGTTCCGACCCGATTGCCGTTGGGAACATCAGAACCTCCGCACCTTGCAACGCAAGCGCGCGCGCCGTTTCTGGAAACCACTGGTCCCAGCAGATACCGCATCCCAGCTTGCCAAAACGGGTGTCTACCACGTGAAAACCGGTATCCCCCGGCGAGAAATAGAATTTCTCCTCATAGCCGGGAAATTGCGGAATATGTGTTTTGCGGTATTTGCCCAGATGGCTGCCGTCGGCGTCGAATATTTCCATCGTGTTGAATCGTGCTAGCCCGGCCTCTTCGTAATAAGACACCGGCAGAACCACGCCCAATTCCGCCGCCAGCGCGCGAAAATGCGAAACGACGCGGCTGTCCGTCATCGGTTTGGCCAGTGCAAGATGGTCGTACTCCTCGGTCAGGCAGAAATACGGCGTTTCAAACAATTCCTGCAACAGGATCATCTGCGCGCCTTTGTCCGCGGCCTCGCGGACCAAAGCTTCGGCTGTGGCGATGTTTTGATCCACATCCCAGGTGCAGGCCATCTGGGTGGCGGCAAGCGTGATCTTACGCATCATGGTTTCCTTTGGTCAGAAGTGAGCCCGCGCAACTGCTGTATTCGGGTCGTTTCCCTGTGATGGCCTTTCGTAACGCAACTGGCAATCCCGCGGCAGAATTGCTGAAGAAAAACCAGTGCTACCAGTCGACATCGAATTTGCGCACAAGGGCCTGAATCTGCGCATCATTCAACAGATTGGGTGACATGTTGCGGCACATCAGCGTCAGTTTGGCGGTTTCTTCCAGTTCTTCCATCGCATAGACGGCGGCGTCCAGATCCTTGCCTGCCACCACTGGGCCGTGATTGGCCAGCAAGACAGCACTGCGTTTTCCTGCAAGGCCGCGCACAGCCTCGCCCATTGCCGGATCGCCCGGCATGAAAAACGGCAGCAACCTGACCTTCCCCAGTTTCATGATGCCATAGGCCGTGATGGGTGGAAGAACGTTTTCGGGGTCCACATCCGGCAGGGCCGAAAGGGCTACCGCATGACAGGAATGCAGGTGCACCACAGCGCCCGTGCCCGTGCGTGTCTGGTAAAACGCATCATGCAGCGCCAGTTCCTTGGTGGGGGCATCGCCTGACAGCAGTCGCCCCGTTGGGTCCAGATGGCTGATGCGTGCCGGATCAAGAAACCCCATTGAGGTTCCGGTGGGTGTAACCAGAACCGATCCGTTGTCGAGACGCACGGAAATATTGCCTGACGATCCCCCCGTCAGGCCGCGATCAAACATGGATTTGGCCCAACGTGCCATGTCGTCCCGGGCGGCGGTTTCTTCTGTCATGCTTTTGCCTCTAGCTGGTCAAGCGCGGTCTGAAAAAACTGTTCATCGCCAAAATTACCGGATTTCAGCGCGACCGCCATATTCTGGCCCGCTATTTTCAGGGCAGGTACGCCGGGCGCGATTCGCGGGCCGATGTGCAATACCTTGGCGCCCAGTCCGGCAATCACAGCGCCCGAGGTTTCCCCACCCGCCGAAACGATGCGTGTTACCCCTTTTTTGGCCAGTATTCGGGATAATTCGCGGAACAGGTCTTCGATCTTTGCGGCAATCACATCCTTCTCGTATGTCACCTGCGCCGCCCGCACCGCCTCGGGGTCCGCCGAGGAATAGACCAGCGGCGCAGCATCTTGCGCCAAGACCCATTCTGCGATCCCCTGTGCCGTCTGCGTGCCGTCCATGACAGAGGCAGCGATGATTTCCTGAAACGGGGCGCGTTCCTTGAAAAACGCCACTTGCGCGCGCGTCGCGGCCGAACAGGACCCTGACAAAACCACACCGCGCCCCTTGGCACCTTGCCAGTCGATTGAATGGCGGGTGATGCCGAAATTCGCTGGCAGGCCCAGTGCGATGCCGGACCCGCCACATAAAAGGAAACGGTCACGCGCACTCGTACCAATGGCGATAAGGTCCGAATCCCGGATTGCATCGACAATCACCATTGCCTTTGCGCCCTGATTGCGCGCTGTGATCGCATCCGTCCCCTGAAACACAGTGCGGGCGTCAATGTGATCAACATTCCAGTTGGTTTGGCGCTGTAGAACGCGGCGCAGATCGGGATCGGTCATCGGGGTCAGCGGATGATGCTGCATGCCGCTTTCATGCAGCGGGTGATCGCCCACAAACAAATGCCCCTGATAGACACTGCGCCCGTTTTCCGGAAAGGCAGGGCAAACGAGCACACGCGTTTCGCCAGTGAGATCGGCCAGTGCCTCGATCACCGGCCCGATGTTGCCGTCGTCTGTGGAATCAAAGGTTGAACAGACCTTGAAAACAATCTGCGTACAGCCCTGCGCCAGCAACCATCGGCCCGCCGCCAATGATTGCGCTACAGCCTCGGTCTTTGGCGCGGTGCGGGATTTGAGAGAGATAACACCGGCATCAAAGGACAACGCGGCAGTTGCGGGAACCCCGACAAACTGGCTGACGGTCATGCCGCCTTCGGCCAGCGTAAGCGCGATGTCGGACGCGCCGGTAAAATCATCTGCGATCACACCCAGCTTCAAAACGGAATTGCCTTTTTCGGCCCCTGATCCAGCCGGAACGCGTATTCCGGCCCGTCCACCGGAAAACAGTCGCGCACCAGTGGATCATGACCCGGAATAATCAGACCATCTGTGCTGGCCAGTTTTTTCAGGCGGGCAAACCCCTGCAACATGTTTTCGATGTCCACCACGATAGGGAACGGTTTTTGCAGTAAGACGTTTTCATAATAATGCGCGGCGTCCGATGCCAGACACAGCCAGCCGGCATCGGTCTGCACACGCACAGCCTGAAGCCCGCGGGAATGGCCCCCCAGACAATGCACGGTAACGCCATCCGCAATCTGCCCATCGCCATCGTGAAACACGGCCCGTCCCGAATAGACACGTTTGATGGCATCACACACATGATCGGCAGTGAATGGCATGCGCAATGTCTCGTGGCACATGCACGGACCGGTGGCATAGGCCATTTCGGCTGCTTGCAAGTGGATGGTTGCGTTGGGAAACTGGGCAAAGCCGCCCGCATGATCATAGTGCAGATGAGTGATGACCAGCGTCGTAATGTCTTCGGGGCGCAGGCCTATTCCTTGCAATGCGGCGCCTGGTTCGCGCAGGATCGGGCGGTTGCGCCGTTTGGCTTCGGCGGCGTCATAACCGGTATCGACAAGGATAACCTCGTCGCCGCGTCGGAGCACCCAGATGAAATAATCCATCGCATGAGGCGCATCATGATTGTCATCAAAGATAAAGCTGTCGGCGCGGGTGCGGGTGTTACGTTCAGCATATTTCAGGGCGTGGACAGTCCAGTTCATTGTTGGACAGCCCTGTAGGTCCGCACCTTTTTGGCTGCGATCATCGGCGCGGTCTCTGCGGTAAAGCGTTTGAAATGGTCCGACCGCAAATGCACGTCGAACGCGGCAGCGTCGGTATAAAGCTCGTACAGAAAAACCTCGTTCGGGCGGCAGGGATCGGTGCAGACATCAAATTGATGGCACCCTGCCTCGCCATGCAGGGACAGGGTGGCGTTTTCCAGCATCAGCGGCATGAACCGGTCCATCTCTTCGGTGTGGATGTCAAAGATGACAGTCACTGCAAACATTCTTGCATGTCTCCCCGGTTGGGCAAAATGAAACTTGCGTATCAATTAGCGTATACATTAATATTCTGATAACAAGCGTTTCATCACGCGTCAAATCCGCAGGTGGGTCTGCGACCCGGAAAGTCAGGATGTTATGGTCAGCCAGTTTGAAATTGCCGTTTTCGAAGGGGACGGGATCGGCCCTGAAATCACCCGCCCGACCCTTGATATCCTGAACGCGCTGGCGACGGATGCAGGCGATTACGGGTTCACCTTTGTGTCTGCGGCGGCAGGTGCAGCGCATTATGCGAAAACCGGCGAAGCGCTGCCTGCGGCGTCGATGAAGATCGCGCGCAGATCGGATGCAATCCTATTGTCTGCAATGGGCTTGCCATCGGTGCGGTACGCGGATGGAACCGAAATTTCGCCACAAATCGAAATCCGTAAGGCGCTTGATCTTTATGCCGGTGTCCGCCCTGTCCGCATTCTGCCGGGCCAGCGTACCCCGCTGAAGCTGGAAGGCGGCCAGCCGGTTGATTTCGTGCTGATCCGGGAAAGCACAGAAGGCCTGTTTCACACACAAGGCTGCGGCGAGGTCGAACAGGACGAGGCCCGCGAGACCCTGCGCATTACCCGCCACACCAGCGAGAAACTGTTCCGATTTGCATTCGATCTTGCGCAAAAGCGCAAGGCCAGCGGGCTTGGCGCGGGACGTGTAACCTGTGTGGACAAGGCCAACGTGTTCCGCGCCTTTGCCTTTTTCCGCGAAATTTTCGATGGTGAGGCCAAAGCCTTTCCCGACATTGTGGCCGATCACGCCTATGTCGATGCAACGGCGCTTTGGATGGTCGAAAAGCCGTGGGTTTTCGATGTGATGGTCACGGAAAACATGTTCGGGGATATCCTGTCTGATCTGGGAGCGGGATTAATGGGGGGATTGGGCATGGCACCGTCAGCCGATATCGGTGATGAAAACGCCGTGTTCCAGCCCTGCCATGGATCCGCGCCCGATATCGCGACGCAGGGGATCGCCAATCCGTTCGCTATGCTGTTGTCCGGGGCGATGATGCTGGATTGGCTGGGTACCAAACACAACAATCCCGCGATGGTGAGGGATGCGAAATCGCTGGAACGCGCAGTGGATCGTGTGGTGGCGGATGGCGTCAAGACCACGCGCGATCTGGGTGGGACCGCCACAACACAAGAAGCGGCAGCGGCAGTTCTGAACGCGCTGCGGGCCAGCCGATGAAACTCCGCGTTGCAGGTCTGGGAGCGGGATATTTCAGCCGGTTCCACTATGACGCCTGGCGCAGATTGCCCGAGACCGATCTGGTCGGTGTAGCAGACACGAACCTTGTCAAGGCGGGTGAAACCGGTGCGCCCGCCTATCCGACTTTGCCTGCGATGCTGAAAGCGACCAGCCCCGATCTTCTGGATATCATCACGCCGCCCGAAACCCATCTGGATGCAATCAAAACCGCGCTGGATCACGGGATTGCCGCGATCATCTGCCAGAAACCGTTCTGCTCTTCGCTGGATCAGGCGCGCAATGCCAAGGCGCTGGCCGCGCAGGCGAACGTGCCGTTGATCATTCATGAAAATTTCCGTTTCCAGCCGTGGTACCGTCTGATCAGGAACCAGATCGACAGCGATGCCATTGGCACCGTGCATCAGATCACGTTCCGCCTGCGCACCGGTGATGGGCAGGGGCCACAGGCCTATCTGGATCGCCAGCCTTATTTCCAGACGATGCCCCGCCTTCTGGTGCATGAAACAGCCGTGCACTGGATTGATACGTTCCAATATCTGCTAGGCCCCGCACAGGCCGTTTATGCCGATCTTCGGCGGATGAATCTGGCTATTGCAGGGGAAGACGCAGGATATGTGATTTTCGATTTCCCCGGTGGCGTGCGTGCCCTGTTTGACGGCAACCGTCATCTGGATCACGCGGCAGAAAACCACCGCATGACACTGGGCGAAGCCCTGGTGGAAGGCACCAGGGGAACGCTGACACTTAGCGGCACTGGCGCAGTGCATCACAGAGTCTTCGGTGAAATACAGCAACGATGTATCCTGGAGCCGGAAGACTGGGCCGGTTTTGCCGGTGATTGCGTTCATGCATTGCAGGCGCATGTTATCGCCGGATTGCTGCACGGCCGTCCGCTGGAAAACACGGCTGCCGATTATCTCAATGTGATCGAGGTGGAAGAGGCGATATACCGGTCCGCGCACGAATGGCGCAAGATCGAGGTGTGATGAGATATGACGGACAGCACAAAGCCGAAATCCCAGACCCAACGCGCAGTCGAGGATATGCGCGCTTTGATCTTTAGTGGCGATCTGGCGGCAGGAACCGATCATCTGGAACAGGAACTGGCACAACGTCTGGGCATGTCGCGCACGCCCGTACGCGAAGCGACGCTGTTGCTGGAAGCTCAGGGTCTGCTGGAGGTGCGGGCACGTAAAGGTGTGCGCATTCAGGCGCTGTCGCCCGATGATATGGCCGAAATATACGAGGTGCTGACCGAGTTGGAAAGCGTATCGGCCTATCGTGCCGCCAAGGCCGGTTTATCACGCAGTCAGTTGTCGCAACTGGCTGGCAGTATCGACCAAATGGAAGCTGCGCTGCGCGCAGAAGATCGCGAAGCATGGGCCACGGCGGACGCCGCGTTCCATGACGAGTTGGTGGCGCTGGGCGGCAACAGCCGTATCCAGAGCATTGTGGCGATGTACAACGATCAGGTGCGCCGCGCGCGCGCCATGACGCTGCATATGCGCCCGATGCCGCATCAATCCAACCACGATCACCGCGCCCTATACGATGCCATCGCGCGCGGTGATGCAGACGCTGCGCGCGCGATCCACCACAGCCACCGGGCACAGGCGCAACAGATGATGGTGTCGCTGCTGAAACAATTCGGGTTGAAACGGGTGTAAAACCTTAGCGTGTCAATGGCAGCGCCGACTTTACGGCTCCGCTGCACTGTCCAAACCCGATCCTGTACCCGTCGCCCTGCGCATGACCGGACAGTGTGATTGTATCCCCGTCCTCGATAAAGCTGCGCACCTCTCCGGTATTCAGCGCCAGCGGTTCCTGTCCACCCCAACTGAGTTCCAGCAAGGATCCGCATGTCTCGCGTGTGGGGCCGGAAATCGTGCCCGATCCCAAAAGATCGCCGGAATTCATCGTGCAGCCGGACGAAGCGTGATGTGCCAGTTGCTGGGCAGCGGAATAATACATCTGATTATAGTTGGTCGCGCAAATCGTCGTCGGCATTGGTGCTTCTAGTGGCTGAATTTGTACTTCAAGATCAATATCGTACAACATCGGGCCGGGTTCCTGAAGATAGGGCAGCAGCGCCGTGTCTCGGGGCGGGCCATAGGTGCGGAACGGTTCCAGCGCGGCGCGTGTAACGATCCACGGGCTGATCGTGGTGGCAAACGCCTTGGCCTGAAACGGACCAAGCGGTTGATATTCCCACGCCTGAATATCGCGCGCCGACCAGTCGTTCAGCAACACATAGCCGAATATCATCTGGTCCGCTTCGGCCACGGAAATCATCTGGCCCATTGGCGTTGACGTGCCTACGATTGCGCCCAGTTCCAGTTCGAAATCCAGCCGCTTGCACGGGCCGAAAACCGGCGTGTCCGCATCCGGTGCTTTGGTCTGGCCATTGGGGCGGATGATGTCTGTACCGCTGATCACAACCGTGCTGGCGCGACCATTATACCCGATGGGAATATGCAGCCAGTTGGGTGGCAGCGCATTGTCCGCGCCGCGAAACATCGTGCCGACATTGGTGGCATGGTGACGGCTGGCGTAGAAATCAGTGAATTCGGAAACGGCGATGGGCATGTGCATTTGCGCGCCGTCCATCGCCACCAGATGACGCGCGACCGTGGTCTGGTCTTTTGAACCCGCCGAAAGCAGGGTGATCAAACAGCTGCGCAATTCAGCCCACGCATCCGCGCCCAGATCCATGAAATCATTCCAGAACGGCAGATCGAACACCGGTGTTTCGCCAACGCTGACAAGCCCCGCATCTTCCAGTGCGGCCAGATCAACGATCTGATCGCCGATGGCCACGCCGCAGCGTGCATCGCTGTCGGCGGTCGAAAATACGCCGCAGGGCAGGTTGTTCAGGGGAAACGGACTGTCTGCGCTGTTGGCGGTTTCAACCCACGATTTCAGCAGTGGCATGTGCGGCCTCTTGTGCAGATTTGAACGCTATTCGTCTTTGTCCTTGCGCCGCGACTGTAACCAGCGCAGCGCAAAAAACAGAACGGCAAATACCGCGATCCAGAACAGCAAGTCGATCAAAGCAGGTGACATAAGGCCCCGTCAGTTTTTGAAACACTCAACACTTGGTCCTTTAAACACGATTGCAGGCGGGGCCGCCACGTCATTTCTTGTTTCACTTCTTGCCGGGTGTTCCGTCAAATTTCTTTTCAAGGTCGGCCCAGCAATCGATGTAATCATCCTGCAAAGGGGCCTCTTGCGCGGCAAATCGGGTCAGATGCTGGGGAAACCGGGTTTCCAGCATGAACGACATGGTATTGTCGAGCTTTTCCGCCTCCAGCGTCGCGTTTGAAGCACCTTCAAACGCCTGCCGGTCGGGGCCGTGTGGCAGCATCATGTTGTGCAGGCTCAGCCCGCCGGGGATGAAACCCTGGGGTTTGGCATCGTACTGGCCATAGATATTGCCCATCAGTTCGGACATGATGTTCTTGTGATACCACGGCGGGCGGAACGTATTTTCGGCGACCATCCAGCGTTCGCGAAACAGCACGAAATCGATATTGGCGGTGCCTTCCTGCCCTGACGGGGCGGTGAGGACGGTAAAAATCGACGGATCGGGGTGATCAAACAGGATCGCACCGACAGGGCAATAAGTGCGCAGATCGTATTTGCAGGGGGCATAATTGCCATGCCATGCAACCACATCCAGCGGGCTGTGGCCGATCCGGGTTTCGTGAAACTGTCCGCACCATTTGATCGTCACGGTGCTGGGTGCTTCGCGATCTTCGAACGCGGCGACGGGCGTTTTGAAATCTCGCCGGTTTGCCATGCAGTTCGCGCCAATCGGGCCGCGCCCGGGCAGTTGGAATTTCTGGCCGTAGTTTTCACATACAAACCCGCGCGCCGGGCCTTCCAGCACTTCGACCCGGTAGAGCAGGCCCCGCGGCAGAATGGCGATCTCCTTGGGTTCCAGATCAATGATACCCAGTTCCGTGCAAAACCGCAGACGTCCCTCTTGCGGGATCACCAGCGTTTCGGAATCGGCCGAATAAAAATAGGCGTCTTTCATGGATTGCGTGACCAGATAGACGTGGCTTGCCATCCCCACCTGCGTGTTCACATCGCCCGCCGTTGTCATCGTGCGCATGCCGGTCAGCCAGGTCAGGTTTTCACCCGCGTGTGGCACCGGATCCCAGCGATACTGGCCCAGCGAAATAACATCGGGGTCTACATTTGGGGCCGATTTCCAATAGGGCAGATCGATTTTTGAATACCGGTTTGAATGCTTCACGGACGGGCGGATACGATAGCACCATGTGCGTTCGTTCTGGTGCGAAGGGGCGGTAAATGCTGTGCCGCTCAACTGTTCGCCGTAAAGGCCGTAATTGCATTTTTGCGGGCTGTTCATGCCCTGGGGCAGGGCGCCGGGCAACGCCTCGGTTTCGAAATCGTTTCCGAACCCTGGCATATAGCCTTCGGTGGTGCCGACGGGTGCGTCGGCCTGAACGAAATCATGCGCATCTGACTGTCGGTTCATCACGTATCCTTTCTGAAACAGGTTGCACCTGTAATAGTTGTTTTTGTAACTAACAAGGAAACGGAGTGCACATGGCCCAAAATCAGGATTTTGATCTGCACCTTTTCCTGCCTTATCTGCTGAACCAGGCGGCCGAGGCAAGCAGCCTGTCGTTCCAGCAGGTTTACAAAAACCGCTGTGGCATGTTGCGTGCGGAATGGCGGGTGCTGTTCCATCTTGGGGTTTATGGCCCGCTGACGGCAAAAGACATTTGTGATCGCGCAAAAATGCACAAGACCAAGATCAGCCGCGCAGTGCAGAAACTGGCTGATCGCCGCTATCTCAGGCGTGACCCCAGCACAAGCGACAGACGATCTGAAATTCTGGCGCTGACCGAACGGGGGCAGGCGGTTTACCGGGATTTGAACGGGATCGCACAGCAATACGAAACGGAATTGCTCGCGTCGTTTTCTAGCAAGGAACGGGAAATTCTGAAACAGCTTTTGATCAGGCTGGCAAACGGACCTTCCCGCGACAACGCCTAGAAATCAACCGTGACGCCGGGCAGGTTCAGGGCCTTGACCAGATCGCGCAATTCCTGACGCGCGGCCACGTTCGAAATGTTCAACTGTTTCACGCCGATATCCTTAAGATCCAGCAGCGTCAGACCGCGCGGGAACAGTTCGCGAAAGATCACCCGCTCATTAAAGCCGGGCGCCACGCGAAATCCGATACGCCTGGCCAGCATGTCGATCGCCTTTTCCATCTTGGCCTTGTTAACCATGTTCTGCGCACCCAAGCGGTTACGCACGACGACCCAGTCCAGCGGTTGCAGCCCAGCCTGGGCGCGTAATTGGCGCGCGTTCCAGACCATTTCGGAGTAGACCGACGGCCCCAGTATCTTTTCGCCGCCCACATCAATACGGGCGAGCAGATCAAAATCGACAAAGCTGTCGTTCAGCGGGGTGATCAGTGTGTCGGCCAGCGAATGCGCAACCTGTGACAGGCGCGTATGCGATCCGGGGCAATCGATCAGGATGAAATCACTGTCCGGTTCCAGCGCGGCAATGGCTGCCGACAGGCGGTGGTCATAGACGTTTTCACCGGGGCGCAGGCTTGATTTGTCAATATCGGGCAGGTCGTGACAATCCGGGCTGGGCAGGTCCAGACCTTCACTGGCCAGAAACCCTTTGCGGTTTTCGATGTAGCGCCCGAATGTACGTTGCCTCAGATCAAGATCCAGCGCGCTGATCTTGTGCCCCATCCGCGCAAGCGCCGTGGCCACGTGCATGGACACGGTGGATTTGCCTGCGCCGCCCTTTTCGTTCCCGACTACGATGATATGCGCCATGCCTGTCCCTCACCCTTTCGGTGTATTGTTGGCCACTATAAATTGTGCCGCGCCTTAAGGGAAGCACAACTGATAAGGTATTGCGTGTTGCTGCGCAGGTTTGTCACACAAAGGGACAGACAAATGAAAAACGCCGCACCCGATGGGCACGGCGTCTGATCTTGCAAAGCGACGGGAGTCTTAGAATCCCAGACCTTCGTATTTCTTTTTGAACTTGGACACGCGGCCACCGGTATCCAGCAAACGCGAGCTGCCGCCCGTCCATGCCGGGTGCGCCGAGGGATCAATATCCAGCGACAGCGTGTCGCCTTCCTTGCCCCATGTCGAACGCATTTGAACGATGGAGCCGTCTGTCATTTTCACGTTGATATCGTGGTAATCGGGGTGAATGTCTTTTTTCATGACAGTGTTCCTCAGGCCGATGCGCCGGACTTTTTGTCCGACAGTACTTTGTAGTTGGAATCTTCGGCGATACGGGCCGATTTGCCGCGGCGTGCACGCAGATAGTACAGCTTGGCACGGCGGACGCGGCCACGGCGGACCACTTCGATGCTTTCGATGTTGGTGGAATGCAGCGGGAATACCCGTTCCACGCCTTCACCAAACGAAATTTTGCGAACTGTGAACGCGCCGGCAATACCGCTGCCGCCCTTGCGTGCGATGCACACGCCTTCATAGTTCTGCACACGGGTGCGTGTGCCTTCGGTGACTTTAAAACCGACACGGATTGTGTCGCCGGCTTTGAAATCGGGGATTTTATGCCCCAGGGCCGCAACTTGTTCGGCCTCCAGCTGAGCGATCAGATTCATCGCGTATTCTCCTAAATGCTCGCGGTTGTTCCACGAAGTTTTGCGCGCACCGAGAGCTCTTGGTCTTCAATCGGGTCCGTCGTAACGCCCGCCAGAGATCGACATGTCATTCCTTGCGATTGGTATTCGGGGCCGATGCGTGGGCTGTGATGGTGCGGCAGAAGAACGCCGTGTCACATCCCCTGGTCCCATAAACCAAAGCGTCCGGAGCCAAAATGATTCCAGACCTGCGCCGTATAGGGGTTTGCGTGGGCGGGATCAAGCGGGTTCGTGGCTGAACTAGCTGGTCAATTTCCCGCCGGGCAGGGCCTCTGCATCGACAGCAGTCAGGATGATGCGGGGCTGTGGGCTTAAGCCCGTTTTGGCGCAGACCGCCTCGGATGCGGTATTTCCGGGTTGCACGCCTGTCATGAACTGCTGAAACCCAAACCGCTCATGCATTTTCAGCAGCGCCATCGCCCCCAGAATCAGCGCCAGTTTTTTCCCGCGATGCTGCTTGTGTGTGGCCAGCATCCCCCACCAGGCCTCACTGCCCCTGATCGTGTCGTCGGGATGGGCAAAACTTGATGCGGCGGCACAGGATGCCGCCTGCCCGTGTTCGTCCAGCGCAACGATGCCCAATCCGGGTTTCAGTTGCCCGCGCAGAACTGAACCGGCCAATGGCAACACGCCACAGCAAAGCGCCACATCAGCAAGCCGTTCAAGATGAAGATCGGGCGCATCCGCGTCAATCCAATGTGCGGTGATGCCCTTGGGCAATGCGTATGTCGCAACGATGTTTCGGGCGGCTTTGATCACGGTGTCGCCACCACTCCAGCATTGATAGCGTGTGATGGAATAGCCGCGTGCTTCCAGTTCCGATTGGACAATGTCCGCGTCCTCGGCCGGGACATCGGCATAGGTGCTGGCGCCTTGCAAAGCGAACAAACGATCCAGCAGCGGCCCGCTTTCAGCGCTTGGCCGCAACAATCCGACAGTGCGCCCGTGATAGCTGACGCGCACGTCCCCGGCAAAAAGATCATAGATCGAACGGCCCCGCCGCAACAGCGATTGCTGGCTTTCCGTGCCGAAAAACCGATCATTCACCATTGTTTTGATCCGTGTCCGGTTTGCTTTTGTAACGTGCCCACAGATCTGGCCTACGCGCCTGTGTCAGCTTTTTCGACATATCGTGCCGCCATGCGGCCACCTTGGCATGATCCCCCGATGTCAGAATGGCCGGTATCTCGCGCCCGTTCCAGATGGCGGGGCGGGTATATTGTGGATGCTCCAGCAATCCGTTGGAAAAGCTTTCTTCCTCGGTCGAGGCCTGATTGCCCAGAACACCGGGCAACAGCCGCACCGTTGCATCGATCAGCGCCTGTGCCGCAATTTCGCCGCCGGTCAAAACGAAATCACCCAGCGAAACCTCCTGGATGTTGTAGTGTTCGATCACGCGTTCATCGACGCCTTCAAACCGCCCGCACAGCAGCGTCACCCCATCTGCCGCTGCCAAATCCTGCATCAGCGCCTGGGTCATCGGCGCGCCGCGTGGCGACAGGTAGATGATCGGCCAACGGCCCTTTGCGGTTTTCTGGGTGTCGTCAATCGCGCGCCCGACAACATCCGCGCGCAACACCATTCCGGCCCCGCCACCGGCGGGCGTGTAATCCACATTGCGGTGCTTGCCTTCGCCGTAGCGGCGCAAATCAACCGTTTCCAGTTGCCACAATCCGTCGTGTAACGCCTTGCCAGTCAGGCTTTCGCCCAACACGCCGGGAAAGGCCGTGGGAAACAGGGTGATCACCTTGGCCTTCCAGACGCCCGCCAGATCCGGCGTCGGGGTAATCAACTCTTGCGGTTGCGCCGAGGCGCGAATGGATTTCCGGCCATAGGATCGGGGCGGTTTTGTCACTCTGATGTCTCCCTGGCTGCACGCAAAATCGCGTCTTTCGCCTGTTTGCGCGCCTTTGCATCTGTAATCGTTCGGTTTGCATCCAGCAATCGGGCCAGCACGTCCATGTCGGGGCGGGTGTTGGCTGCGGGCGCGTGGGTCAGTGTGGCCTGCGTGGCGGCAGGCACCTCGCACAGGTTCAAGACAGGTGTGGCGGGGCCAAGCGGCAGATGCGTCGTATCCTCAAGCCGGGTGTGATGCACGGCGCAAGGCACGGCGTGTGCGATCTGGGTGACGGTACTGTCCAGTGTCGCCGCGTCCGGATAGCGCGCACAGAACGCATCAAAATCAAGCGTCAGCGATGACGATTTGACATGCTGCCAATAGGCGCTTTCGATCCAAGCGTCCGGCGCGCGGGTGGACAGATAAAACACGATTTCGGCGCGTGGAAACTGCGCCTGTGCAATATCGGCCATTTCGGCGGCCAGAACGGGTGCTGCGGAATAATCACCCATGTCGTCACGTCCGGGCAAATGACCAGCCAGTTCTTCGGCAGACAGGCACAACACACGCTTGGGCATGGCAGGCAGATCGGCCAGAACGCGGGCAAACCGGGTGTTGAATTTCAGCAGCGTCACCGGATCACGCCACATCGAATATCCGCGCGCGGCTGAAACCACATCGGAAAAGGCCCACCGCAGCAGGCTGCGCATATGCGGGCGCAGCGCCTTGCGATTGTCACGCAACACCTGCTGGACCGACGATGTGCCGGTTTTGTGAAACCCCATGTGAATGACGATGCGGCGCGGCATCAACCGGGCCCGGATTGCGCGCGAATTCCCGGCTTTGTACAGCGCGCATTTGCCATCTTAAAACAGCCCCTCGGGCGGGTCCGCGATAATGCGCCCGGATTCAAGATCGACGGTGGGCACCGCCTCTTTGGTAAAGGGCAACAGCACCGTGGCACTTGATCCGGGCTGGATGATTTCCAGAAGGTCGGCAGCCCCGTGGTTCAGCACTGTTTTAACATGGCCCAGAACCGTGCCGCCGGTGTCCAGCACCTTTAGCCCGATCAGATCGGCATGATAGAATTCGTCATCGGGCAGGGATGGCAATTGCGCGCGGGTGGCGAACAGCCGCGCTCCTTTCAGCGCGTCGGCCTGCTCTTTAGTGACCACACCCGACAATTGGGCCGTAAACCCGTTCTTGATCGGATGGCCAAGCGTGACGGTATAGGCGGTTTGTCCGTCTTCGGACAAAAGCGGGGTATAGCTGCCGATATCTTCCGGCACCGCGCAAAAGCTTTTCAGTCGCACTGCGCCATTCACCCCGTAAGATCCGGCAATGGCCCCTATACAGATCAGCTCTGTCATTGTGTCTCCAACCGGCAAATGCCGGATTCAAATTGCCCGCCCAGCCTGTCGCACGCCTGCCCGTTCTGGCTGCGTTCGAACAGAACGCCAGCCATAAAGACCGCCACCAGCATGATCAATGTTCTAACAGGGCGCAACATCCGGCTGAACCTATCGGGTTTCAATGGGAAGCTGCGCGCGGCGCTTTTCCCAGTTCAGGGTTTCCAGTTCCGGCACCGTGCCGGTTTGTTCGGGCCAGCCGACGCAGAGGTAGGCCACCAACAGCCAGCTTTGCGGAACCTGAAGATCGCGCGTCATTCTGTCGGGATCAAGGATCGATACCCAGCCAACACCCAATCCGCGCGCCCGTGCGGCCAGCCAGAACAGGTTGATCGCACCCACGACCGAATAGCGGCGCATTTCGGGCATGCTCGCCGCGCCCAGACCTTTGCCCTTGGGGGTTGTTTCGTCACAGTAAATCGCCAGCTGAACGGGCGCTTCGGCCATGCCTGACAATTTCAAAGCACCATAGGATGCGGCCTGATCACCCTCTTGTCCGGACAAGGCGGCGGCATTGGCAGACCGGTAATTAGCAAGCGCCGCCGCGCGGGCCGTTTCGCTTTCAACCCGCACAATGCGCCAGGGTTCCGACAGACCGACGGAGGGGGCCATTGAAAACGCGTCGAGGCACTGCATCAGCAGTGCCTCGTCCACGGGATCGGTGCGAAAGCGGCGCACATCGCGCCGCCACCGCATGAGTTGCGCAAGTTCGGTCTGAAAATCGGGCGAAAAGCTGTTCATTCCAGACCGCGCCCCGCTTATTCCGCTTTGGCGTCTTCCGCCGCAGCCTCTTCGGCAGGGGCTTCTTCTGCGGGCGCTTCTTCAACCACTTCCGGCTCTTCAACAGGGGCTTTGGCGGCTTCTTCGGCTGCGGCTGCCTTTTCGGCTTTTTCTTCGGCGCGGGCCTTGGCCTTGTCGCCGGGGGTGCCTTTGTTGGGGTTGTTACGCTCGGTCTTTTCTTTCACGCCGGCTGCTTCCAGCATGCGCGCGATCCGGTCGGTCGGCTGTGCGCCCTGACCCAGCCAGTATTGTATGCGCTCCATATCCATTTTCACGCGCTCTTCGCTGTCTTTGGGCAGCAGCGGGTTATACGTACCCAGCTTTTCGATAAAGCGACCATCGCGCGGCATACGGCTGTCAGCCGCAACAATGCGATAGAACGGGCGCTTTTTGGAGCCGCCGCGGGCAAGACGAATTTTCATGGCCATTGTGAGTTTCTCCTTAGGAATGGCAGTCGGGCAGGTGCCCGTCAGGATTGTTGTTTTTCATGGTGGTGGATGACTTCCTGAATGATGAAGTTCAGGAAAGCCTTGGCAAATTCGGGGTCCAGATCGGCCCGCTTTGCCAGGTCTTCTAAACGTGCGATCTGGGCCGCTTCGCGGGTCGGATCGGACGGGGGAAGGTCGTGTTCGGCTTTGAGTTTCCCCACAGCCTGCGTGTGCTTGAACCGCTCGCCCAAAGTATAGACAAGGATGGCATCAAGACGGTCGATGCTTTCGCGGTGCTCTTTCAGCACGATCGCGGCGCGGGATACGGCGTCAGTCAATGGCGTAGCCTTTCGGTTTGAACAGCGGATCGGCGTAATGGCTGATTTCCATATCTATGCCATGGGCCAGTTGGGTATCGTTCAGCGCGGCGGGGGACGGGTGGCGATACACAACGTCGTTGCCATCTACCGAAGCCGCATCAGGGTCTTTCACAGCACCCAGCCGTTCGGCCAGACGGATGCTGTCCAGATTCTTGGGATCGATATAGCTGACCGCGCTGTCCCAGCCGTTCCTGTAGAAATACCGGCGCGCCGCGTGCGTCGCTTCCAGTGCAAGACCCTGACCAACCGCTTCAGGCCAGATCACCCATGCGATTTCGGCTTCGGGCCATTTTGCCGGTTTCCAGCCACCTGCCATGCCATAGGTTTCATCGGTTTTCTTGTCGTGGATCATCCACATGCCAAAGCCGCGGATCTGCCAATGGCCGATTTCAGCGGCATAAAGCATCCATGCTTCGTAAGCATTCAGCGGCCCGCCCATGAATCGCGCGCGATAGCTGGTGAATGTCGATTTGAAATCCGGGTAATCCTCGGGCTCGGGGCCACGCAGGATCAGGCGTTTGGTTTCAATCACCGGAATGGTAAAATCTGTGGCGCTCATGAGTAAGCCTCGATCCCGCCATCAGCCAGTTCGACCGGCGCAGGGTGGCGATAGACATACATCGGGCCATGACGTTCATGGGTGATGCTGCCATCGGGATATGCGCCCAGCCGCTTTGCCACAGCGGCCGAGCCGTCATTACCGGGTTTCACAAGGCTTATCGCGGTTGGCCAGCCAAGAATGTCATAGGCATAGGCCCGCGCGGCGTGGCCCGCTTCGGTGGCATAGCCCTTGCCTTCGAAACCGTTGAACAGATCCCAGCCGATTTCCGGTTCCGGCCAGCCCTCGGGCTCGAACAGGCCTATCAGGCCGACGGCCTCGCCGGTGTTCCTTGTCTCGGCAATCCAGCGCCCGAAACCTTTGAGCGTCCAGTGCCCGATTTCCATTGCCAGCATCCGCCAACTGCCCTCGGCTGTCAGCGGTCCGCCGACAAAATGGGATCGCTCGCTGGCATAGAACGCAGCAAAGGGCGCGATGTCGCGCGCTTCGGGTGCGCGCAAGATCAGGCGCTCGGTGGTGAGGGTCGGGATCAGCATCACAGGCCGCAGCTCCGGTCGCAGCCGTGCGGAACAGCCAACGCCGCACGCTTGCTGCGGGGATATTTACAAACAAAAGGAGCGGTGATCATTTCTTTTTCCCGAACCCGCTCAAACCCGGTGGCAGGCCCATGCCGCCACCCAGACCGGGCAGTTTGCCGCCCATCTGGCGGGCCGCAGCCTCAAGCGCTTTGGGGTCCATGCCGGCTGCCATATCTTCGGGGCTGGGGCCGCCTTTGCCAAACATGCCTTTCATGGCCTGTTTCATCATGCCGCCTTTGCCCATTTTGCCCATCTTCTTCATCATGTCGCCCATCTGGCGGTGCATTTTGAGAAGCTTGTTCAACTCGCTCACTTCCAGACCGGCACCACGCGCGATGCGTTTTTTGCGGCTGGCTTGCAGAATCTGCGGGTTGGCGCGTTCCTTTTTCGTCATCGACTGGATCAGCGCGATCTGTTGGGTCAGTACCTTGTCGTCAAAACCCGCCTCTTCGACCTGTTTGGCCATTTTCCCCATGCCGGGCATCATGCCCATCATGCCTTGCATGCCGCCCATCTTGATCATCTGTTCCAGCTGCATGCGCAGATCGTTCATGTTGAACTGGCCCTTGGCCATCCGCTTCATCATGCGTTCGGCCTGTTCGGCCTCCAGCGTGTCCTGCGCCTTTTCAACCAGCGCGACAATGTCGCCCATGCCAAGGATACGGCCCGCGATACGTTCGGGTTCGAACGTCTCCAGCGCATCCATCTTTTCGCCAAGGCCGACGAACTTGATCGGCTTGCCTGTAACGGCGCGCATCGACAGGGCGGCCCCGCCGCGCCCGTCGCCGTCCATCCGCGTCAGGACAACGCCGGTCACGCCGATCTTGTCGTCAAATTCGGTGGCAACGTTCACGGCATCCTGACCGGTCAGACCATCAACAACCAGCAGCGTTTCACGCGGGTTGGCCACATCGCGCACGGCCGCCGCCTGCGCGATCAGATCCGCATCAATATGCAGCCGGCCCGCCGTATCCAGCATATAGACGTCATAGCCCCCAAGGCTGGCCTGGGTCTTGGCGCGCTTGGCAATCGCAACCGGGTCTTCGCCCTTGACGATGGGCAGGGTGTCCACACCGATCTGCACACCCAGAATGGCCAGCTGTTCCATCGCTGCCGGGCGGTTCGTATCAAGCGAGGCCATCAGCACGCGTTTACCATCGCGGTCTTTCAGCCGTTTGGCCAGTTTCGCGGTTGTCGTGGTCTTGCCCGAACCTTGCAGGCCCACCATCAGGATCGGCGCGGGGGCATTGTCGATTTTCAGTGCACCGGGTTCGCCTTCGCCGCGCAACACGTCAATCAGCGCATCGTGCACGATCTTGACGACCTGCTGGCCCGGAGTGACTGATTTTGTCACGGCCTGACCGGTCGCCTTTTCCTGCACCGCCTTGACGAAATCACGCGCCACCGGCAGCGATACGTCCGCTTCCAGCAGGGCGACGCGCACCTCTCTCAAAGCTGTTTTTACATCCTCGTCCGACAGCGCACCCTGTTTGGTCAGGCGGTCAAATACGCCGGACAGGCGTTCGGATAGGTTTTCAAACATGGGCCATCGCCCCCTTCGGTCGGTTGCGGAATACCCTATTGATGTAGGGGACCCGCGTTAAATGCACAAATGCCCCCGTGGGCGCAACGCGCTGACGGGGGGCGATCCCTTGTTCTCAAGGGACCGGAAGGCTGATGCTTCCGGATGTTGCGGGCTTTTAGGCGGGGGAACGTGGCAGAGTCAAGCGCGGCGCGCATCAAGCCATGTATTGATGGCATCTGCGCCGCGCGCGGCCCCGCCGCCGCTGGTGTAAACCTGCGTTACGGGGTGATTGCCCGCGCTCATCCCAGCGGGAAACACCAGCGTGATACGTGACGGTGCTTTCCCGCCGGATGACCCGGTACGCGACGGTGCAGAGGTTTCGACAATCGCGTGGGACAGATCATCAATCGGATGGGTCACGGTTTGATAGCCGAAGACCGACTGGCGCTGCAATTTCAGGCTATTGTCGGACGCGTTCAGAATAACCTGAGTGCGGCGTACAAACACGGCGAAACACGCCCCACCCAGCAACGCCCCCATTCCGCCAAAGCCAAGCCCTGCAAGCAAGTTGTCGGTGGACACAAGAAGCCCGATCGCCACAAACACAAACACGAAACCGGCCAGCATGATCCCGATCAACCATGGCGTATCGTTCAGGATCAGGTGGTCGGGCGTGTTGCGTATGACCTTCATGGACAGACCCTAGAATCTGCCCATGCTGTATGTAAACCGTTAAGCGGCGATTGCCCGAACCGAGGCTTGCGCGGCCTTGAGTGTCGCATCGGGCGACAGAGCCATCTGGTCAGCGGCCACAAATTCGACCTCGGTAATGCCGACAAATCCCAGAACGTGGCGCAGGTATCCGGTGGCAAAGTCGATGTCGGACCCCATTTTGGTGCCACCCGACGCCACCGCGATAATCGCGCGTTTACCTTGCAGCAACCCCTTGGGGCCGTCCGCGCTGTATTCGAATGTCAGACCCGCGCGAGCAATCAGATCGATCCATGCCTTAAGGGCGGCAGGGATTGCAAAGTTGTAGATCGGCGCGCCGATCACGATCACATCGGCGGCGACCAGTTCGCCCACCAGGGTGTCGGACAGAGCCAGCGTATCCCGCTGCACGTCATCGCGGTCTTTTGCGGGGGTGAAATTGGCGCCGATCCAGTCCGCTGAAATCAGCGGCAGCGGCTGGGCCAGATCGCGGCGCAGAATGCGGGCGTCGGGAAAACGCGATATGATTTGCGCCGTCAGGTCGCGTGAGATGGAATTTTCAGTACGCGCCGAGGCGTCGATATGCAGAATCGTTTGGGTCATGGTCTGTCCTTGTGTCGCGGGTTGCGGATGTACCCTGCCAAATTGGCTATTGCAGATACGAACACAATTGGCGAAAATCCACATCACATGTGAAATCACGCACAGAGGGCGGCGCGCCGAATGGACAACTGGGACGAAATCAGAACCGCCTATCAGGTGGCCCGTATGGGAACAGTCAGCGGGGCCGCCGATATTCTGGGTGTGCACCACGCGACTGTGATCCGCCACATCGACGCACTTGAGGCGCGGCTGGGCGTGAAACTGTTCCAACGGCACGCACGCGGCTATACGGCCACCGAAGCCGGGGATGACCTGTTGCGCGTGGCCACGGCCACCGATGACCAGTTCAGCCAGCTTGTCGGGCGGATCAAGGGGCGCGGCGCGGATGTGTCGGGCGATCTGGTCGTGACATCGCTTGTGTCCCTGTCCCCGCTGCTGGCGCCGGCGCTGGGCGAATTTCAGATCGCGAATCCTGATGTGGTTATCCGGTATCTGACGGGCGACCGCCTGTTCCGCCTTGAATATGGCGAGGCGCATGTCGCCATACGCGCCGGATCGGCACCGGATCAGCCTGATAATGTCGTGCAGCCTTTTGTGCCCTTGCGCATGGGGCTTTATGCGACATCCGCCTATGTCGCGCGTCATGGTGTGCCAACGGGTGTCGCCGATTTCGCAAACCATTACTTTGTGGGCCACGACGACGAAACGTCGCGCGCGCCCTTCAACAAATGGCTGCGCGCCCATGCCCCCGCCGAAAATATCATTTTCCGCAGCACGGACGCCCGCGCGATGGAACAGGCGGTTATGGCCGGTGTCGGGATCGGCTTTCTGCCGCTGTGGCAGGCCGCACAATGCCAGGATGTAACCGAAATCTGCCCCCCCGAAGAAAGCTGGTCGGCCCCTTTGTGGCTGGTCACACATGTCGATCTGCACCGCACCACCAAAGTGCAAAGCTTTCTGACCTATCTGAAGGAACAGGCCAAAGGATGGGCGTGTTGAGCCAAACAAGGCGCGGCCATCTGGCGATGCTGGTTTTCTCGGCCCTTGTCGCGGGGTCGTTTTCGCTTGGGTCGATGGCGGCCAATGAAATTGCGCCCGCCGCGCTGAATGCGGTGCGTTTTGCGATTGCCGCCTGTGTGATCGGTGGCGCCGCATTGATGACCACGGGACTGCCGCGTAAGGCGTTTGCGGCGCCGTGGCGCTATCTGGTGCTGGGGGGCCTGTTCGCCACATATTTCGTCCTGATGTTCGAAGGCCTGAAAACCGCTGCCCCTGTCAGCACCTCTGCGGTCTTCACGCTGACCCCTGTCATGGCTGCTGGGTTCGGCTGGCTGCTTTTGCGCCAGCGTCTGACGCCACGGATGGCGGTGGCACTGGCCATCGGCGGTGCGGGCGCGTTGTGGGTGATCTTTCGCGCCGATCTTGAGGCGCTGCTGGCGTTTCGCATCGGTACCGGCGAAATGATCTATTTCTGGGGATGTATGGCCCACGCCATCTACACACCGATGATCCGCAAACTGAACCGCGGCGAACCGGCGGTGGTTTTTACCTTCGGGATGTTGCTGGCAGGGTTCCTGATTTTGCTGGTCTATGGCTGGTCCGACCTGCGCGCGACCGATTGGGCGGCCCTGCCGGCGATTGTCTGGATCACCCTGTTTTACATCGCGATTTTTGCCAGTGCGGCAACGTTTGTTCTGTTGCAATTCGCAAGCCTGCGGCTGCCATCCTCCAAGGTGATGGCCTATACGTACCTGACACCCAGTTGGGTCATCCTGTGGGAAATCGCGCTGGGCAACGGCGCGCCGCCGATGCTGGTTCTGGGCGGAGTCGTTCTGACAATTATTGCCCTGATCCTGTTGCTGCGCGAAGACTGATTTTTCGTAGTCCGTTTTGACACAACGCATTTGCTGTTTTGCATTGAGCGTTAGGATTGCATGCGCGCGGTTATCGTGCCGCATGCAAAACAGGAGGAGGATATGTATCACAAAATCATGGTTCCCGTTCATCTGCAAATGCAGCCGATGGTCGAGAATGCACTGAACGTGGCAACCGATCTCGCGAACTTGTACGGGGCAAGTATCACGCTGGTCAGCGTAACACCAAGCGTTGTCGCCACCGGCGCCACGACGCCGGAGCAGGCAGCCGACGAGCTAAAGGAAATGGCCGACGCCCATGCGCGCAAAAGCGGTCTGTCCGTTGCTGCGCATCATATGACAACGCCGGATGTTCCCGCCGAACTTGACACTATGCTGCTCAAGGCCGTGGATGCGGTCAAGGCCGATCTTGTCGTGGTCGCGTCCCACGAGCCGGGAAGGGCGGACTATATTTCAGCTTCACATGCCGGGCGGCTGGCGGCCTTTGCCAAGGTTGCGGTTCTTGTCGTGCGCTAGCCGTCGTTGGCGGTCTGGTCCAGTTCGCGTTCCAGAAACCGCTCGAACGCATCCAGATTGACCGGTTCGAACTGCCCGAACCCCTGCATCCACACGCTGGCGGCGCGCAGGGCGTCCGGTTCCAGCTTGCACCATTTCACGCGCCCCCGCTTTTCCTGCGCGATCAGACCCGCGCGCGTCAGGATCGCAAGGTGTTTGGAAATTGCGGCCAGTGACATCTCGAACGGCTCGGCCACATCCGTGACGGCCATGTCGTCCTCAAGCAGCATCGTCAGGATGGTGCGGCGTGTCGGATCGGCAAGGGCGGCAAAACTGGCATCAAGCGTATCGGTCATGTCTGATGCTTAGGCGCGCTGCGATATAATCGTCAACCATTTGGTTGAATATGCTCCTGGCGGCGAAACCGGCTTAAAGGCGGGCTGCGGCAGAAGGTCCACCTGTTTCATCTTTTCAAAAATACTTACAATAACAGAGGTTTAAAGGTGTCCAGCGCCTGCGTTCAGGGCCGTTGACTCCGGTGTCGGCTGCGCTTAGCTACGGGGCAAGGATCCGTTGGGGGTTTTGCCTGTGGTCACCGACAGCGAAAAGCAGCGAATGGCGCAGCTTGAAGCCAGACTTGCCGCAGCAAAACAGGGGGAAACCCCGAAACACCATTCGGATGAACACTATTCGCAGGCCCATCTGGCATGGCGCATGGTGATTGAACTGGTGGCCGGTCTGGGGATCGGTTTTGGTATCGGATACGGGCTGGACAGCCTGTTCGGGACGCTCCCGATTTTTCTGGTGCTGTTTACGTTGTTGGGTCTCGCGGCCGGAGTAAAGACGATGCTTCGAAGCGCGCAGGAGATCCAGGATAAGAAAGTGGCCGAACTGGCCGAGAGAGACAAGAGGGACTGACACGTGGCAGAAGAAGCGCAGAGCGAAGGCGGCGGTCTTGTTTTTCACCCGATGGACCAGTTCATCGTCAAGCCGTTGTTCGGTGGTGATGCAATCCATTGGTACACCCCAACGAACGTGACGCTTTGGATGGGTCTGGCCGTGCTGGCCATCTTTGCCCTTCTGGTGCTGGGCACGTCCAAGCGGGCCATCGTGCCCGGGCGCACGCAATCCGTAGCGGAAATGGCGTACGGGTTCATTCACAAGATGGTCGAGGATATCTGCGGCAAAGAGGGGCTGAAGTATTTCCCCTATGTGATGACGCTGTTCATGTTCATCGTCTTCGCGAACTTTCTGGGCCTGATCCCCGGTGCGTTCACCACGACCAGCCACATCGCCGTAACGGCTGTGATGGCGGTGGCGGTTTTCCTGGGCGTGACCGTTCTGGGTTTTGTTCTGAATGGCGCGGGTTTCCTGAACCTGTTCTGGGTCAGCGCGGCCCCCTTGCCCCTGCGCCCGATTCTGGCGCTGATCGAGGTTATTTCCTATTTCGTGCGTCCGGTCAGCCATTCCATTCGTCTGGCAGGCAACATGATGGCCGGCCACGCGGTGATCAAGGTGTTCGCGGCCTTTGCGGCGATTGCCACAATCGCACCGCTGTCGATCATGGCGATCACGGCGATTTATGCGCTCGAGGTTCTGGTGTCTTTCATTCAGGCCTACGTGTTCGCAATTCTCACCTGCGTGTATCTGAAAGACGCACTGCATCCGCATCACTAACAACCGGTGCGCAGCATCGTTGCGCATCAGAATAAATCATTCAATTCCATCGTAAGGAGAAAAAGACATGGAAGGCGATATCGTACAAATGGGTGCCTACATTGGCGCAGGTCTGGCTTGTATCGGCATGGGCGGCGCTGCCCTTGGTGTGGGCAACGTTGTTGGTAACTTCCTGTCGGGTGCGTTCCGCAACCCGTCGGCAGCCGCCGGTCAGACTGCCACAATGTTCATCGGCATCGCGTTTGCAGAAGCTCTGGGGATCTTTTCGTTCCTCGTTGCGCTGCTGCTGATGTTTGCCGTCTGATCCTAAAGGTAACATATCCTTACGGTCGGGCAGACGTTGCATGCGTCTGCCCGGTGTAACGGCAAGTTCCTTCAGGAGAGAACGACATGGCAACCGAAACGC
The DNA here is from genome assembly GCF_003352045.1 of Sulfitobacter sp. JL08. Classification (NCBI taxonomy): domain Bacteria; kingdom Pseudomonadati; phylum Pseudomonadota; class Alphaproteobacteria; order Rhodobacterales; family Roseobacteraceae; genus Sulfitobacter; species Sulfitobacter sp. JL08. The sequence continues at coordinate 379,885 of NZ_CP025815.1, forward strand.
AAAATGCTTCGGGCGACGGATTGGCAGACGCGCTGGGTGTGGAATCACATTCGGCTGCTGATGCTGCACCGGCCATGCCCCAGCTGGACTTCAGTCATTTCCCGAACCAGATTTTCTGGCTTCTGGTCACGCTGGTGGTCATCTATCTAATTCTGTCGCGCGTGGCTCTGCCACGGATTGCGGCCATTCTGGCTGAACGTCAGGGTACAATCACGAACGACATCGCCGCCGCCGAGGACCTGAAACAAAAGGCCCATCAGGCGGAAGAGGCTTATAATCAGGCACTGGCCGACGCCCGCACCGAAGCACATCGCATCGTGGCCGAAGCCAAGGCTGACATTCAGGCCGATCTGGACAAGGCAATTGCCAAGGCCGACGCCGAGATTGCAGCGAAATCTGCCGAGTCCGAAAAGGCGATTGCCGAAATCCGCGCCGGTGCGATGGATAGCGTCAAAGAGGTCGCCAAGGACACCGCGAAAGAAATCGTGGCAGCCATGGGCGGCAAAGCCGATGCGCGCACCGTCACGTCGGCGGTCAATGCACGGCTGAAGGGATAAAGCAGATGAGACATACACTTGCCATCCTGATGACCTTTGCGGCGGCCTCACCTGTTATGGCGGCGTCCGGTCCGTTCTTTTCGCTCAAGAACACCAACTTTATCGTTCTGATCGCGTTTATCCTGTTCTTCGCGGTTCTCTACTACTTCAAGGTGCCTTCGCTGATTGCCGGAATGCTCGACAAGCGGGCCACCGGTATCGAGTCGGAACTGGAAGAGGCGCGTTCGCTGCGCGAAGAGGCACAGACATTGCTTGCCAGCTATGAACGCAAGCAGAAAGAAGTGCAGGAACAGGCAAGCCGTATCGTTTCGGCCGCCAAGGAAGAAGCGAACGTTGCAGCCGAACAGGCCAAGGCGGATCTTGCCAAGTCCATCACGCGGCGTCTTGCAGCAGCCGAAGATCAGATCGAGTCTGCAAAAACCGCAGCGATCCGGGATGTGCGCGATCAGGCGGTTGTTGTGGCCGTGGCCGCAGCCCGCGACGTGATTGCAAAGCAGATGACAGCCGCAGAAGGCAATGCATTGATTGATGCCGCCATCGCCGAAGTCGAAGCAAAGCTGCACTGATCAGTCAAACGCACGGACAAGAAAAGAAAGACCCGGTCGGAAATGGCCGGGTTTTTTGCTGTCGCGGTCACGTGTTTGATGACGGTGCGACCGGTCAGAAAAGTGGTTCAGGATTGAACCTGACCGGTTTCATGTTCCAGCCGCTGCTGCGCGATCTTTTCGTGTTCCTGGGCCTTGCGCTGGTCATTCAACGCCGCCTCGACAAAATTCAGATGCGCTTCGACGGCGGCGCGCGCAGCATCCGGATCGCGAAACTGAAGCGCGTCGTTGATCGCCCGGTGCTGGTCCAGCAACATGTCGCGCGTGGTGCGCTGAGCGAACATGACCTGCCGGTTGTAAAAGACGCCACCCTTAAGCAGTTCGTACATTGACCGCATCATATGCAGCATGACGACATTATGGCTCGCTTCGATGATCGACATATGGAATTGCGCATCCAGACGCGCTTCGTCTTCGGACTCCTTTTTGCTGTGGGCCGCGACCATCTTGTCAAAAATCGCCTGAACCACGGCCAGATCGGTATCGGATGCCAGGCGCGCGGCCCGCATCGCCGCCAGCGATTCCAGATCGCGCCGGAACGCGATATAGTCAAACACTGCCTCGTCATGTGTGGCAAACAGGCTGGTCAGGGCCGGTGAAAAGGCCGACCCCAGCACATCAGCCACAAAGATACCCGAACCGGCGCGGCTGGTCAGCAATCCACGATCCTGCAGTTCAGACACAGCGTCCCGCAAGGACGGGCGCGATACGCCCAAACGCTCGGCCAGTTCGCGTTCTGCCGGCAGCCGTTCGCCCGCACGCAGGATACCGCGCAAGATCAGCTTTTCGATTTGCCTGACGACGGATGTCGACAGTTTTTCCGGTTGGACTTTTTTGAAAGGCATGTGTTTCGCTTTCCGATTGGTCAAATCATATGACCAATGAACGGTTTCATCAATGGCTTTCACCACAGAGCGCGCTAGGCTAACGCGTTGTTAACCATTGCGCAGACAGGATGGCGCAATGAAGCGCGTTTGCCTTGTTGTTTCGCTGATGCTTGCCGCCTGCAACACGCCGGGCCCGCGTTTTCGCGATTTGCCTGCAACACGGGTCAGTGTGGCTGACAGCGTGTTTGATGTGCGTGTACGCGGTGAACTGGCCGAAGCGCTGCGGGTCAATCCGCAATACGCCCCGCGGCTGGGTGTGATCCGAAACCGCGCCGCCCACGCCATGGCTGCCGTCAGCGGTTGCCGTGTCAAAGAGGTGCGCGGCGATCAGGCGCTGACCACCGGATTGCTGGACTGTCGCAATTTGGGTTCCGGCAATCTGGTTGCTCCCCGCACCACAGGCGCGTTTGAATGTATCCGCACGGATCGCGGGCAATTCGATCTGCCCGACAGTGTTTATGAAGACTATGACTGTGATCCTGTCTGACATGAAAGTGCACAAGGCGCGGACAGGATAGGCCGCCTTATCCGGCGCTCATCAGGGCGATCAGCGGGCCTTCGATCTGTTCCAGACACAAAAACACGCCGACACCGGCAACCATAGCACCGGCAAGCTGGGTTTGCAGCGTGCTGGCCTGCCGTGCCGCCAATCCGGCGCCGACCGCAATCAGATATTGCACCACGCCCAAACCGGTCAGATACCCGATCAGAACAGCCGCGCCTGCGCCGCCTTCCTGCGCTGCAATGCTGGCACCAAAAGCCGCCCCGTGGAACAGCCCGAACCCGGCAAACGCCATTAGGACAGCGCCGCGCCCGCCAGTCCGGTTGCGTGCGATCAGGCCGCCCAGAACGATCAGCGACAGCGCAATCATCGCTTCTTGCAAGGGTAGGTTCAGCCCGGCATATGCAGCGCTACAGCCCGCCAGCATGGCCGCTATATAGAACAAAGGTGCTTTGAACCGGTGACCGGACAGATGCGCCATGATCCCCATCGCCACTACGAAAAACAGATGATCAAACCCCAGCACCGGATGCCCGATGCCTGACCGGATACCGTGCGAAAACGTCTCCATCGGCAAACCGGCCAGTGGGTGGTGGGCCAGCGCGGGGCTGGCAACAAAGAACGGGGCGGCAAGCATAAAACGTTTCATCGGGTTCCTTCCGGTATCATGCTGCGATGTCACGCCTGTCCGGTCCGGATGTCAACGCCCGATAAATTTCGCATAATCGGGATAATCGGCGCTGAATGGACCGAAACAGGCGATATATTGTGGATAAGTCGAAAATTATCCCCACATAAAGTAGCAGAAGCGTTGACATGCGGGGTAATGCACCGTCACCCTGCAAGACGTTCGGAATCAACAACACGAGGGCCCGTTGCGGTTTTCCAAACTCAGACTGACCGGCTTCAAAAGCTTTGTGGACCCGACCGACCTGATCATCTCGGACGGACTGACTGGTGTTGTCGGTCCGAACGGCTGCGGTAAATCCAATCTGCTTGAGGCGCTGCGCTGGGTGATGGGTGAAAACCGCCCCACATCGATGCGCGGCAGCGGCATGGAAGATGTGATTTTTGCCGGTGCTGCGTCCCGCCCCGCGCGCAATTTTGCCGAGGTCAGCCTTCAGATCGACAATTCGGATCGACTGGCGCCTGCAGGGTTCAATGACAGCGACACGCTGGAAATCGTGCGCCGCATCACCCGCGACGTGGGCAGCGCGTTCAAGGCCGGAGCCAAGGATGTGCGCGCGCGCGACGTACAGATGCTGTTTGCCGATGCCTCCACCGGGGCACATTCGCCGGCGCTGGTCGGACAGGGCAAAATTGCCGAACTGATCAACGCAAAACCAAAAAACCGCCGCCGCATTCTGGAAGAGGCCGCTGGTATTTCGGGGCTTTACCAGCGCCGCCACGAGGCGGAACTGAAGCTGAACGGCGCTGAAACAAATCTGGCGCGCGTGGACGATGTGATCGAGCAACTGGCCGCACAGCTTGCCCAACTGGCACGGCAAGCCAAACAGGCCGCCCGCTACCGCGAGATCGGCGAGGAACTGCGCCGCGCGGAAGGCATGTTGCTGTACCGTCGTTGGAAAGAGGCAGACGAAGCCCGCCTGCACGCGCAGGGCGAATTGCGCGATCGTACTGCAGCAGCATCGGCTGCCGAAATCGCGGCACGTCAGGCCGCCAAGCTGCGCGCCAGCGCCGAAGAGACATTGCCAGGCCTGCGCGAGGAAGAAGCCATCGCAGCCGCAGTCTTGCAACGCCTCATGGTTCAGCGAGACACGCTGAGCGATCAGGAAAACCGCGCTCGCCAGACGATTGAAACCCTGCAATCGCGCATCGAACAACTGACCCATGACATGACGCGCGAAGCGGGGCTGAACCGCGACGCCGGCGAAACGATCGAACGGCTTGAATGGGAAGCGGGCGAACTGAAAAAAGCCAGCGAAGGCCACGAAGACCGCCTGACAGAGGCCGAAACCGCCGCACGCGAGGCCGGATCGGTGTTGCAGGCCCGCGAGGCCGACCTGTCACAATTGACCGAAGACGTGGCCCGTCTGTCTGCGCGCCACCATTCGGCGCAACGTGTTCTGGAAGACAGCCGGAAAACCCAGACCAAAGCGGAAAGCGACGCAGAAGCCGCGCGTGCGGCGGTTGCGGCATCGCAAAGCGCGCTGGACAAGGCCGGTGAAGATTTCACAGCCGCTCAAGCAGCGGAAGCCAGCGCAACCAAGGCGGCGCAACAGGCAGACGATCATCTGACCAAGACAGAAGCGTCCCGCGCCCAGACCCAGACCCGCGAGGCCGACGCCCGCGCCGAACGATCACAGGCCGAAGGTGAAATGAACGCCCTGCGCGCCGAAGTGGGCGCATTGGCCAAGCTGGTCGAACGCGATACCGCAGAGGGCGGGCAGATACTGGACCGGTTGCAGGTGCAACAGGGGTTTGAAAAGGCACTGGGTGCCGCGCTGGCCGATGATCTGCGTGCCCCCGAAGTCGAAGAAGACGGGCCGTCAGGCTGGGCCGTGCTGCCGCGATATGACCGTGAACAGCCGCTGCCCAAGGGCGTAACGCCGCTGACGCAACACGTTTCGGTGCCCGATGTTCTAGCGCGCCGGATGGGCCAGATCGGTCTGGTGGATTCTGATGACGGCCCACGGCTTCAGCCGTTGCTGAACCCGGGCCAAAGGCTTGTGTCGCCCGAAGGCGATCTGTGGCGTTGGGACGGGTTCCGCGCCTGGGCCGAAGATGCCCCGAGTGCGGCGGCATTGCGCTTGCAGCAGTTGAACCGGCTGGAAGAACTGAAGCAGGAACTTGAACGCGCCTCAGCCCGCGCCGAAGGAGCCCGCGCGGCCCATGACACCCTGACCAGCCTGCTGGCAGAGCAGGCGCGCGCCGATCAGGCGGCCCGCGATGCGCGCCGCGCCGCGGATACCGCGGTGGCTGATGCCAACCGCGCCCTCAGTCGCGCCGAGGCGGACCGCAATCTGGCACAGGGGCGTCTGGAATCCCTTGGTCTGGCCGTGTCGCGCCACGAAGAAGAAGCAATGAACGCGCGCGCCCAGATGATCGAGGCGGAACGCGCGCTTGCCGAACTGGGCGATCTGGAACAGGCCCGCGCCGATGCCGAAGACATCAAGATGACAGTCGAAGCGGCCCGTATCACCATGATGTCGCGCCGCTCGGCCCATGACGAACTGCGCCGCGAAGGCGATGCCCGCCTGAAACGGTCACAGGATGTGACCAAGGAAATCAGCGGCTGGCGTCACCGGCTGGAAACGGCGGAAAAGCGGATACAGGAACTGGCGGACCGCAAGACAGCCACCGAAGAAGAACTGGCCAAGGCCAGCGCCGCGCCGGATGAAATCGCTGCCCAACGCGCGGAATTGAACACCGCGATCGCAACTGCTGAAACACGGCGCAACACCGCCGCCGATGCGCTGGCCGAAGCAGAAACTGCCACCCGCGACGCGGTCAACGCGGAGCGCGAGGCAGAGCGCCGCGCCGGAGAAGCGCGCGAACAACGCGCACGGTCCGAAGCGCGCAGCGATGCCGCGCTTGAAATCGTCGCCACCGCAACGGCGCGGATCAGCGAAGATCAGAACTGCACGCCAGCGCAACTGCTGGAGCAACTGAAGACCGACCCGGAAAAAATGCCGGGTGCCGAAGCGATCGAAGCTGACGTAAACCGACTGAAACGCCAGCGCGATGCTTTGGGGGCGGTCAACCTGCGGGCCGAAGAAGATGCCAAGGATGTTCAGGAAGAACACGATACTCTGGTCAATGAAAAAAGCGATCTGGAAGAGGCGATCAAGACCCTGCGCAGCGGGATTGCCAGCCTGAACCGCGAAGGGCGCGAACGCCTGCTGACTGCATTCGAGCAGGTGAATTCGAATTTTTCGATGTTGTTCACCCATCTGTTTGGCGGAGGCGAGGCCAATCTGGTCATGGTCGAAAGCGATGACCCGCTGGAAGCCGGTTTGGAAATCATGTGCCAGCCTCCGGGCAAGAAACTGAGCACACTCAGCCTGCTGTCGGGCGGAGAGCAGACATTGACGGCCACCGCGCTGATCTTTGGCGTGTTTCTGGCCAATCCCGCGCCAATCTGTGTGCTGGACGAGGTCGACGCGCCGCTGGATGATGCCAACGTGACCCGTCTGTGCGACCTGCTGGATGAAATGACCCGCCGTACCGAAACGCGTTTTCTGATCATCACGCACCATGCCGTCACGATGAGCAGGATGGACCGCCTGTTCGGTGTCACAATGGCGGAACAGGGTGTATCGCAGCTTGTGTCTGTCGATCTGAAAAAGGCCGAAAGCCTGGTGGCCTGAGCGCAGTCACCGGAATGTGACAGGACAGCGCCGCAGGATCGCCTAGTCTGGTCGGTATGAAAATCACCTATCCACTTCTTGCGGTCCTTGCATCGACTCTGGGCGCATCAGCGCAGGACTGGCCCTTGCGGGACAGTGATGTCGCCTTGAACAGCGCCGAGGCATCACAATACGTCACAGGCCGTACCGTTGTCTTCTATGACGACGGCCAGTCCAAGTTTTCGGTTGGCGGCGCCTATTCCTATACCTATGCAAACGACGGAGGCAGTGCCTTTGGCACGTTTTCGGTGCGTGATGATGGCGCGGTTTGCATTGATTACAAAAACGGATTTTCTCGATGTGATCTTTATGTGCGCAGCGGTGCCAACATGGTGATGATCACGCAGAAAGGCGAACGGTTCCCGATCCGGCCCTGACCGGTCCCGTTACAGCGCGTTTAGCAGGGCCGGTGTGGGCCACGCATCCGCCGGCAGCCCCAGACGCATCTGTTCGGCCTGCACCGCGGCGCGGGTTTTTGCGCCCAGAATGCCATCAACCTTGCCAACATCATGGCCCAGGGCCTGCAACCGGGTTTGCAACTGTTTCATCTGCGCCCCGTCCAGACCGTTGGCCGGCTGGCCGGCATCGTATCTGTCAGCGCCTTCCAACCGGGTCGCGAAATAGGCCGCTGTCAGCACATAGACAAAGCTTTGGTTCCATTCGAAATAGGCGTTGAAATTGGGATAGGCCAGAAACGCCGGCCCGCCCGCGCCCTGTGGCAACAGAACCGAGGCCCGAAGATCATCTGCCGCCAGCGTTCCGGATCGCGCAGTGACACCCATTGTTTTCCAGTCGCCGACGGTGCGGGTTTTATCCGTTCCGGTGGTTTCCAGCGCAAATCCCTGTGGAAGGCGTATTTCCTGCAACCACGGCTGGCCAGCCTGCCAGCCCAGCGATTGCAGCATTTTCGCGCCGGACAGCAGCGCATCGGGTGCCGATGTTTTCAACATGACCTTACCATCCCCGTCACCGTCCACCCCGTTTTCGATAATGTCGCGGGGCAGCATCTGAACCATCCCGATCTCGCCCGCCCATGCGCCTGTGGTGCGTACCGGATCAAAATCGCCGGCTTCGAACAGTTCAAGTGCGGCAAAAATCTGCGGGCGGAACAATGCCGGACGGCGGCAATCATGGGACAGAGTAACAAGTGCGTTCAGCGTGTTGAAATCGCCCTGAACCGCTCCGAAATCCGTTTCAAACGCCCAGAACGCCAGCAATACACCGCGCGGCACACCGTATTCCGCCTCCATCCGGTCAAACACCGCATCGTATTTCCGGGCGTTGCGCTGCCCGTTATCAATGCGGTTCTGCGAAATCAGGCGGCAGGAAAAATCAAGAAACGGGCGCTGGAAAACCCCTTGCGACCGGTCCGCCTTCAGAACGGCAGGATCCTTCCTGACGCCGGCAAAAAACCTGTCAACACTGGCGGGGTCATGTCCTTTTGCGACGGCTTCGGTCTTCAGATCGGACACAAACGCATTGAAATCGCCGCCGCATTCGGCGCGCGCGGGCGCGGGGGAAACCAAAAGGCAAAGGGCAAAGAAGTAGGTGAGAATACGCATGAACAAAATCCGGTCCTGGAATGAATTTACCTGACAGGACTGTAGGTCAGATCAGGGTGATTACAAAGCACGCGGCAAGGATCATGCCCCATGTTTTCCACAACACGGTCACGGCGGCATCTATGTCGTTGTGCGTCAGCGTCTTGCGCCCGGTCGGATTCACATAGGCAAATTCGATCTTTTGCCCATGATAGGATCGCGGGCCTGCAAGTGCGATATCCAACGCGCGGGCCATTGCCGCCTCGGGCCAGCCTGCGTTGGGAGATTTGTGGCGGCGTGCGTCGGATGCGATCCCACTCCAATGCGCCAGTTGGCCCGACAAAAGCGCGATTGTTGCCGCCGTCAGACGGGCCGGGATCAGGTTCAACAGATCATCGAAACGGGCCGCAGCCCATCCGAAATCCGCGTGGCGGTCCGTGCGATAACCGATCATGCTGTCCGCAGTGTTCACGATCTTGTAAAGGATCAGGCCGGGCAAGCCGCCAACAAGAAACCAGAAGGCCGGCGCGATTACACCGTCGGAAAGGTTTTCCGCCGCGCTTTCTATCGCGGCGCGTGCCACATCGCTGTCCGACATAGTGCCTGTGTCACGGCTGACGATGCGCGCCACCATCAACCGCCCGTCCCCGGTGGACAGGCGCAAAGCATCTGCGACCGCGCCGACATGATCACTTAAAGAGCGTTGCGCCAGAAGGATCGCAACCACGACAATTTCAGCCAGCGGGCCAAATGCGGCCAGTGTTTCGCCAAGCGCCAGCGCGCCAATCGATAGGGCCGCAACCACGCCAATGCCCCTTAACCTGCGCAATTGGCCGGTGTTCAGCCTTGTATCGCACCACCCGATAATCCGGCCCATTACCACCGCCGGATGCGGTACCCGATCCCAAAGCCAGCGCGGTTCACCCAAAACGGCATCCAGCAATAACGCGGCAAAAAGAAGAAAGGCGCTGCTCACTGAATAACCCGATCCATGCTGCGCGTGCCCCTGAAAGTTGTGCGGTAAATTGCCGGTTTTCCGCGCGTTGAAGCGGATTCACGCCGCCCTTACAAGTGGTTTCTGTGGATAAGTCAAATGCGAACGAATGCGTTAACGATTTGTTAGGAAATTCAACTCACACCGAGAGGCAGTTCCAATTGATCAGTGGTGTGGTGGGCTCCTTGGGGGAAAAATGAATGTTCTAATCGTTGAAAGTCAGGATCATCTGGGCGCGCTTTGGCAGCGCCATCTGGAGCGTCAGGGCGCGATTGTCAGCCGTGCCACCAGTCAGGAAGACGCGATTGCCAGCCTCTATTCGCGGGACTTCGACGTGATCGTTCTGGACCTTGTGCTGGAACAGGGCAGTGCGCTTGCCGTGTCGGATTTTGCAAGTTACCGCCGCCCCAAAGCGCGGGTGATCTTTGTGACGAATACCAGCTTTTTTTCCGACGGATCGATCTTTGCCCACAGCCCGAACGCCTGCGCCTTTGTGCAAAGCAGCACACCACCCGAAGATCTGGCGGCAATGATCGAACACTACGCCGCCGCGCGGTAATCACATCGCGTCGCGCCCATGCGGTGCGTCATAATCCAGAACCGGATTGATCGGGATGATGCGGTGCGGGTTAATGCTGTCGTGGCTGTAATGGTAATGCCGCACAATGTGGGCAAAGTTTACCGTCTTTCTGACGTCCGGCCACTGGTACAATTCCCGCACATAGGCCCACAGTGCCGGATAATCTACGATGCGGTTGCGGTTGCATTTGAAATGCAGATGATAGACGGGATCAAAACGGATCAGGGTGGTGAACAACCGCCAGTCTGCTTCTGTCAAATCGTCGCCCATCAGATAGCGGTGGGTGCGCAAACGCTGCTCAAGCCAGTCCAGTGTTTCAAAAAGCGGGCCCACGGCCGCATCATAGGCGGACTGGGTCGTCGCGAAACCGCACTTGTAAACGCCATTGTTCAAAGTGTCGTAAATCCGGGCATTCACCGGCGCAATGGCGTCACGCAGATGCACCGGCCAGTAATCATCATCGTTTCCGGTGATGTCATCAAACGCCGAATTGAACATGCGAATGATTTCCGAGCTTTCGTTCGATACGATGGTTTCCCGCTTGGTATCCCACAAAATCGGAACCGTCACGCGGCCGGAATATTCAGGATCGGCCTTGGTGTAGATGTCGCGCGCGAAGGGCAGGCCATACAATGTGTCGCCCGTGGCACCATCTTTATCTGTCTCAAACGTCCAACCATCTGACAGCATGTCAGGATGCACTGCTGAAACCGAAATGTGATTGTTCAGCCCCTTGAGCTGTCGAAAGATCAGGGTCCGGTGTGCCCATGGGCAGGCATAGCTGACATAAAGGTGGTAGCGCCCACTTTGCGCGGCAAATCCGCCTTTTCCGGTCGGGCCGGGCGTCCCGTCAGGTGTAGTCCAGTTTCTGAATCCCGCCGCCGACCGTTCGAATGCGCCGCCCGATTTCTTGGTATCATACCATGTGTCGTGCCAGACACCTTCGATCAAAAGACCCATTCTTCCGCTCCCTTTTGGATGGTTGGATACCTATGGCGGAACGCCTTGTGAATCTACCCGAGCGGGCGCGCAACGGGCCTGCACAAATGCACATTCGCATCATTATCCGGTCACATGCGCAGGATTGTCACGAAAACTGTTAGTAATTGTTGCCAAAAATTTACTTGCTTTACGTAGCAGTTTGGCGAAGCTGAAATGCCTTAAGGGGATGTATGAGTATGACAACGTTTTTGCCGAAAGAAGTTCAGGACGGGCTGGATGCCGCCCGCCTTGCCAGTCTAAGAAAATCATCACGGTTACGGCTGTTTGCCGATGGGATGCCTTATCCGGTGCTGCGGTTGTGGGGCACAGGATTTTCCTTGGCCGCCGAAGACGCGCCGCATTTGCGCGGGTTTGTCGATCTTTATGACGGGGCCAACCACCTGTATCAGTGCCTGATCATCGCGTCAGAAGAAGAAAACGGCGAGCTGATTTTTGAATTCAAGCGCAATACAGCGGCGTCCGACAGCGCGCCGGTCGATTTCTACCGCGATCCGGGGGCGCCTGTGGCGCTATTGCCCAACGCGTGACGATAAGGCCCGTTTACTGAAGGTCTGAAAACGCGCGCTGCATCCGTGCGCACGCGTCTTCGACGGTTGCGCGTTGCGTTGCCAGATTGAACCGCTGGAACAATTCGCCGCCAGTGCCAAAACTCGGGCCGGCGGACACAGCGATTTTTGCGTCATCACGGATGCGCGACGCTATTTCGTCAAAGCTCATCCCGGTACCGGAAAAATCAACCCACGCCAGATAGGTTGCCTGAAGCGGCATAGACCAAAGGCCGGGAATCGCCTTGATCGCGGCATCGAATACTTTCCTGTTGCCCTCCAGATGCTCGATCTGGGCATCCACCCATTTGCCGCCTTCGGGTGAATAGGCTGCTTCGATCATCCGCATGCCCAGAGAGCCGGGTTTGTAATCCAGCATGTTCAGGCGCTGTTTCATGGCCGCGCGCAGGTCGGGATCGGGGATGATCATGTTGCCGGTGCGCTGACCGGCGATGTTAAACGTCTTGGACGCCGCCGTAAGGTATACCGCGCGGCCACGGTGATCCGGGGCGGCCACATCCATCGGCACGAATTTATTGCCGGAATAGACCAGATCGTGATGGATTTCGTCCGAAACCAGCAGCAGATCGTTGCGCGCGGCAAAGTCTGCGACAGCGCGCAATTCATCTGCTGTCCAGACCCGGCCAGACGGGTTTTGCGGCGAACACCAGATCAGGATCTTCTCGGATCCGTCCAAACGTTTTTGGGCGTCTTCCAGATCCAGAACATAGGTGTCACCGTCCCGCGCCAGCGGGCATTCCACAACCCTGCGGCCGGTCTTGTTAATCTTGATGGCAAACTCGTGATAAACAGGCGTAAAGATCACCGCCCCGTCGCCCGGTTCGCTCCAGACATCCAGACACAGGGCAATCGCATTGCCCAACCCTTGCGCGGTCAGAATCCAGTCTGTGTCGATCTTCCAGTTGTGGCGCGTTTCCATCCACCACTGGATCGCTTCAAAATATTTTGGATATTCGTAGACATAGCCGAAATTACCATGATCCGCCGCTGCGTGTACGGCATCAATGACACACGGCGCCGTCGCAAAATCAGAATCAGCGGTCCACATCGCCAGACCGTCATCGGGGGAAACGCCGCAAAGGCGCTCCATAAGGTCCCATTTGCTGCTGTTTGTGCCGCGACGGTCGATAGGCGTGTTGAAATCCATGTACTGTCTCCTGATAGTGTCCGCGCACGCTAACCGGAAATAAATCGGCTGCAAGGGGGCGTTGCACCGCACCCGTTGGTGCCCTAAATCATAAGCATGAAACGAAACATCCTGATCCACCCCGATCCGCGCCTGAAAAAGCTGTGTGAGCCGGTAACAGACCTAAGTGATCCGCTGCGCCAGTTGGCTGACGATCTGCTTGAAACGATGTACAAGGCGCCGGGTATTGGCCTTGCCGCGCCGCAGGTTGGCGTGCTTGACAGGCTGATCGTGCTGGATTGCGAAAAGGGCGAAAATGCCGCGCCCAAGCCGCTGGTCATGTTCAACCCGCATGTAGTGGCCGTGTCTGATGAACAGAACACCTATGAAGAAGGCTGTTTGTCGATCCCGGATCAATTCGCCGATGTGACCCGCCCCACCGAGGTTGAAGTGGCGTGGATCGATCGCGATGGCAACGCGCAGCAACAGGGCTTTAACGGGTTGTGGGCCACCTGTGTCCAGCACGAGATTGATCATCTGGATGGCAAGCTGTTCATTGACTATCTGGGCCCGCTGAAACGCCAGATGATCACCCGCCGCATGCAAAAACTGAAACGCGAACTGGCGCGGGCCTGATCCGGTGGCCGTTTTACCAATCCTGAAATGGCCCGACGCGATATTGGCGCAGATTTGCGCGCCCGTTCGGGATGTGGCCGCTGTGCAGGATTTGGCACGTGATATGCTGGACACCATGTATGCCGCCCCCGGTCGTGGCCTTGCAGCGCCACAGGTCGGGCAACTGCACCGCATGTTCGTGATGGATGCGGGTTGGAAAGACGGAAAACCCGATCCTCTGGTGATGATCAATCCGGTCATTCTGGAACTGGGCGAGGAAACCGCAATCAACACCGAAGGTTGCCTGTCGCTGCCGGGTATCACGGCAGAGGTGCAGCGCCCCGCCACGGTACTGGTGCAGTGGATCACACCGGAAGGTGCACGCGTGGTTCAGGGGTTTCAGGGGTTTGCCGCAGTCTGTGTGCAACATGAAATGGATCATCTTGACGGGATCGTGACGCTAGACCATCTGGACAGCGAGACACCCACGTCGCTTGAAGCGGCCTATCAGGCGCAGCAATGAGCATCCGGCGCTGTATCCCCTGGCCAGACAAAAGACTGCGCAAGGTGGCCGCACCGGTCGAGGCGATCACGGATGACATAAAAGCCATATGGCAGGACATGATCAATACGATGGAGTCGGTGCCTGGTGTCGGGCTGGCCGCGCCGCAGATCGGCGAGTCGCTGCGCCTGGCTGTGGTTGATGCGTCAAACGAACGGGGCCGCGTGGTGCGCATGGCCAACCCTGAAGTGCTGCATGCATCGGTTGAATTGCGCGAACATGACGAAGGCAGCCCGAACCTGAAAGGTGTCTGGGCCAGGATCAAACGCCCGCGTGCCGTGACGGTGCGCTACATGGATCACACAGGCACGGTTGTGGAAGACGATTATGTCGGGCTGTGGGCCACGTCGGTGCAGCACCAGATCGACCACCTGAACGGCAAGATGTTTTTTGATCACCTGTCCAAGGTCAAGCGCGACATGCTTTTGCGCCGCGCCCGAAAACTGGGTTAGGCAAAGCCGGATACCGGCCAGTCCGAAGGGAACAAACCGCAATGCGCATCGTCTTTATGGGAACGCCCGAATTTTCCGTGCCTGTCCTGCAGGCGCTGGTTGACGCCGGACATGACATTGCGGCGGTCTACTGCCAGCCGCCCCGCCCCGCAGGGCGCGGCAAGAAAACCAGACCCAGCCCGGTGCAGGTCTGTGCCGAAAAAACGGGTCTGCCGGTGCGCCACCCGGTGTCCCTGAAAACTGCCGAAGCGCAGGCAGAATTTGCCGCCCTGAATGCCGATGTTGCTGTCGTTGTCGCGTATGGCCTGATCCTGCCGGAACCGGTGCTGAACGCCCCCCGGTTTGGTTGTCTGAACATCCACGCGTCTCTGTTGCCGCGATGGCGCGGCGCGGCACCGATCCACCGTGCGATTATGGCCGGGGACAGGGAAACCGGCGTGTGCATCATGCAGATGGAAACGGGCCTTGATACCGGGCCGGTGTTGATGCGCGAAAGCACCGTTATTGGCGCGGATGACACGACCGGCACCTTGCATGACCGCCTGTCGCATATGGGCGCTGCCCTGATCATCCGCGCGCTGGATCAACTTTCCGATCTCACGCCTGTGCCCCAACCGGCCGAGTGCGTGACCTATGCCGCGAAAATCGACAAGGCCGAAGCGCGGCTGGACTGGAACCGGCCGGCCAGCATGGTGGATCGCCATATTCGCGGCCTGTCACCGTTTCCCGGCGCATGGTGTGAAATAAACGGCGAACGCGTCAAGGTTCTGACATCGCGTCTGGCAGAGGGGCAGGGCGCGCCGGGCGAAGTGCTGGACGACAGGTTGCGGGTGGCCTGCGCGACCGGGGCTGTGCAACTGCTGAGCTTGCAACGGGCGGGCAAAGCGGCGCAGGATGCAGAAGATTTATTGCGTGGCTGGCAGGTGCCCAAGGGAACCCGCCTATCGGAGGTTTGAAATGTTCCCGACACTTATGGGTACTGTGGTGATCGCCGGGCTTGTTGGCTATCTGTCGGAAAAATCAGGCTTTACCCATAATGGCATCGTGCAATCCATCATCATCTGCATTGGGGGCGCGTTCCTGTTCTATTTCGTACGCCTGATGTTCGGGTTCGGGTTTTCCAGCCCCGGAGTGAATGCGATCGTGTCGTCCATCGGCGCGCTGGTCATCGTGCCGACCCATTGGAGGAAATAGAGAGTATGCCAATTATCTGGTTGATCATCGTTGGTGCTGCCGCCGGTTTTCTGGCGACGCGGTTGATGAAGGTCGAAGCGGATATCATCACCACGGTGGTGATCGGTATGGCCGGGGCGCTGATCGGGGGCCTGGTTCTGCATGCATTGCTAAGCGTGATGGGTGCAATGGCAGGATTTGTCGGGGCCGTACTGGGCGCGCTGTTGCTGGTGTGGGGCTGGCAGAGGTTCTTTCGCAAGTAGCGTGCGCGGCAAGCGTGGCGCCGCCCGTATTTGAGGCAAAAAGAGACGGCAGTATCAGTTTGCCGGCGGGCGGCTTTTGTACACCGGCATTTTCCAGCCAAAGGCAAGAGACCCTGCGCGCAAAGCCCATGTGACACCGGCACATATCCCCAGAGCGGCCAGCGCGTTATCTGTTTGTGTCTGGACAAGAAGCGCCGAAGCAGCGCCAGCGAAGGCGGCGGTGACATAGAGTTCGCCCTGCCTAAGGACAAGCGGCACTTCGTTGCAGACCACATCCCGCAACAGACCCCCGAAGCACCCGGTGGAAATACCCATGATGATCACGATAATCGGGGGTTGTGACAACGCCAGCGCGACACCGGTTCCCGCAGCTACAGCAATGGCCAGTGCGAAACTGTCAAGCCACAGCAAAAGGTTATAGCGGCTTTCGACGCGGTGGGCGGTAAAGAACACCAGCACAGAGGCGGCTGCCGCCAGAAGGATATAAGCGGGCTGACCGATCCAGAACACTGGATCGCGATTAAGCAGAACATCCCTCACGGTGCCCCCGCCCAAAGCGGTCAGGCAGGCGATAAAGGCAAAGCCGACAAGATCAAGCTGCGCACGGCTGGCGACCAAAGCACCGGTCAGCGCGAAGACAAGCACCGATCCGTAATCAAGAAGCGACAGAAGGATCATGTGGATTTGCCAGACGCAGCTGGTTTGAACGGTGCCATTCCGGCCCGTGCAAGGGCGTCGGCACGTTCGTTTTCGGCGTGGCCGGCGTGGCCTTTGACCCATTCCCATGTCACATCGTGACGCGCCTGTGCCGCGTCCAGCCGTTGCCACAGCTCGGCGTTCTTTACCGGCTTTTTGGCGGCGGTTTTCCAGCCGTTGCGTTTCCACCCGTGTATCCAACCGGTGACACCATTTTTGACATAGGTGCTGTCGGTGACGATCGTGACGGGTATGCCGCGATCAAGGGTTTCAAGCGCATGGATTGCCGCCAGCAATTCCATCCGGTTGTTGGTGGTCAGGGCTTCTCCGCCGGACAGTTCTTTTTCCTTCACGATCTTGCCGTCGCGCATCGCGCGCAGCAGAACACCCCAGCCGCCAGGGCCGGGATTGCCCGAACAGGCCCCGTCTGTATATGCAATCACGTCAGGCATGAGCGGCCAGAGATATCCAGTCTGACAGGCTGCCGTCCAGCCCTTTTCCTCGCCCCAGCGTGACTTCGGTGATGGTGAACCCTGCGGTCTGCAAAAGTGCGTTCAGATCATCCTGCGTGTAATAGGTGTAAAGGCGCCCCAGCTTGTCACGCGCCGATCCGGTGCCCAGCTTGAGCCCCAGATGAAACTGCCCGCCGGGAACAAGTGCCTTAACGATCTGATCCAGATGCACCGGCATATCGGCGCGCGGGGCGTGCAGCAGGGAAAAGTTTGCCCACAGACCGTCATATGTATCTTGCGCGTCCAGGTCGTGGAACGTGGCTTGCCAGGCCGTGACACCCTTTTGGCGCGCCGCCATCGCGACCATTTCCGCGGACGCATCTGTGGCATCCACCTGCAATCCGGCCTGCGCCATCACTGCCGCCGCCGCCCCGGGACCACAGCCCAGATCCAGCACCCTGCCGCCTTTGGGCAGTTTCGCGATAAAAGCTGTCAGGCGCGGATCGGTGGCATTGTCGCGATCTGTCATGCGCGCATAATCCTGTGCCTGCGTATCGTAAACCCGAACGGTTTCGTGATCGTTCACAAAAAAACTCCCACACTCAGACAGGCGACAACCACCGCGGTCAGCAATAGACGCAAGCGCATCCACCACACTGGCGTCAAACCCCAGCGGTAAAAGGCGAAATCAAGCACCAGCAGCCCCAGAAATCCGAACATCAGGTTCATGCCCGCCGCGACAGGCCCGCCCCCCACCATGAAGAACGCCCAGAGAGCCGGAATGACCGACAGCGTATAGCCCGTTGCGGCCTGCGGCCCCGATGCGCGCGTGGCAAAGCCCCACAGGACACCGGACATGAAGCTGAGAATAACAGTGCCATAGGCCAGCCCGACATAGGGGCCGACAAAGCGCGGGCCGATCGCCTGAACCGTCCAGTCGGCCAGTGACCCGTGCAGATAGGTGACGGCACCCCAGACAAACGGCAAAAGCCCTGCCAGACCCAGATAAAGCGGCGCAGCAGGGATGTGTTTTACCAGCGACATAACGGGCTGTGCCTTTATGCCGGTTCGCGCAGAACGCGCGGAACTTTGAATTCCACGTTTTCGCTGGCGGTTTCCACCCGCTCAACCCGCAGGTCATAGCGCTGTTCGAACGCGTCAATCACCTCGTTCACCAGCAATTCTGGGGCAGATGCGCCGGCCGTAACACCGACAGAGCGGATGCCATCCAAAGCGCGCCAGTCGATATTGGCGGCCCGCATGACAAGCTGGGCATAGCCGCAACCCGCCTTGCGGCCCACTTCGACCAGGCGTTGCGAATTGGATGAATTGGGTGCGCCAACCACCAGCATCGCGTCACAGTGCGGCGCCATTGCCTTGACCGCCTCTTGCCGGTTGGTCGTGGCATAGCAGATGTCTTCCTTGTGCGGACCGACGATGGCTGGAAAACGGACGTGCAGCGCGGCGACGATATCGGCGGTGTCATCCACGGAAAGAGTGGTTTGTGTGACAAAGGCCAGTTTCTGCGCATCGCGCACCTGTACCTTTGCAACGTCGTCCACTGTTTCCACCAGCAGCACTTCGCCGTCCGGGAGCTGGCCCATTGTTCCAATGGTTTCAGGGTGGCCCGCATGACCGATCATGATCATTTGCAGCCCGTTATCGGAATGGCGCTGGGCTTCGATATGGACCTTGCTGACCAAC
The DNA here is from genome assembly GCF_003352045.1 of Sulfitobacter sp. JL08. NCBI lineage: Bacteria > Pseudomonadati > Pseudomonadota > Alphaproteobacteria > Rhodobacterales > Roseobacteraceae > Sulfitobacter > Sulfitobacter sp. JL08. The sequence goes on from NZ_CP025815.1 coordinate 398,532, forward strand.
GGGCAGGTAGCATCGACATAGACCATGTTGCGCACTTCTGCCGCGTGAGGAACCGATTTCGGCACGCCATGGGCCGAAAAAATGACAGGGCGGTCATCGGGGCATTCCGACAGTTCTTCGACAAAGACCGCGCCTTTGTCGCGCAGGGCATCCACAACGAATTTGTTATGAACGATTTCGTGGCGCACGTAGACGGGTGCGCCCCATTTTTCAATCGCCAGTTCAACGATCTTGATGGCCCTGTCCACGCCGGCGCAGAATCCGCGCGGGGCGGCAAGGTAAAGCGTCAAGGCGGGTTTGGTCATGTGCGTGTCTCCTGAAAGGAACACGTAAATCTTTGCGGGCCGTGCGTAAAGGGAGGCATGCTGCCGAAAATGATCGAACCGGAACGGGGTGAGTGGCCCGTTCCGGTTCAGGTCTTCAGGTGGCTTCCAGATCGTACACGCTTTCCGGCGCGACATAGGGTTCGCGCGGCGGACGCCCGATCACGTCTTTCAATTCGTTCAGTTCGATAAAATTATCGGCCTGACGACGCAGATCATCCGAGATCATCGGAGGCTGGCTGCGAATGGTCGAAACCACCGAAACACGCACGCCCTGTCTTTGCATGCTTTCCAGCAACGGGCGGAAATCGCCGTCGCCGGAAAACAGAACCATGTGATCGATGTGAGGCGCGAGTTCCATGGCATCGACGGTCAGTTCGATGTCCATGTTACCTTTGACTTTGCGCCGCCCCATGCTGTCTGTGTATTCCTTGGCGGGCTTTGTTACCATCGAGAACCCGTTGTAATTCAGCCAGTCGACCAAGGGCCGGATCGGCGAATATTCGTCATTCTCAAGCAGTGCCGTGTAATAGAAAGCCCGCAAAAGCTTTCCGCGACGCATAAATTCCTGACGCAACAGTTTATAATCAATATCAAAGCCAAGGGATTTTGCAGCGGCATACAAATTGGAGCCGTCGATGAACAGCGCAAGCCGTTCGTCCTTGTAGAACATAAATTATCCTTTCAAAAAACCCGTTTCGCCTGTGATTTCCGTGAGTGAGCTTTAAAATGTGCGAAACGGATGCTCATTATTTAGGATATTTTCGGCATGGCTCAAGCCCAAAGCAGCGCAGTTATCGGCGGTCTCTCGCCGGTGCAGGACAGGCTTGCTTTGGTGGCGATTGGTGGGAATATTCCATCTGACGCTGGGGAAGTCATCGAGACTGTTTCAAAATCTGTACAACAATTTCAATCAGTTGGCCTGAATATCCGCGCGATCAGCGGGTTCTACAAGACACCTTGTTTTCCGGCAGGGGCCGGCCCTGATTACATAAATGCTGCCGTAGCGTTAACTACAGGTTTGACGGCCCGCGAAACGCTGGATGCGCTTCATGAAATCGAAAATTCGTTCGGGCGACAGAGAATCGAACGGTGGGGGCGCCGCACGCTGGATCTTGATCTGGTTGCCTATGACACCGCCGTTATACCGGATAGAAAAACCCATGACCACTGGCGCGCCTTGCCCCCGGAAACGCAGTCAAATGCCGCCCCGGATCAGCTTGTTTTGCCCCATCCAAGGCTACAGGACAGGGCCTTTGTGTTGATTCCTTTGGCAGATGTGGCCGCCCAGTGGGTGCATCCGGTTCTTGGAACAACGATTTCCGAGATGTTGGCCGCGCTGCCCGACGCCGCGCGGGCAGAAGTCAGGAAACTGTGACATTTTAACTTGGAAAAGCGCTTGTCAATGGCGCCGAACCCCCTTAAATACTCCTCTTCTGACCGATTTTTGAGACATTGGAGCATCCATGGCCCGCGTAACTGTAGAAGACTGCGTCGATAAGGTTCCGAACCGATTTGAACTGGTTATGCTTGCGGCACACCGTGCGCGCGAAATCTCGGCCGGCTCGGCGGTGACCGTGGATCGTGACAATGACAAGAATCCCGTCGTGTCACTGCGTGAAATCGCGGAAGAAACGCAATCGGCCGATGCACTGCGCGAGCGTCTGATCGAAAGCAACCAATCCCAGATCGAAGTGGACGAACCGGAAGAAGACGCAATGGCGCTTTTGATGGGGTCCGAAGTGGACAAGCCCGCAGAGGACGACATGTCCGAAGAGAATTTGCTGCGCGCTTTGATGGAAGCGCAAGGGCAGGGCTAAGCCTGCCCATAAATAGGGCACGAACCGGAAATGATTGCACCAGACGACCTGATTGCCCTGGTTCGTAACTATAACCCGAAAACCAATGATACCCTGATCCGCGCGGCCTATGACTACGGGCTGGAAATGCACGCGGGTCAGTTTCGCCATTCGGGCGAACCCTATTTTTCGCACCCTGTTGCCGTCGCGGCCATTCTGACCGAACAGCGTCTGGATGATGCCACGATTATTACGGCACTTTTGCACGACACGATCGAAGACACCAAGGCATCCTATTCCGAAGTGGCCGATCTGTTTGGCAACGAGGTGGCAATCCTTGTTGACGGCGTGACCAAGCTGACCAATCTGCAATTGTCCAGCACCGAGACTAAACAGGCCGAAAACTTCCGCAAACTGTTCTTTGCTATGTCAAAGGATCTGCGCGTCATTCTGGTCAAGCTGGCCGACCGTCTGCACAACATGCGCACGATCAAATCGATGCGCGCCGACAAGCAGGTGCAGAAATCACGCGAAACCATGGACATCTATGCGCCGCTGGCCGGACGTATGGGGATGCAATGGATGCGCGAAGAGTTGGAAGATCTGGCGTTTCGTGTTCTGAATCCGGAAGGGCGCGCCAGCATCATCCGGCGCTTTATCACGCTGCAACGCGAAACCGGAGACGTGATCCACCGGATCACAGGCGACATGCGTACAGAACTGGACAAGGCGAATGTACTCGCCGAAGTGTTCGGGCGGGCCAAAAAACCCTATTCGATCTGGCGCAAAATGCAGGAAAAGGAACAGGGGTTTTCGCGCCTGTCCGACATCTACGGGTTTCGCGTGATCACCGAAAGCGAAGAGGATTGTTACCGCGCGATGGGGGCGATCCACCAAAGATGGCGGGCTGTTCCCGGCCGGTTCAAGGATTATATCAGCCAGCCGAAAACCAACGGCTACCGCTCCATCCACACCACGGTCTCGGGCCGTGATGGCAAACGGGTCGAGGTGCAGATCCGCACTGGCCAGATGCATGATGTGGCCGAAACCGGCGTGGCGGCACATTGGTCCTATCGCGATGGCGTACGCGCCAACAACCCGTTTGCGGTTGATCCGGCCAAATGGATTTCGTCGCTGACGGAACAGTTCGATGCCGAAGAGGACCACGAGGATTTCCTCGAAGCGGTCAAGCTCGAGATGTATTCGGATCAGGTGTTTTGCTTCACGCCCAAGGGCGATGTGGTCAAACTGCCACGCGGTGCGACCCCGATAGATTATGCCTATGCGATCCACACCCGCATCGGCAGTGGCTGTGTGGGGGCCAAGGTTGATGGATTGCGCGTGCCGTTGTGGACGCGACTGAAAAACGGCCAGTCGGTCGAAATCATCACCGCCGAAGGCCAGATACCCCAGGCGACATGGCTGGAAATTGCCACAACGGGCAAGGCCAAGTCGGCGATCCGGCGCGCCCTCCGCGAAGTTGATCGGGACAGGTTCATCAAGCTGGGGCACGAACTGGCGCGCTCTGCCTTTGAACATGTTGGTAAAAAGGCCACCGACAAGGTTCTGGAAACCGCCGCACGGCATCTTCGGCTGGATGATCGCGAAACATTGTTGGCCCGTCTGGGCAGTGCGGAACTGAACGGTCACAGCGTAGTACAGGCCGTCTATCCTGATCTGGTGCCGGATGTGAGCGACCAGATCGACAAACGCCGCGCCGTTATCGGTCTGGATGTGGGTCAGAATTTTGATCGTGCGCCCTGTTGCCAACCTCTGCCGGGGGAACGGATTGTCGGCATCACCTTTCGCGGCAAGGGGGTTGTGATCCACGCCATTGATTGCGATCGTCTGACGGAATACGAGGACCAGCCAAACCGCTGGCTGGACCTGCACTGGCACAGCGGCAGCCACCCACCTATCTATACTGCAACGCTGGATTTGACGATCAGCAACGATGCTGGCGTGCTTGGGCGGATTTGCACATTGATCGGAGAGCAAAAGGCCAATATCTCGAATCTCGAATTTCTGGATAGAAAGCCTGACTTTTACCGTCTGCTGATCTATGTGGAACTCAGGGATGTTGAACATTTGCATTCCGTGATGCTGGCATTGGAAGCGGAAAGTCATGTCGCCGCAATAGAACGTTTCCGTGATCCTGCTGCGGTTCAGGCCGTGGCGGAACAAGACAAGAAGTAAGGACGCCGGTTTTTTGGTTTTCAAACGTCGCGATAAAAAAAGCCTGCTGCGCGGGACGGCAGACATGGTCTATCCCAAGGGCGGCTGGGCGCGGGCGTTTCACTATGTAAAGCATCGGGTGCGCCGTTTACCCGATTCTCCCGAACGGATCGCACGCGGCATCTGGGCAGGTGTGTTCACCACATTTACCCCGTTTTACGGGCTGCATTTCATTGTGGCGGCCTTGGTGTCGCGTATCATGCAGGGCAATATTCTGGCGGCGTTGATGGCCACGTTTTTCGGCAATCCGCTTACCTATGTCCCGATCGGAGTTGTGTCGCTGAAAACAGGGCACTGGATGCTGGGCACTGAATTTCAAGAAGGCGAACACCGTTCGTTCGGGGGGAAATTTGTTGATGCGGGGCGTGATCTGAAAGACAACGTTGTGGCGTTCTTTACCAGTCAGGACATGGACTGGACCGGACTTGAAGTCTTTTATGACGAAGTGTTCTTTCCCTATTTGGTGGGTGGCATACTGCCCGGCGTCATCACTGCAACCATAATGTATTATCTCAGTGTGCCGCTGATCCGGGCCTATCAAAAACGCCGAAAAGGCGCGATAAAGGCCAAGTTTGACGCGATCAAGAAAAAGGCCGCGGCCAAGGCCGAAGCCAAGCGCAAAGCGGATTAGGCGCGCCGGTAACACGACAGAAAGGGCCACAGGATGACATCGACAGGTAAATTGCGACTGGGCGTAAATATTGATCACGTGGCAACCGTGCGCAATGCGCGTGGCGGGAAATACCCTGATCCGCTGCGTGCCGCGCGTATCGCTCAGGAATCGGGTGCGGACGGGATAACCGCACATCTGCGTGAAGACCGCCGCCATATTTCCGATGCCGATATCGAAGGTCTGATGGACATTCTGACGGTTCCGCTGAATTTTGAAATGGCGGCCACACCCGAGATGCAACAGATTGCATTGCGCCACAAACCCCACGCGGTGTGCATCGTGCCCGAAAAGCGTGAAGAACGCACCACCGAAGGCGGGCTGGAAGTGGCGCGCGAAGAAAACCATCTGGCCCACTACATTGCGCCGCTGCGCGATGCGGGATGCCGGGTGTCGATCTTTATTGCCGCAGACCGGCGCCAGATCGAAGCCGCGCACCGGATCGGGGCGCAGGTAATCGAACTTCACACCGGGGCCTATTGCGATCATTTCGCCGAAGGTGATTTCAAATCCAGCCAGACAGAACTGCGCAAACTGGAAGATATGTCCGCGTTCGCCCACTCTCTGGGGCTTGAGGTGCACGCCGGACACGGGCTGACCTATGATACGGTCGCGCCGGTCGCGGCCTTTCCCGAGGTGATGGAACTGAACATCGGCCATTTCCTGATCGGAGAGGCGATTTTTCGCGGGCTGGAACCGGCGATTGCCGAAATGCGCAGATTGATGGACGAGGCGCGAAAGTGATCCTTGGCATCGGGACCGATCTTGCCAACATCGAACGTATTCAGGGCACGCTCGATCGCTTTGGCGACAGGTTTCGCAACCGTGTGTTCACCGAAACCGAACAGCGCAAAGCCGAACGGCGCAAGGATACCGCAGGCACCTATGCCAAACGCTGGGCGGCGAAAGAGGCATGTTCAAAGGCGCTGGGCACCGGATTGCGCATGGGCATTTCGTGGAAGGATATGGCCGTCAGCAACATCCGCAGCGGACAACCTGTGATGACTGTCACAGGGTGGGCGGCGCAACGCCTAGCGGAAATGACGCCGCCGGGGCACGAAGCGATCATTCACGTCACCCTGACTGATGATCACCCCTGGGCGCAGGCCTTTGTCCTGATCGAGGCGCGTCCCTTGACTTAACCCTGCTGCGCCCGCATGTAGCGCAGCAATATCACCGGCATCGGAGAGGCGAAAATGTCCGCCAAGGCGAAGAAAGAAAACGGATTTGTCGAAACGATCAAAACGATCGTTTACGCGCTGTTGATTGCCGGCGTTTTTCGCACGTTGTTCTATCAACCCTTCTGGATTCCTTCAGGGTCGATGAAGGAAACGCTGTTGATCGGTGATTTCCTGTTCGTGAACAAAATGGCCTATGGCTATTCCTATGCATCCTGCCCCAGCCTGATCATTCCGTCTGTCGGGTTGAATGTGGACGCCGAAGACATCTGCGGCGTGTTCAAAGGCAGCAACAACCGCTTGTTTGGCGGTGATCCCGAACGCGGTGATGTTGTGGTGTTCCGCCATCCCGTATCCGGTCAGGATTACATCAAACGGCTGATCGGCTTGCCCGGTGATACGATCCAGATGAAGAATTCTGTTTTGCACATCAACGGCAATCCGGTCGAGTTGCAGGACGACGGTGTGTTTAGCGAACCCGCCATCGCGCAGGGCCCGCAACGGCTGCGCCCGCGCTGTGAAAACGGCCCCGTTGGCGAAGGTGGCATCTGCGAGAAATCACGACAGATCGAAACACTGCCCAACGGCGTATCGCATGCCATTCTGAACGTGACGACACAATCTTCTGACAATACGGGTGTGTTTACAGTTCCGGCCGGCGAATACTTCTTTATGGGCGACAATCGCGATAATTCCTCGGACAGCAGGCTTGACCAGCGCGTTGGTGGCGTCGGGTTTGTCCCTTACGAAAACCTGATTGGCCGGGCAGACCGGATCATGTTTTCGTCAGCGGGCAGTTCCATGCTGTTTTTCTGGACGTGGCGGTCGGACCGGTATTTCAAGAGGATCGATTGAAGCTTTCATCCGACTTGCATGCGTTCGAGACGCGGATAGGGCACCGTTTTTCCAGTCCTGATTTACTGGTGCGCGCGGTCACACATTCTTCCATGTCCTCGCCCACGCGCGACGATAACCAGCGGCTTGAGTTTCTGGGCGACCGCGTCCTGGGCCTGGTGATGGCACAGGCGCTTTTGGAACATGATCAATCCGCGCCCGAAGGCACGCTGGCGCCGCGCTATAACGCGCTGGTACGCAAGGAAACCTGCGCCGATATCGCACGCGATATCGATGTGGGCGCCGTTCTGAAGCTGGGCCGGTCCGAAATGAAATCAGGCGGACGGCGCAAGCAGGCCCTGCTGGGCGATGCCATGGAAGCGGTGATTGCAGCCGTTTATCTGGATGCGGGTTTTGATGCCGCGCAAGCGATGATCCTGCGCTTGTGGGGCAGTCGCATCGGCGCAGTAGAAGAAGACGCGCGTGATGCCAAAACTGCGTTGCAGGAATGGGCGCAGGCCCGCGGGCAGGTGCCCCCGTCTTATACCGAGGTCAAGCGAACCGGGCCGGATCACGCGCCTGTGTTCACCATTCAGGTTTCGCTGGCTGACGGGCAGACCGAAACCGCGACCGCAGGATCGAAACGGCAGGCCGAGCAAGCGGCTGCCAAGACTCTTTTATCCCGATTGGAAACACCATGACCCGCGCCGGATTTGTCGCCCTGATCGGAGAGCCCAATGCGGGCAAGTCGACATTGCTGAACCGTATGGTCGGGGCCAAGGTTTCGATCGTGACCCACAAGGTGCAAACCACGCGCGCCCGCGTGCGCGGCGTGGCGATGCAGGGTGACACCCAGATCGTGTTTGTCGATACACCCGGACTGTTTCAGCCCAAACGACGGCTGGACCGCGCCATGGTTGCCGCCGCCTGGGGCGGAGCATCGGATGCGGATGTAATCGTGCTGATGGTCGAGGCGCATCGCGGCGTGACCGAAGGGGTGGAACGTATCCTGACCGGTCTTGAAGAAATCGGCAAAGGCCGCACTGTGGCGCTGGCCATCAATAAAATCGATCGCGTTGCGTCCGAAGTGCTTTTGGGACTGACCAAGGATTTGAACGACCGTTTTGATTTTGCCGAAACCTTCATGATTTCGGCGGAAAAGGGCCACGGCGTCGACGCCCTGCGCGAATGGCTGGCCGAAGCCCTGCCCGAAGGTCCGTGGCTCTATCCCGAAGACCAGATTGCCGATCTGCCGATGCGCATGATTGCCGCGGAAATGACCCGGGAAAAGCTGACGCTGCGCCTGCATCAGGAACTGCCCTATCAGTTGACGGTCGAAACCGAAAACTGGGAAGAACGCAAAGACGGCAGCGCGCGGATCGATCAGATCATCTATGTGATGCGTGACGGGCACAAAGGCATTGTTCTGGGCAACAAGGGCGAAACCATCAAAGCCGTATCCAAGGCGGCCCGCGCCGAGTTGGAAGCGTTTCTGGATCGCAAGATCCATCTGTTTCTACAGGTCAAGGTGCGGCCCAACTGGCTTGAGGAATCCGAACGCTATTCTGAAATGGGGCTGGATTTCAAAGACGGTAATGAATGACACGCCTGACGGCAGAATTCTGGGTGCAGGCCTATCTGGCGCGGTTGCGGCAATACAACATCCCCGCCTACGTGGTGGCGCATGGCGACAACACGGCGGGGGCGGTTCTGGTCAAGCTGAACACACTTGATGGCAATGCAACCTGCTTTCAACGCGGGTTTGATCTGATGTCAGGTGCGCGGCAATGGCACAGCCTTTTGTCCGGCCAGGAACCGGAAGTAGACAGCGCCATCGCCCGGCAGCGCAGTTTTGATCCCGATCTTTGGGTGATCGAGGTCGAAGATCGTGACGGGCGCCATTTGCTGGATGAACCGGGCCTTGAATAGCGCCTGCCTTGTGATCCGGCGGCTTACGTACAGCACGTCGGCACGCTAAAGTACCGCTATGGAATGGCGCGATCATGGCATTTTACTGAACGTGCGACGCCACGGGGAAACCTCGGCGATTGTCGAGGTGTTTACCGAAAGCCACGGGCGGCATGCCGGTGTTGTACGTGGCGGCACCAGCCGGAAAATCGCCCCGATCCTGCAACCGGGCGCGCAGCTTGATGTGACCTGGCGCGCGCGGCTTGAGGATCATATCGGCAGTTACACGGTCGAACCAATCCGCAGCCGTGCCGGCGCGATGTCGGATCGGTTGGCCCTGGCGGGACTGAACGCCGTTACCGCCCTTTTGGCGTTCTGTCTGCCCGAACGCGAGGCGCATCAGAACCTTTATGCGCGCAGCGAACAGGTGCTGGACCTGCTGGATCAGGGCGATATCTGGCCGCTGGCCTATCTGCGCTGGGAACTGGCCCTGCTGGAAGATATGGGGTTCGGGCTGGATTTAAGCGTTTGCGCGGTAACGGGGGCCACGGACGATCTGGTATATGTATCGCCGCGCAGCGGGCGCGCGGTGTCGCGTGCAGGGGCGGGCGAATGGGCTGACCGGATGCTGGCGCTTCCCGATTGCCTGCGCGGGATCGGGACGGCACCGGATTCCGAAATCTCGCAGGCCTTTGATACAACAGGTTACTTTCTGGAACAGCGGCTGGCGCCCGAACTGGGCAACAAGCCGTTGCCCGATGCGCGTGCCAGATTTGTAGCGGCCTTCAACCGCCGGCTTTGAACACCATCTGTCGCCCCGCCTCGTTGGACAGCAACATGACATCGCCCAGCACTTCGATCAGACTCATGGCATCCAGAGACTGAAAATAGACCGTTTCCTGCGCCAGATTGGGGCAGGCCATTTTTGTCGAAATCAGGTTTTCCGCATCAAACCACGGATAGGGAACGCGTAGCGTGGCGCTGTACCCGTTACACGGGCCTTGGCCGGTGATCTGACCCGGCTCTGGAAAGGTCAGCGTTGTCCGCGCCGTGAACGGTGCGTTGTCAATTTCGCGCAGCACCCATGTTTTTCCCGCACCGCCATAGGCCGTTACGGTTTCATCGCCCTGACAGGCGGACAGTGCAACAGCTGCGGCACAGAGTGTCAGACGCATTTTCAATACTTCCCTTTTCGTCGGTGCCTCAGCGCAGGGCAAGGATCAGATCAACCAGCTTTTCGATGGCCTCACTCTGGCGCGGATGGTCCTGCATCTGAAGCCCGATGCGGGCGGCAAACAGGACAGCGGCAAAATCACTATCTGTCACACCCAACTGGCGCAGCAAATCCGTGATCATCTGCGTGCGTCGTTCATCCGCTTCGGCGATAACATTCGCAACCGTATGGTTTCCCTGCGCCCATGCGCGCAGGGCGGCTTCGGTTTGCGGGTCTGATAATGCCGTGTCGCCATCAGGTGCCTTCGCAATCTGGCGCAGTTGCAGTGGCGCGGTTTCGGCGGCGTTCAGGGTCGCGGAAAAATCATCCACGGCACTGGCCAGCCACACATCCAAAAGCCCGTCATGATAGGCTGGAATATCCTTGAAGTGCCAGTAAAACGAACCCTTTGTGGTGCCAAGCCTGCGGGCCAGCGCCTCGGCCTTAAGCGCGTCCGGCCCGTGTTCTTTCAGGGCGGAAAGTCCGGCGTTGATCCAGGCTTCTTTTGTCAGGCGTGGTTTGCTCATGCCCTACCGTACGATAGCGTATGGTGAGGCGCAATACGATAATACATACGTATACGTATGTTTGACGCTATGACAGCAAACGGCGCGCAATTACCTGTGCCTGTATTTCTGCCGCACCTTCAAAGATGTTCAGAATGCGGGCATCGCACAGCACGCGGCTGATCTTGTATTCGAGTGCGAAACCGTTGCCGCCGTGAATTTGCAATCCGTTGTCGGCGCAGGCCCATGCGACGCGCGCGCCCAGAAGTTTGGCCATACCCGCCTCCAGATCGCAGCGACGTCCTTCGTCTTTTTCACTGGCGCTGAAATAGGTCAGCTGGCGCGCGATCATGATCTCCACCGCCATCATCGCCAGCTTGCCGGAGACACGCGGGAACGCGATCAGCGGTTTGCCGAACTGTTTGCGGTCCTGCGCGTATTGCATTGCGATATCCAGCGCGGATTGCGCCACACCGATGGCGCGCGCAGCGGTCTGGATACGGGCGGATTCAAAGGTTTCCATCAATTGCTTGAAACCCTTGCCCTCTTCCCCGCCCAACAGGTTTTCACCTTTGACGTGGAAACCATCGAAGGCGAGTTCGTATTCCTTCATCCCGCGATATCCCAGCACTTCAATCTCGCCGCCGGTCATACCATCGGTCGGGAACGGGTGTTCGTCCGTACCGGGCGTTTTTTCCGCCAGAAACATGCTAAGCCCGCGATGATCGGTGCTGTCGGGATTGGTGCGCGCCAGCAGCGTCATCACATGGGTGCGCGCCGCGTGGGTGATCCAGGTTTTGTTGCCGGTAATCTTGTAATCTTCACCGTCTTTCACCGCGCGGGTGCGCAAAGACCCAAGATCTGATCCGGTGTTGGGTTCGGTAAATACGGCTGTGGGCAGGGTTTCAGCCGAGGCAAGACGCGGCAGCCATTTTTGTTTCTGCTCTTCCGTGCCTCCGCAAAGGATCAGTTCGGCGGCGATTTCCGACCGGGTGCCCAGCGATCCGACCCCGATATAACCGCGCGACAATTCTTCGGACACGACACACATAGAGGCCTTGGAAAGGCCAAAGCCGCCGTATTCTTCAGGAATTGTCAGGCCGAACACACCCATTTCGGCCAGCTCTTCGATGATCTCCATCGGGATCAGTTCGTCCTTCAGGTGCCAGTCATGCGCGTGGGGTTCAACCTTTTCCACGGCAAAGCGGCGGAACTGCTCGCGGATCATTTCCAGCTCGTCATCCAGACCGGATGTGCCGACCATGGTATTTGCCGAATGTTCCTGCATAAGTTCAACCAGCCGCGTGCGCGCGGCTTGGGTGTTGCCCGATTGGGTAAGTGTCTGAACCTCGGGGGTCATCATGGCGCGCATATCGTCCTGTGACAGGCCGATATCCTGCGGGCGCAGCATTTCGCCCTGCGACATCGGGATGCCACCATAAATCTGCCAGAGGTATTCGCCGAATGCGATCTGGTGGATGATTTGTTCGGTTTCGCCAAACTTGCCATCGGCCACAAGGCGTTCGGCCCAGTTTTGCATCTGTTGCAGCGACTGGACATAGGTGGCCAGCCACGCCAGCCCGTGTGCGGCGGTCTGGTTTTCTTCCACCTGCGCGCCCGAAACGCGGCCATCCTCGCTGACCAGGTCCAGAACCTTGGTCCGCGCTGTCTCAAGTACGGATTGAACAGGCGGCAGCGCCTTGGCGGTCAATGTGATCAGGTTGTCCAACACAGGTGTGGCAGTCATCGAAATATCCTGTCCGTCGTGGGGCATAGCAAACATCCTTTTTCCGGCTCGCACCCCGATAATCATTTCGCAGGTGCAGCGCAACTTAAATGCTAGGACGTGCGGCCATTTGTTCAATTGTTGCGCGCGAGTTTTTGTAATTTTTGAATTCTCGGTCGGGCATCTGCGCAATTTCAGCCCAAAAACCGCGCAATCCTGATGCCGCAACGGAAAAGGGCCGGATCATCCGGCCCCTGTCTGTCGATCAGCCGATTGCAGCGGCTTTCACGTCGTCATCTATATAAGGCACGTATTGCTCAAAGTTGGTCGCAAACATCTTGACCAGTTTCGCGGCCTGACGGTCATAGGCTTCCGGGTTGTCCCATGTTCTGCGTGGATCCAGCAGGATATCCGCAACTCCGTTCACCGAAACGGGCACTTCAAATCCGAAATTTGCATCCTTGCGATAGGTCGCGTTGGCCAGCGATCCTTCCAAAGCAGCCGTCAGCAGGCCGCGTGTCGCCTTGATCGGCATCCGGCTGCCCGTGCCATAGGCGCCACCGGTCCATCCTGTGTTCACCAGCCAGCATGTAGCACCATGTGTTGCGATCTTTTCGCGCAGCAGGTTGCCATAAACCTCTGGGCGCCGGGGCATGAACGGGGCTCCGAAACAGGTGCTGAACGTCGGTTCCGGTTCTGTCACGCCGCGTTCCGTTCCTGCCACTTTCGATGTAAAGCCAGACAGGAAGTGATACATCGCCTGCGCTGGTGTCAGCCGCGCGATCGGGGGCAGAACGCCAAATGCATCACAGGTCAGCATGATCACGTTTTTCGGATGGCCACCCAACGCCGTCGCGGAAGCATTAGATATATAATGCAGCGGATAGGCACAGCGCATGTTCGCCGTCAGGCTGTCATCTTCGAAATCCAGTTCCTTGGTGTCGGGATCGAACACCATGTTTTCGATCACAGTACCGAATTTTTCGGTGGTTGCGTAAATTTCGGGTTCGGCCTCGGGGTTGAGGTTGATGGTCTTGGCATAACACCCGCCTTCAAAGTTAAAGGTGCCACGGTTGGACCAGCCGTGTTCGTCATCGCCAATCAGCGTGCGCGCCGGATCGGCCGACAGGGTGGTTTTGCCGGTGCCGGACAGGCCGAAGAACACGGCAGTATCCACAGGATTACCATGGGCATGATTGGCCGAACAGTGCATCGGCATGATACCTTTTTCCGGCAGCAGGTAGTTCAACAGTGAAAACACCGACTTCTTGTTTTCACCGGCATATTCCGTGCCGCCGATCAGGATCAGCTTTTTGTCAAAGTTCATCGCGATTACGGTTTCCGACCGGCAATTGTGGCGTTTTGGGTCCGCCGAGAAGCTGGGGCAGTTGATAACAGTGAAATCCGCCACAAAATCGTCCAGATCTTCACGGTCGGGGCGGCGCAACATATGGCGGATAAACAACCCGTGCCACGCCAGTTCGGTGATCATGCGTACATCTATGGCATGGGCCGCATCGGCACCGCCCACCAGATCCTGCACGAAATAGTCTCGCCCCTTCATGTGTTCCAGCATGTCGGCATAAAGCGCATCAAAGCCTTCCGGGCTCATCTCGGCGTTGTTGTCCCACCAGATCGTATCAGCAACACTGTCTGTTTTGACCACATGCTTGTCTTTGGGGGATCGTCCGGTGAATTTTCCGGTTGTCACAAGAAACGCGCCGCCCTTGCCCAGCGTGCCTTCGTTGTTGCGCAGTGCCGCTTCGATCAGGGATGGTTCAATCAGGTTGTAATGTACATTGCCCAGCTCTGTGATCCCTTGATCTTCGAGGCGAAATTTTGGGTTAACCCGTCCTGAACTCATGTGCTTTGGTCTCCTGTGGGCGCATGCGGAACTGTGGCAAACACGTGCCGCCGCATTAGGCGTGTTACACTGTTGCGGCCTCTTAGCATGGCGGATTCAGGCATGAACAGGACGCTTTTTCCGAGTTAGCGCCACCATTGGTTAGTTTTTCGCAACAATAGCCAAAACTGGCCATACAAATGTCCGATTGTGAGACAATTTAGTCATTCGTAAGAATTTTTTGGAGAAATCGCAGACGATTGCCCAGCCGATTCGCAGTTAAAGATTGATTCTAAGCACTGAAAAAGTGAAGTATCGCGAAAAAAGCAGGCAAAACGAGCAGAATAAGGAAATTTACCATGTCGAAAATCGCATTGGTGGACGACGACAGGAATATCCTGACGTCTGTATCCATGACTCTTGAGGCAGAAGGTTTTGAGGTCGAAACCTATAATGACGGCCAGGCCGCTCTGGATGCCTTTAACAAGAAACTGCCTGATATGGCCGTGCTTGATATCAAAATGCCGCGTATGGACGGAATGGATCTGTTGCAGCGCCTGCGTCAGAAAACCAGCATGCCGGTGATCTTTCTGACATCGAAAGATGACGAGATTGACGAAGTGCTTGGCCTGCGGATGGGCGCGGACGACTACGTCAAGAAGCCCTTTTCGCAACGGCTTCTGGTGGAACGCATCCGCGCATTGCTGCGCCGTCAGGATGCGGTGGCCGGCGATATCGTCGGCGATACCGAAGAAACCAAAGTGATGGAACGTGGCGAACTGCGGATGGATCCGCTGCGTCACGCTGTAAGCTGGAAAGGTCGTGACGTATCACTGACTGTAACGGAATTTCTTTTGTTGCAGGCGCTGGCCCAACGCCCCGGGTTCGTCAAAAGCCGTGATCAGCTGATGGATGTTGCTTACGACGATCAGGTCTATGTGGATGACCGCACCATTGACAGCCACATCAAGCGCCTGCGTAAGAAAATGCGTACCGCGGACGATGAATTCTCTGCGATTGAGACACTCTACGGGATCGGCTACAGATATAACGAAGAATAAACAGGCAGAAGAAGGCTTTGGCCGAAAGGATGTCCGTGCGGGATACGGCCCCACCCACGCGTAATGGTGATGTGGTTCTGGGCGACGATTGGGTCGCCCCGGACAGCAACGTCGAAAACGAGTTGCGCGTGCGCCGTGAACGGCGCGGGCTCTTCTCGCTCAAGGCATCGCCCCTTGCCCGCAAGATTATCACGTTCAACCTGATCGCGCTGAACGTGCTGGTTGCCGGCATCCTTTACCTGAACTCGTCCCGCGACAGCCTTGCGCTGCAGCGGGCAAATGCACTGGTCAGCGAGGCGGAATTGATCGCCGACGTGTTCGAGGCGCAATTGCCTGCGGACGCCGCTGTCGATCTGACCAATACCGATGTGCTGGACGTTTCCGGCACATTGGCGGGTCTTGATCTGCGCAGCGGCATCGAGGTTTTTGTTTTCAACGCCGACGAATCCCTGATTTCCATGACGGAAGGGCGCACCGACGGCGGTGTGCTGGGTGGCACCAGAGCGAACGAAAACGGCAAAACCCTGATTACAGACGGGCTGTCGTCGATCTGGAACGCTGTGTCGCGTGTGTTTTCCTCGGGTCAAAGTGATGCGGACACGCCGATTCAGGAACAGTTGAAGGAATTTTTACCCGCGACACTGGCCAATGGCACGCAGGTGGAAAACTCACAGGATGCGGGTGGCGGCATCCTGTTCAGTGTCACAACGCCGATCTTGCACAACGGGCAGGCCATTGGCGTAGTCGCAATCACCAGCGCTGCCGGCGAAATTGATAATCTTGTACGTGGCGAACGTGAACGCGTGTTGCAGATGTTCGTGATCGCCACGTTGGTGTCCATCGGGCTTAGCCTTGTTCTGGCGTCGACGATTGCGAACCCGATTTCCGATCTGGCCGCCGCTGCCGAACTGGGCCGCGACAAGGACGCGCGCAAGATGAACCCCGGGCGTATCCGCATCCCCGATCTGACGGCACGCCCCGACGAGATTGGCCGGTTGAGCGGTGCGCTGCGCGGTATGGTGGCCGCACTCTACAATCGCATCGACGGAAACGAACAGTTTGCCGCCGATGTGGCGCATGAAATCAAAAACCCGCTGGCATCGCTGCGGTCTGCCGTAGGTACGATGCGCCGCGTCAAACGCGATGACCAACGCGAAAAGCTGCTGGAAGTCATCGAACATGACGTGCGCCGGCTTGACCGGCTGGTCAGCGATATTTCCAACGCGTCGCGTCTGGATTCCGAACTGGTCAAGGAAGAGGAAGAACCCTTTGATCTGCTGAAGATGCTTGGAAACCTGAGCGAATATCTGGGTGAAGAGGCGAAAACAAAAGGCATCGATTTCATTTCCGACCTGCCCGGCGATCCGATCGTCGTGCACGGTCTTGAGGCGCGTCTGGCCCAGGTATTCGTGAACCTGATCACCAACGCCATTTCGTTCTGCGAAGACGGCGATGCGATCCGCGTCTGGGCGCGCAAACGGCAGAACCGTGTTCTGGTAGTGATCGAAGACACCGGTCCGGGCATTCCCGATCAGGCGCTGGGCAAGATTTTCAAGCGCTTCTACTCCCAGCGTCCGGACGAGCATTTCGGCAATAACTCGGGTCTTGGTCTGGCCATTTCGAAACAGATCGTCGAAGCGCATGGCGGCGTGATCTGGGCCGAAAACATCCGCCCGACCGATGCGGATATCACGTCTGATCCCCTGGGCGCGCGGTTTGTTGTGGGCCTTCCGGTCTGACACGTGGCGCGGTCCGGCAAACGTGAAACCAGCCTTGTTTCGCCCTTGGGCGACACTCCTTTTGACAGCGCGGTTCATGCAACATGCATCGCGATGCAGGATCGCGGATTGCTTGTTCTGGGTGCGGCGGGCAGCGGAAAATCGGCGCTGGCCCTGCAACTTATCGCCCTTGGGGCCAAACTGGTGGCGGATGACCGGGTTCTTCTTTCAGATGAAGACGGCGGCATCACGGCCACCGCCCCTGAGCCTATCGCCGGATTGATTGAAGCACGCGGCCTAGGTGTGTTGAACGCGCCGGTGTGCAAACGCGCCCCGATCAGGCTGGTGGTGTCGATGGATCATGTTGAAACCGAACGCATTCCGCCATTTCGCACCTGTCAGATAGGCCCCTACACTGTTCCGCTGGTTCACAAATCTGACAACGGGCATTTTCCCGCCGCTGTGGCACTATATCTGTTACACGGTCGAAAGGAGTGATCATGCCCGATCCCGGACCAACAGATCAGAACCGCTGCCGCTTTGTGCTTGTCACCGGCCCTTCCGGGGCAGGGCGATCCACCGCGATCAACGTTCTGGAGGATCTGGGGTTCGAGGCGATCGACAATCTGCCGCTGCGCTTGCTGCCAACCCTTCTTGACGGTCCCGCCGAAGACCGCCCGATGGCTTTGGGGGTTGATACGCGCAACCGTGATTTTTCAACCACCGCGCTGATCGACTCGGTGGAAAATCTGGCCCGACTGTCACACCTGTCCCCCGAGGTTTTGTATCTGGATTGCAGCCGCGATGTCTTGCTGCGCCGGTTTTCCGAAACCCGGCGGCGCCACCCGCTGGCCCCCGCCGAAAGCCCGGATGTGGGGATAGATCGCGAATTCGATCTGTTGGACCCGATCCGCGCCCGCGCCAGTATCCTGATCGATACATCCGATCTGAACGTGCATCACTTGCGCGCCGAGGTCGAACGCTGGTTCGCGCCTGTCGGTCCCGGACGGATGGCTGTTTCGCTGCATTCCTTTTCCTACAAACGCGGCTTGCCGCGCGGCATCGACATGGTTTTTGACTGCCGGTTTCTGAACAATCCTTATTGGGTTCCTGAATTACGCGGTTTCGACGGGCGCGATGCCCAGGTGGCCGACTATGTTGCGGCAGACGCCCGCTTTGCCCAGTTTTTCGAAAAAACGCTGGATTTCACCGAATTCCTGTTGCCCGCCTACGCGGAAGAGGGCAAAGCACATTTTTCAATCGGCTTTGGATGCACCGGTGGCCAGCACAGATCGGTCACAGTGACCGAAAGATTGGCGCAAGCCCTTGCGGAGAAGGGGTGGCAAGTGTCAATTAGGCATCGCGAGCTTGAGCGCCGCGCGGCAGAGGGTAAGAAACAGGCGTGATCGGGATTGTTATTGTCGCGCATGGCGGGCTGGCCAAGGAATACATGTCGGCGGTGGAACACGTGGTGGGCCGCCAACCGGGCATTCGGGCTATCGCAATCGAAGCGGACCATGATCGGGACGCAAAGCAAACTGAAATCTGTGTGGCGGCCGATGCGGTCGATACCGGCGACGGTGTTGTTGTCGTCACCGATCTGTTCGGCGGCTCGCCTTCAAACCTGAGCTTGCGCGCCTGCAAACCCGAAGACCGCCGGATTATTTACGGCGCTAATCTGCCGATGCTGATCAAACTGGCCAAAAGCCGCGACTTGCCGGTATCCGATGCGGTACGGGCTGCGCTGGAAGCCGGCAAGAAATACATCGACAGCCAGAATGTGTCTTCGGATGCGTAAGAAATTCAAGAAAGTAATACCCTTATGACCCAGCGCAGTTTGAACATCGTGAACGAAAAAGGGCTGCACGCCCGCGCATCTGCAAAACTGGTCGAGGTTGTCGAGGCGTTTGATGCGACAGCCGAAGTGTCGCGCGACGGAATGTCGGCCTCGGGTGACAGCATCATGGGGCTTTTGATGTTGGCAGCGTCCAAGGGAACGACTATTGACGTGCAAACATCGGGGCCGGATGCTGATGCTTTGGCTGATGCGCTGGAAATGCTGGTGGCTGACAAATTCGGCGAAGGGTACTAGGCGCGCGATGCGCACCCGGGCAAAAGAAAGATCGTAGTGGCAAACACGGTTCAGGATAGCACGTCGGGTCTTTCCAAAGACTCTGAAAAGGATACCGGCGAAATCTATGATCGCCGCACCCTGACCTATGCCAACTCCTTTGACGATCTCTGGACCAGTTTTGCGATCCGTGCCATCGAATGGTGTACCGGAAAGCTGACGATCCTGCGGATGGTCAACAAGTTCGAAAAAACGAACGAGGCGCATCGCGGTCAGAAGTTCTGGCGTGGCGCGCTGAACGTCATGGGTATAGATCTGCTGACCCCGCCAGAGCAGTTGGCCAATATTCCGCAAAGCGGGCCTGTTGTCGTTGTGGCCAACCACCCGCACGGAATGGTGGATGGTATGATTTTTGCCGACATGATCGGGCGCGTGCGGCTGGATTATCGCATTCTTACACGGTCGGTGCTGACCGGTCTGGACGAAGCGGCAACATCTTTCATGATCCCGGTGCCGTTCCCGCACGATCCCGAAGCCCAGGCTAAAATGGTTGAAATGCGCGCCAAGGCGATGGCCCATCTGAAAGACGGCGGCGTCGTGGCCCTGTTCCCGTCAGGTGTCGTGATGTCGTCCGATACGTGGTTCGGCCCCGCGATCGAACGCGAGTGGAGCCTGTTCACCGCGAAAATGATCCGCCGTTCCGGCGCGCGGGTGGTTCCGATTTTCTATCCGGGACGCAATTCGCGCTGGTATCAGATCGCCAACCGGATTTCACCTATCCTGCGGCAAGGGCTGTTGCTGCACGAAATCGTCCGGTCCTGCAACAAACCACAGGCCCCCGTGATCGGCGCACCGCTAAGCGATGAACAGATGGCCATGCTGGAAACCGACCCGCGCGGTTTCATGGCGTGGCTTCGCGCGCATACGCTCTCGCTGGGTGACAAGGCCTGATCCCTGCCTTTAACGGGTCGGCACCGGCATCTCACCGCGATAATCATAAAAACCGCGCTGCGACTTGCGCCCAAGCCAGCCGGCTTCGACATATTTGGTCAGCAGCGGGCAGGGGCGGTATTTGGTGTCCGCCAAACCGTCATGCAACACGTTCATGATGGCCAGACAGGTATCAAGCCCGATAAAATCAGCCAGTTCCAGCGGACCCATCGGATGGTTTGCGCCCAGCTTCATCGACTGGTCAATTGACAGGACAGATCCGACCCCTTCGTAAAGAGTGTATACCGCTTCATTGATCATCGGCATCAGGATGCGGTTGACGATAAATCCGGGGAAATCTTCGGCTGACGCGGATGTTTTCCCTAACCGGTCCACTACGGATTTGCACGCGGCATAGGTGGGTTCATCGGTTGCAATGCCACGGATCAATTCGACAAGCTGCATCACCGGCACAGGGTTCATGAAATGAAACCCCATGAATTTTTCGGGCCTGTCCGTCCGGCTGGCCAGACGGGTGATCGAAATCGACGATGTGTTCGATGTCAGGATCGTATCGGGCTTAAGATGCGGCAAAAGATCTTCGAAAATCGCCTGCTTGACGGTTTCGCGTTCTGTTGCCGCTTCGATCACCAGATCGGTCTGGCCAAGTTCTGTCAGGGTCACAGTGGTCTTGATCCTCGCCATCGCCTTGGATTTCTCGGCCTCTTCGATCTTGCCGCGGCCAACCTGCCGTTCCAGATTGCGGTCGATCAGATCGATCGCGGCCTGTAGTGCGTCGGAACTGATATCTGTCAGCAGAACATCATATCCGGCAAGCGCCATAACATGTGCAATGCCGTTGCCCATCTGGCCTGCACCCACGATGCCAATTCTCTGAATGTCCATGTCGCGTGTTCCCTTGTGTTCAGGCCCTAACATACGGGGCATGGCAGGGGGGCCGCAAGGGCCGTAAACCGATCAAACTTGTGGCAATTTGGCGGGGCTTGGCGCGCTTGGGTTAGGGCTTTGGTAAGGCCGGTTGCACATTCTGGGGCCGGGTGAGAACGAAGGTGGGCAAGATGACCTATGAAGGATTGGGCACGCGTGCCCTTGATTATTTTCCGTGCCGGTATGGTGCGTCAAAACTGCTGTTCCGTGGGCCACGGCGCGATCTTTCAACGGCGTATTGTGCCTTTGTCGGCGGCACCGAAACCTATGGCAAATTCCTGGCCAGCCCGTATCCGTCCATAATCGAACGCGAAATTGGGATGCCATGCGTTAATCTGGGCTTTCCCAATGCGGGGATCGATGTGTTCATGCACGATCCGTTTGTGCCGGTAGCCGCCGCCGGTGCACAGATCAGCGTGGTGCAGGTGATGGGTGCCCAGAACATGTCGAACCGGTTCTATACGGTGCATCCGCGACGCAATGACAGGTTCGTCAAGGCCAGCCAGATGATGCAGGCGGTGTATGGCGATGTAGATTTCACCGAATTCCATTTCACAAAGCACCTGATCAGATCGCTGATGGCGCTGTCGGCCGACCGGTTTTCCTGTGTCCGGCGGGAACTGCAACAGGCGTGGCAGGCGCGGATGGAACTGCTTTTGTCCAAACTGGGCGGAAAGATCATTCTTCTTTGGTTCGCGCGCCACAGCCCCGATGAAGACGGTTTTAGTACGACGAGCGACCCGATGTTCGTGACCCGCAAGATGATCGAAAGCCTGCGCCCGCACGTCGCCGATATTGTCGAGGTGGTTGCCAGCCCGGCAGCACAGGCGCAGGGCACGCGCGGTATGATCTTTGCCCAGATGGAAGCGCCCGCAGCCGGGCACATCATGGGGCCGGCTGCGCATCAGGAAGCGGCCGATGCCGTTTCCCGCAGTATCAACCGCCTGATATGAAAAGGCCCGCCGTTTCGGGCGGGCCTTGGAAATGCGCCAAAACGCAGGTTGTTTTGGTATTTTTAAAGTTTTTCGATCAGTTCCGGCACAGCTGTGAACAGGTCGGCGACCAGACCGAAATCGGCAACCTGAAAGATCGGCGCTTCTTCGTCTTTGTTGATCGCCACGATCACCTTGCTGTCTTTCATACCGGCCAGATGCTGGATCGCACCGGAAATGCCAACGGCAACGTACAGATCAGGGGCCACAACCTTGCCCGTCTGGCCGACCTGCCAGTCGTTCGGGGCATAGCCACTGTCAACCGCTGCGCGCGATGCACCAACAGCCGCACCCAGCTTGTCCGCCAGTGTTTCGATCAGCGCGAAATCGTCTTTCGATCCCACACCGCGCCCGCCCGACACGACCACACCGGCCGATGTCAGCTCGGGGCGGTCACTGGCCGCAACCTTGTCCTCGACCCATTCGCTCAGACCCGGATTGCCGGCGGCACCGATGGTTTCGACAGATGCAGACCCGCCCATTTCAGCGGCGTCAAAGGTAGATACACGGAACGATACAACCTTTTTGCCATCGCTGGATTTGACGGTCTGGATCGCGTTGCCCGCATAGATCGGGCGCTCGAACGTGTTGGCGTCAACGATACCGGACACGTCGGTCAGAACCATCACATCCAGCAAAGCCGCGACACGCGGCAGCACGTTTTTCGCATCGGTCGTCGCGGGCGCTACGATATGTTCGTAGTCCCCTGCAAGCGATACGATTAGATCGGCGGTCGATTCCGCCAGACGGTGGCCCAATGCGGGATCTTCGGCACACAGCACCTTGGACACGCCGGAAATCTTCGCAGCTTCGGCTGCCGCCGCCGCCGCAGACCCGCCCGCGCACAACACAGTCACATCGCCCAGTTGCGCCGCCGCAGTTACCGCCTTGGAGGTGGCATCCAGCGACAGTTCGCCATCATTGACTTCGGCAAGGAGTAAAACAGCCATTACACAGCCCCCGCTTCTTTGAGTTTCTCGACAAGTTCGTCCACCGAGCCCACTTTGATACCAGCCGCGCGGCTTTCGGGTTCGCCGGTTTTCACGATCTCAAGACGCGGAGTGACATCAACGCCGTAATCCGCTGCGGTTTTTTCATCCAGCGGCTTTTTCTTGGCTTTCATGATGTTGGGCAGCGATGCATAGCGCGGTTCGTTCAGGCGCAAATCAACCGTCACAACGGCGGGCATCTTGACCTTGATGGTCTGCAAGCCGCCATCGACTTCGCGGGTCACGGTTGCGCTGTCGCCCGAGATTTCAAGACCGGATGCAAAGGTCGCCTGCGACCAACCCAGCAATGCGCTCAGCATCTGGCCGGTGGCGTTCAGATCATTATCGATCGCCTGCTTGCCGCACAGCACCAGACCTGGCTGTTCTTCGTCAACAATCGCCTTGAGAATCTTGGCAACGGCCAGCGGTTCGATGTCGTTGTGAACATCTTCTGCCGCCACCACCAGAATGGCGCGGTCTGCGCCCATCGCCAGCGCGGTGCGCAGCGTTTCCTGGCTTTGCTTGACGCCGATCGACACCGCAATCACTTCTTCCGCAGCGCCGGCTTCTTTCAGACGGATCGCCTGTTCGACCGCGATCTCGTCAAATGGGTTCATCGACATTTTCACATTGGCAAGATCAACACCCGATCCATCCGCTTTCACACGAACTTTCACGTTATAGTCGATCACGCGTTTGACAGGTACCAAAACCTTCATGGGCGTTTCTCTCCTTACTTGATAAATCGCCGGGGCGACTCGGTCTAAATCATTCCCGCTGTTGATAGCGACAGGTGTGTCCGCGAAACAGGGTAAAATCGTCACCCCAAGGTCTAGGGACGTCGCGTTTTTTGCTTATCCCGTTTTTTTGCAAAGGTTTTGACCCTATCGGTTGGCCCCCGGCACCCACAGTACATCGTCCTTTCCGTCGTTGTTCGCGATCCGCGCGGCGACAAAAAACCAGTCTGACAACCGATTCAGATATGTGACCGCCGAGGGGTTGATCGCCTCGACGGTGGCCAGTTCCACGGCAAGCCGCTCGGCCCGCCGTGCGACGGTGCGGCAGACATGCAAATGCGCAGCCAGCGCCGCACCGCCGGGCAGGATGAAGCTGCGCAGCGGTTCCAGAATATCATTCATCCGGTCAATCTCGGCTTCCAGACGTTCGACCTGTTGCGGCGCCATGCGCAACGGCGGGTATTCCGCTTCGGCGTCCTGTTCCATATCAGGGCGGCACAGATCAGCCCCCAGATCGAACAGATCGTTCTGGATGCGCGACAATTGCAGGTCCATGTCGCCGGTGGCGTGCAAACGGGCGACGCCCACAAAACAGTTCAATTCATCCGAAGTGCCATAGGCCGACACCCGCAGCGCGTGCTTTGCCACCCGCGCGCCGTTGCCCAGTGCGGTTTCACCCGCGTCACCGGTTTTTGTATAAATCTTGTTCAGAACAACCATGTCACTGCCCTCCTGTTCCGCGCAGATACACATAAAGACAGATCAGCAGCACAGCGATAAACTGCGCGATCAGCCGATAGCGCATCATCTTGTTTCCATATTTCCGGTTGGTTTCGCCGCCCTTGGCAAAACCGCCGATTCCCAGCATCAAAATGACGACAACGGCCAGAACCGCCAGAACGACAAGTACAAAAAGCGGGTCTGATGGCATATAAACTGTCCTTTTCTCGGGTCTGAGCGGTCATGTAGCCGCCCACGACAAAAAAGCGAACCGATTTCTTTGTGCGTAGGCCAGCGCCAAAGGCCGGTATCTGCTGCTTCAGGTTCGGGCCAATACCCAATCCAATGCTCTTGTGGGCAACAGACGGCGCAGTGCGCCCATCAGATAGGTTGGTGTAGTGACGTAATAACGCGGTTTGGGGCGCCGCGATTCCAGGGCGTGTACCAGTTTTTTTGTAACGGCGCTTGCGGGCAGTTCGAACGTGTCGGGCCCGCTGCTTGAATAGAGGCGCTTGTGCAGGGTGTTTTCATAGAAAGACGCGCGCGGGCTGTCCTGCCATTTGATCCAGCGTTCATAATGCGGGATCGAATTGACGCGAATTTTCGATGTGACGGGCCCCGGTTCGATCAGGACAATCTTGATCGGCGTGTCGCGCATTTCGATGCGCATCGTGTCGGTCAGACCTTCCAGCGCGAATTTGGTGGCGTTGTAAGCCCCGCGCATCCGCAGCGTGACAAAGCCCAGCACGGACGAACATTGAATGATCCGGCCATGCCCCTGCGCGCGCATCACCGGAATGACCCGGCAGGTCAGATCGTGCCAGCCAAAGAAATTCGCCTCGAATATGGCGCGCAAACCGTCAACCGGCAGGTCTTCAACTGCGCCGGGCAGGCCATGCGCGCCGTTGTTGAACAGCGCATCCAGCGTGCCACCGGTGGCCGCCAGAACCTCGGCCAGTCCGGATTCCAACGTGGCGGGGTCGGTGTAATCCAAAAGCGGGCTTTCAAACCCTTCAGCGATCAGGCGCGCGCAGTCTTCGGGCCGCCGGCAGGCGGCAAACACCCGCCATCCCCGCGACTTCAGCCCTTGCGCCGCGTCATATCCGATGCCGGACGAACAGCCTGTAATCAGTATGGATTTCTGCATTTCTTACCCTTTTCGGCCTGTTCTGACCTGTCGCGCACCAAAGCGCAACCGGTACGGACCGTCGGGTGTCACTGCCGCAACAAATTGGCTGAAATCCAACCCATTTCGCGGCTTTCGGGGTTCTGCATTCTGATCCAGCCCGTGCCGGGGTCTTCCAGCACCTCAACCTCGGTGCCGCCCTGCAGTTGCAGGATCACCGGATAATCGATGCCCGGGCCGGACCGGATATTGACCAGCGTGCCATCTATAATCCGGATGTCTTTTGCGGGCGCTGGAAATGTGCCGTCCGAAATGCTGTCCAATGCCGCCAGCGACAACACGACATCCGCAATAGGGGCGGCGGGCGCAACCTCGGCGGTTTCTACCGGCTCGGGTTCCGGTGTCGGCTCGGGCGCTGCGACGGGTTCGGGCGCGGGCTCAGGCGGGGTATTGCCCAGAACCAGGCGCGTTCTGGACGGATCGGGCGCGGTATTCGAACCTTCTACAAAAACAGGCGCGCGGCTCGTTGTGGCACGAGGGCTTGGCTCCGGCTTGGACGCGCTTTCTGCTTCGGCCTCAAGCCGCGCGCTGGCCGGTACGAAGTCAGCCCCGCCGCTCAGCTCGTAAAACGCCCAGCCCATGAAAAGGAACGACAGAAAAACAAACCGGTTCATAACGCTCCTTCCTTTGTGATTGCGGATCAGCCTTGCCGCGACCCATTTGAAACTATCGCATCGTGGTACATTATCAAATCGGGCGCGGATTCGGCAGCGGAAAAACCGCGCATAATTCCCCTTCTTCGTGCATAAAACAGGCACGTCCTCGCTTTACCCTGCTGCGGTCACAGCGTATCAGATGGGCATGAACGACATCACAGACGATACAGGCCTGCCCGCACCCGATCTGACAGAACCGCTGCGCCGCGCGATCGGGGACAGGTATCTGACCTATGCGCTGTCCACGATCATGCACCGCGCGCTGCCCGATGCGCGTGACGGACTAAAGCCGGTGCATCGCCGCATTCTTTACGCGATGCGCGAACTGCGCCTGTCCAGCAACGGCGGTTACCGCAAATCGGCCAAGATCAGCGGCGATGTGATGGGTAATTACCACCCGCATGGCGATGCGGCGATTTACGATGCGATGGCGCGTCTCGCGCAGGATTTCAACGTGCGCTATCCGCTGGTCGACGGGCAGGGCAATTTCGGCAATATCGACGGTGATAACCCCGCCGCGTCGCGCTATACCGAAGCCCGCATGACCATCGTCGCCGAGGCGATGCTGGAAGGGTTGAACGAAAACGCGGTGGATTTCCGCGACAATTACGATGGCACCCTGACCGAACCGGTGGTGCTGCCTGCTTCGTTCCCGAACCTGTTGGCCAACGGGTCAAGCGGTATCGCGGTGGGCATGGCCACCAACATCCCGCCTCACAACATCGCCGAACTGTGTGACGCCTGTATCCACCTGATCAAAACGCCGGATGCACGCGACGATACATTGCTGAAATATGTGCCGGGGCCGGATTTTCCGACCGGCGGGATCATCGTCGAACCCCCGGAAAACATTGCACAGGCTTACCGCACAGGGCGCGGGTCATTCCGTCTGCGCTGCAAATACGAGGTCGAGGATCTGGGTCGCGGCCAGTGGCAGATCGTGGTCACGGAAATCCCCTATCAGGTACAGAAATCCAAGCTGATCGAAAAAATCGCGGAACTGATCCAGACCAAAAAGTTGCCGATTCTGGCCGATATCCGTGACGAAAGCGCCGATGACATCCGAATGGTGCTGGAACCACGGTCAAAGAATGTCGATCCCGAAGTGCTGATGGGCATGCTGTTTCGCAATTCCGATCTGGAAATCCGGTTTTCCCTGAACCTGAACGTGCTGATCGACGGTCTGACGCCCAAAGTGTGCAGCATGAAGGAAGTGCTGCGCGCGTTTCTGGACCACCGCCAAGAGGTTCTTATCCGCCGTTCGACGCACCGGATGGAAAAGATCGACCACCGGCTGGAGGTGTTGGAAGGTTTCATCATCGCCTTCCTCAACCTGGACCGCGTGATCGACATCATCCGCTATGATGACGATCCAAAGGCCGGCCTGATGTACGAAGACTGGTCAAAGGATCATCCCCGTGCCCAGGACGAAGCCGATTATGTGCCCCCCGTGGTGCGCCCCGAAGAAGAACCGTCCCTGTCCGAAGTGCAGGCCGAAGCGATCCTGAACATGCGTCTGCGCTCCTTGCGCCGTCTGGAAGAGATGGAGCTTTTGCGCGAACAAGGCGCCCTGATGGAAGAACGCGCCGGGCTAGAGGATTTGCTGGACAGCCCTGACCTGCAATGGGACAGCATCGCCAACCAGTTGCGCGAAACCAGAAAGCTGTTCGGCAAGGATTACGAAGGCGGCGCACGACGCACGCAATTCGCCATCGCGGGCGAAGTCGAAGATGTGCCGATCGAGGCGATGATTGATCGCGAGCCGATCACCGTGGTGTGCAGCCAGATGGGATGGATCAGGGCCATGACCGGCCACATTGATCTGACGCGTGAATTGAAATTCAAGGACGGCGACGGGCCGCGTTTCGCCTTTCATGCCGAAACCACCGACCGTTTGCTTGTGTTCGGGGCCAATGGGCGGTTTTACACCCTGTCTGGCGCCAACCTGCCCGGCGGGCGGGGCATGGGCGAACCGTTGCGCCTGATGGTCGATCTGCCAAATGATGCGGAAATCGTGGGGCTTTACATCCATAAACCGGATCGCAAGCTTCTGGTGGCCTCTTCGGCGGGTGACGGATTTATCGTGCCGGAAAATGATGTTGTGGCGCAAACCCGCAGCGGCAAACAGGTGCTGAACGTGCGCGATGGCGTGCGCGCACTGGTCTGTACCCCGGTGGCGGGCGATGCGATTGCAGTGGTTGGCGAAAACCGCAAGGTTCTGGTGTTCATGGCTGATGAACTGCCTGAAATGGGGCGTGGAAAAGGTGTGCGTCTGCAAAAATACAAGGACGGAGGTCTGAGTGATGCGACCAGTTTCACCCTGGCAGAAGGCCTCAGCTGGTCCGACCCGGCCGGACGCACCCGAACCGAAACCGACCTTGGCGAATGGACCGGAAAACGCGCCAGCGCAGGCCGCATGGCCCCGCGCGGTTTCCCCCGCGACAACAAATTCACCTGATTGCTGGGATACCGAATTTGTCGGAAGACGCGGCGCGCTGTTCTGGCTGGCGCTGAAAACCGGCATCTTGTCGGTGCTGACACTGGGGATTTACCGCTTCTGGATGAAGACACGGTTGCGGCGCTGGTACTGGTCGGCGATCCGGCCCGGCGGCCAGCCGCTGGAATATGTCGGCGATCCGATCGAAAAGCTGCTGGGGTTTTTCATCGCGGTCGTGATCCTTGCCTTTTATATCGGCATTGTGAACCTGCTGCTGATGTTCGCCAGCTTTTCGCTGTTTCAGGGCAACGCCGTCGCCTACCTGGTCAGCTTTGTCGGTGTGATCCCGATCTGGTTCTATGCCCGCTACCGCGCCCGCAGATACGTTCTGGGGCGGACGCGCTGGCAGGGCGTGCGGTTTGGTCTGGAACCGGGGGCATGGGGCTATGCGCTGCGCGCCCTTGTGCACTGGGGCATCACCATCCTGACCCTTGGGATGCTGTGGCCACGCATGACCTTCGCGCTGGAAAAATACAAGACGGACCGCACCTTTTACGGCTCTGCCAAGCTGCATCAGGGCGGTGCCTGGCGCATGCTTTACCCTGCGGCTATTCCCGTCGCTGTGGCGGTCATGATCCTGTTTCTGGGCGGCGTCTGGGTGTTATGGTTTGATCCGGTTGTTCCCGTCGGGGCCAATGTGTTTGCGACCATTGATGATGTGTTTAACGAAGCGGGCCAGAATGATCTGAACGCGCCGCAGCGTCTGTTTTTATTGCCCCTGGCGTTGCTGTTGCTGGTCTATGGGGCGGTGCATTACAACGCGGCCAGCACCCGGATACTGGCCAATCACAAAACGGCAGACGGTATTGCGCTGTTTTCGCACCTGCGCCCGACACGCGTGTTCGGCATCTATTCCTGGGGCAACACGATCAGTTATCTGGCCCTTGTTCTGGGGCTGGTGGGGTTGTTCTTGCTGGCCATTCCGCTGATCGGGCTGGACGGGTTGCTGGCGATTGGCGGCGACAGCCCGGTTTCGGAGATGAACGTGCCGCGCTGGATGGCCATCGGTATCCTTGCACTGGTCTATTTCGGCGTCTTTCTGATGTGGTCGGTGCTGTCGCATGTATTCGTGACCTTTCCGTTGATGCGCCATTACGCGCAAACGCTCCAGATCGTGAACCCGGCTGCGCTGACCGCCATCAGCCAGCGCGCACGCGATGAATTTGCCGAAGCCGAAGGCTTTGCCGAAGCGTTGGATCTGGGGGCAGCGATATGAACGGCATTGCGCCAAAAGCCACCTGTTACTTCGATGGTGACAACGCGGTGGCACGTGCCGCCACCTTGCAGTTCAGTTCCGATTACCGCGACCTGCGCATTACTGTGGAAGGGCAGCCACCATTGATCTGGCCCGCGTCTGATATCCGGCTGGTACCCGATCAGGCGGGCCGCGACAAATTCGTGCTGCGCCTGAAAACCGATCCGGTGGCACGCCTGATTGTCACAGATCGCTCGATCCTTGCCAGTTTGCCCAACAAAAACCGTCCCGCGCCACCAAAAGGGCGGGGCCGGTTGTTGGGCTGGGCGCTGGCCGCTGTGGCATCGGTGGCCCTGATCGTGGGTGTTCTGGTGCCCAAAATAGCCGACCAGTTGGCGGCATATATCCCGCCCGAAGGCGAACGCGCCCTTGGCCAGACCACATTGGATCAAATCCGCGATGCGCTGGACGACACCGGCTTTGCGCCTGTCCCGTTTTGCGAAAACCAGTTGGGCTTGGCGGCGCTGGATCGGATGCAGCAAAAGCTGACACTCGGCCTTTCGCCCGATGCGGACCTGTCGGTGTTTGTGCTGGATCATGACATGGTCAACGCCTTCGCGCTTCCCGGCGGTTTTGTCGTGTTGTTTCGCGGGTTGATCGACGCGGCAGAAGGCCCTGACGAAGTCGCTGCCGTGCTGGCCCATGAAATCGGCCATGTGATGAGCCGCGATCCAACACGGCACGCCTTGCGCTCGGCCGGATCGATCGGGGTGCTGGGCCTTTTGTTCGGGGATTTTGCCGGTGGGGCGGTCGTACTGTTCCTGACCGAACGGCTGATTGATGCGCGCTATTCCCAAGGGGCGGAAAAAGCGGCGGATGAATTTGCTTACGGGCGTTTAGGGGCCGCAGACGTATCTCCGGCGGCGCTGGGCGATATGTTCGAACGGTTGCGCGCCAAATACGGCGAAAGCGAAGGCATCGTGGCGCATTTTCTGTCGCATCCCGCGCTTAGCGACCGAATTGCCGCTGCCCGCGCCGCAGCGCCAGACGGACAAACCTTCGCGCCAATCCTGTCAGCTACGGACTGGATGGCGCTGCAAACGGTGTGTGACTAGGCGTCGGTCGGTTCACGGCATTGGCGGCGAATGCGGCCTCTAAACCGGTTCCGCCGTCAGCCAGACACCGCCTTCGGGGCGCAGTGTCAGGATCATGACGGGGCTGGGATCCTTGCCCGCGACCGGATGGAACCGGAACCGTCCCAGCAAAGTGGCGAGAATGATCACCGCCTCTTGCAGCGCAAAGGATGCGCCGATGCAGACGCGCGGCCCGTCCCCGAACGGCAGATAGGCATACCGGTCAATGGCTTTCGGATCGGCAAACCGGTCTGGATTGAATGCATCGGGATCCTTCCACAAGACATGGCTGCGATGCAGCGCATAGATCGGGATGATCACCGTATCGCCCTTGCGTATTTCGCGCCCGCACAACGTGTCCGGCGCCATCGCCGTGCGCGACACCATTGCGGCAGGCGGATAAAGGCGCAGCGCTTCGTCGATGATCTGGCGCACAAACGGTAGCTTTGACACATCTTCGCCTGTCACTGGGCGATCCGCGCACACCGCCTGAATCTCGGCGCGGGCGCGATCCTGCACATCCAGATCAAAGGCACACAGATACAGCGACCATGCCAGCGTCAGAGCAGTGGTTTCGTGACCGGCCACAATAAAGGTCAGCAGGTTGTCGCGCAGTTCTGCGGTGTTCATCTTGCGTTTGGATTTCGGGTCTTCGCCGTCCAGCAGCAAATCCAGCAGATCGGGAACGCCATCGGCACCGCGTGCCGCGCGTGCGTCAATTGCGGTGTCGGCCACGGTCTTCATCTGCTTCAGCGCCTTGCCGGACATTATTCTTCCCGGGCGCGGCACCCAGTCGGGCGCGCCCAGAATGTCGAACAGCGAAATCTTGCCGGCTTCGGAAATATAGGCGTCAATGGCCGTGTGCACACTATCACGATCAAACGATCCGTCGCCTGAAAACGTGACATCCGAAATCACGTCAAAGGTGGTTGTCACCATTTCGTCCAGCATATCCACGGCGCGGGGGCCGGCCGTTGCAACGCGCGCGGCGGCACGGTCTGCCGCACCGGTCATGATCGGGGCAAGGTTCATGACGTTGCGATGCGAGAACACCGGCGCGGCGGTCCGCCGCTGCCAGCGCCAGTGCGCGCCTTCTGCAATGAACAGGGATTCCCCGATTGCAGGTCGCAACAGGTTCTTTGTCACCAGTGACTTGGGATATTGATCCAGCCGTTCCAGCAACATGATCCGGATCGCTTCCGGGTCCATCACCATATGCCAGCGTTTGCCGGTTTTGCCCGACACCATAGGTTGCCGGGTGGCAATTTCGGGGATGATGCTCAGCACGTTCTGGCGCGCGGCATTCAGGCTTTTGAAGATACCCCACGGCTCGCGCACAAGGGGAACTTTGACCGGTTGCCTGTTTTCGATGTTCATGCGCACGGGCCTTTCATGATTCAACTTCACATATAGGTGTAGCGCAGCGAACGGCAAAGGTTTGCACCCCTGGCCGCACTGGGCTATCTGACAGGGGTAACCCCAGAACGAGAGATCACATGCCCCGGATTTTCGCCTTGCTGACAGCCCTGTTGCTTTTGACCGCCTGCGGCGCGCAAACCCTGGAGGGGCCGCCCGTGCCGCTGGGGGATTTCAAACTGGGGCACAATGTGGTGGTCGCCAGCAAGATGCAGCAGGGGCCGGTGTCGCGTGCGGCGACCGAAGAAGAATGGGTCGCTTCAATGACCAAGGCGATCGGGGATCGTTTCGGACGTTACGACGGGGAACAGCTTTATCATCTGGGTGTCAGCATCGAGGCATTCATGCTGGCCCCGCCCGGCGTGCCGGTGGTCTACACGCCCAAATCGGTACTGATCGTCAAAGCCACGTTATGGGATGACACTGACGGGCGCAAACTGAACGAGGCGGCGCACCAGATCGCGGTGCTGGAAACCACCAGTGGCGAGTCCGTTCTGGTTGGTTCCGGATGGGGTCGCAACAAGCAAAAGCAGCTGGATGGCCTGTCTTTCAACGCCGCCAAATCCATCGAAACATGGCTGCTGGAAGGCCAGGAAAAATACGGCTGGTTCGGCCCGGATGAGCGCGTGATGCCGGCCGAGGATGAAACCAACGAAGCGGTGTTGCAGTCACCCTCCTGATCCGGGCCGGTTCGCTGACAGTAACAGCTTGATTTTCCCAACGGAACGCCATATGTCGCCCGCGCAGAGGAAACAGGGTCGCGAGGACCCCATAATGCAAAAAGGGCGCCCAAAATATGGCTAAGGCAAAGTTTGAACGCAATAAACCGCACGTTAACATTGGCACGATTGGTCACGTTGACCACGGCAAGACGACGCTGACGGCTGCGATTACGAAGTATTTTGGCGATTTCAAAGCCTATGACCAGATTGACGGTGCGCCGGAAGAGAAGGCGCGCGGGATCACGATTTCGACAGCGCATGTTGAGTATGAAACAGATGCGCGCCACTACGCGCACGTGGATTGCCCTGGTCACGCGGATTATGTGAAGAACATGATCACCGGCGCGGCGCAGATGGACGGCGCGATCCTTGTTGTGAACGCAGCCGATGGCCCGATGCCGCAAACGCGCGAGCACATTCTGCTGGGCCGTCAGGTCGGCATCCCGCACATGGTTGTCTACATGAACAAGGTGGATCAGGTGGACGACGCGGAACTGCTGGAACTGGTCGAAATGGAAATCCGCGAACTGCTGTCGTCCTATGACTATCCGGGCGATGACATTCCGGTCATTCCCGGCTCGGCTCTGGCCGCGATGGAAGGCCGGGATCCCGAGATCGGCGAGAACTCGATCCGTGCGCTGATGGCGGCGGTTGACGAATTCATCCCGACACCCGCGCGTGCGGTAGACCAGCCGTTCCTGATGCCGGTCGAGGACGTGTTCTCGATCTCTGGCCGTGGTACGGTTGTGACCGGCCGTGTGGAGCGTGGCGTGATCAACGTGGGCGACGAGATTGAAATCGTCGGCATCCGCGACACCAAGAAAACCACCTGTACCGGTGTTGAAATGTTCCGCAAGCTGCTGGATCGCGGTGAAGCGGGTGACAACATCGGCGCGCTGCTGCGCGGCGTGGACCGTGACGGCGTTGAGCGCGGTCAGGTTCTGTGCAAGCCGGGTTCGGTGACACCGCACACCAAGTTCGAGGCGGAAGCCTATATCCTGACCAAGGAAGAGGGTGGCCGTCACACGCCGTTCTTTGCCAACTACCGTCCGCAGTTCTACTTCCGCACCACGGATGTGACAGGCACGGTCCAACTGGCCGAAGGTACGGAAATGGTGATGCCGGGCGACAACGTGTCCTTTGGCGTTGAACTGATCGCGCCGATCGCGATGGAACAGGGCCTGCGTTTCGCCATCCGCGAAGGCGGCCGCACCGTCGGCGCCGGCGTCGTGTCCAAAATCCTCGCGTAAGCGGGACCGCGACGCGCGGTCAATCGCGTGTTGATGCCAATTCAAATGAGGCCGCCGGAGGTTCCGGCGGCCTTTTTTTGTGCGCGTTGCTGACCTGTGCGCACGAACCTGCGCAACAGGGTTTGGCCAAGCGTTTGTGCAGCACGCCTCCGGCGAGGATATTTATAAACAGAAGAAGCGGGCGGAAAAAACAGCCAAGGTGCTACCGGCCGGGCCGCCCGCACGCCGCATCGCTGGCATCGGTTACTTCGTCCAGTGCGGCCTGCAAGGACACCCGCAATGTTTCCAGTGTGGCATCATCGCATTTGCGCGGCACGCTTTCCTGCCATTCCCGGCACAGCATGACACCGCTTGTCCAAGGCAGCGGCATCATCATCCTGTCCCATGTGGGAAATTCAACCACACGGCTGGCGGCAAAAGATACGACAAACACGCGTTTGCCCGACACCCGCGCCCAGACCAGCGGAACGGTCGAAGCCACCCGCGCAGGCCCACGCGGACCGTCGGTTGCGATCCCAATGGAAACACCGTCCCGGATGCGCCCCAGAACCTCGCGCGAGAGGGCGACGTGGCGCTTGTGGCTGGACATCGAAATGCTGTCAAAGCCAAACGCCTTTTGCAGGCGGCCCGCCATAGTTCCGGCCCGCGCGGACGAAGTCAGGGTACAGACCGGGCCCAGCGACAGATCGACGATAAACGGCGCCATCATCAGGCGCTGGTGCCAGATGGCGATGATCACCGGTTCACCACTTTTGACAAGCGCGTCCATGTCTTCAAACCCATCGCGACGCCAGCGCGCCGTGCGATAGCAAAACCGCAAATACCACTTGAACAGAGCGGTCAGACCCCGGGCGAGTGTTTCACTGTCTGCTATTTTTCTTCGAAGGCTCACATCACCGATCCACAGTTGACGCGCCAGTCATAGTCAAACCTGTTCCCAACGCAAGCGCGTGCCCCCCTGCCTGGCGAGCTCGTTACATGAAAACAGGACATCTGGCTTGTGATCCGGCACCGGATCAGCGCACCTTGGGCGTTCAGTGCGCCACAAAAACCAGAGAGGATTGGGCATGCCGCTTGACCCGACACAAACCCGACCTGTGCGTTTTGCGGACGGGACCGAGTATTCCGGCACGGTTTACCTGAACCGGATACTGGATCATCCCAATATTCAGGTCGGGGATTTCAACTATTTCAGCAGCTTTGATCCGATCGGGCAGCCTGCGGATTGTGCGGCGCGTCTGGCCCCCTATCTGTTTGCCGGCGCCCCCGAAAAAATCCGCATCGGTCGGTTTTGCCAGATTGCCCACGGCACGCAGTTCATCACCCAAAGCGCCAATCATCGCATGGACGGGCCGTCCACCTATCCGTTTGCGATTTTCGATCCGGACCGGATTGCCGGGTATCGCCAGACTCTGGCAGCGGGCCGTGACACCGTTGTGGGGCATGATTGCTGGCTGGGTCATGGCTCTGTGATTCTGCCCGGTGCACAGTTGGGAAACGGGGTTATTGTGGGGGCTGGCGCGGTGGTGGCGGGCACCATCCCTGATTACGCGATCGTGGCGGGCAACCGCGCCCAGATTGTGCGGATGCGATTTTCGCCTGATGATATTGCCGCGTTGAACCGGATCGCATGGTGGCACTGGCCAATCGAAAAGATAGCGGCCCATGAAGATGCCATTGTGGGTGGGCGGGTTGACGATCTGGCGCGGCTTTGACGGCTACGGCCGTGGCCGCGTGTTCCGTCGGGCACAGTTCATTCGCCTGCCGCGTGAAAAAGACGGGGCACAGCGGTTTCGGCAAGACTGCCTCTTGATCTTGGATCAGCCATCCCGTACCAGCATGCGTGGTCGGAGGGGTTTAGCTCAGTTGGTAGAGCATCGGTCTCCAAAACCGAGGGTCGTGGGTTCGAGTCCCTCAGCCCCTGCCACGACCACAGGTCAGACCGCGAAACAGGCGCGCCGCCTCATTATTGCCGTAATTTTACCTTAATCAGATTCGCGAACGTGCAGCTGTTGTTTTGGCTGCCTGCCTGCGTTCTTGTTTCTTTATGGTTCGAGTTGGAGTCTGCCCTATGACCGATACAAATACTGATGAAGCCATCCGAATGCTGTTGCGCGAAACTGGGCACAGCACCTCCAAACAGCTTGAGTCGCGCAAGAAACTGCCACCGCTGATCGAACCCGAAGCGCAAGGCGTTGCAAAAGACAAAGAGGCGAAGCCCCGCAGCCGGATTTCCGCACTGGGCCTCAAGCCAAGACATTTTATTCTGATCGCGCTGGTGACAGCGGCGATTATGCGCCCGTGGCTGGTGTTGTGGGGCAGCCTGTTGTTCTTTGCTCTGGCGACTATCCTCTATTTCTCGCTTGGTCCGGATTTCTGGACCAACAAGATCACGCGCCTTTATCTCTGGTTGCTGCGCAAAAGCCCTGCGTCAGCTGAAAAAATCAGGCTTGCGGCGCGGCGCACCTCGCGCCGGATGGAAAAGATGCTTGAGAAACTGCCTGCGCGCTGGACATCGGGGCTGTATCTGCCGGATTTCGATCCGCCAGCACAGCACGATCCGTTTGATGATCGTCCCGATCCGTTCGAGCGGCTGCAACAGGTGGCAAGCGACGTCGAAAAAACAGCCTGAGTCCGGTTGCCCCGGGATCGTGTCCGGGTGACATTTGTGCCACCTGAACGAAGGGGAACGCGCCTGTCTGTCAGCCATTTCTGTTTTGCCGCCTTGAATTCGTCGCCGTCGCCGGTTACATGCGCCCCATCGCTAGCAGAAAGCATACCGAAAATGGCCACGTCGAACCCGTTCCAGTTCCTTCAGCAAGTCCGCGCCGAGGTGTCCAAGGTTATTTGGCCAACCCGTCGCGAAGTGTTTCTGACCACGGTCATGGTTTTTATCATGGCGGCACTGACGGCTGTATTCTTTGCGCTGGTTGATCTGATCATTCGCGGCGGGCTTCAGACACTTCTGGGCTACTTCGGCTGATCCCGTTCTGGCAGGCGAAAAATGCCGTTGCCCTCTTGATCATTTTGCAGCGCGGCGTTAGGTGACGGCCTACCTTCAGACAATGGCGTGCTGCGATTCGTGCTGCGCGCCGATTTTTATTGTGGGTGAACAGGCGATCATGAACAGGTAACCGCTTGTGATTGAGTGAGAATTTTGGCCCGGTTTGATCCGGAATTGTACAAGAACAAAGGCGAGTTGGCAGATGGCGAAACGGTGGTATTCGGTTAGCGTGCTCTCGAATTTCGAGAAAAAGATCGCCGAACAAATCCGGACCTCGGTCGCTGAACAGCACCTTGAGGACGATATCGAAGAAGTGCTGGTGCCAACCGAAGAGGTGATCGAGGTGCGGCGCGGCAAGAAGGTGACGACAGAGCGCCGCTTTATGCCCGGCTATGTGCTGGTGCGCATGGAGATGTCGGATCAGGGCTATCACCTGATCAACTCTATCAACCGCGTCACAGGGTTTCTGGGGCCGCAGGGGCGCCCGATGCCGATGCGCGATGCCGAAGTAAATGCGATCCTGAACCGTGTTCAGGAGGGCGAGGATGCCCCAAGAACGCTGATCCATTTCGAGGTCGGCGAAAAGGTAAAGGTCAACGATGGTCCGTTCGAGGATTTCGACGGTACTGTGGAAGAAGTTGATGACGACAATCAGCGGCTCAAGGTGTCCGTGTCCATTTTCGGACGCGAAACACCGGTCGAACTGGAATTCACTCAGGTCACGAAACAATCCTGAGTCGAGCACTGTGGGAGGCGAGGGCATCGCGATGTCCGGACCGAACCACACAACCGTAAGCCACCCCGACGCGTCCGGGTGGTGTTGAAAAAGGAGAGGCCAAATGGCCAAGAAACTCGTCGGCACGATGAAGCTGCAAGTCAAAGCTGGTCAAGCCAACCCATCGCCCCCCGTCGGCCCCGCACTGGGCCAGCGCGGTATCAACATCATGGAATTCTGCAAGGCGTTCAACGCCAAGACCGCAGACATGGAGCCCGGTGCGCCGTGCCCGACCGTGATCACGTATTACCAGGACAAGTCCTTTACGATGGAAATCAAGACGCCGCCGGCGTCGCATTACCTGAAAAAGGCTGCTGGTCTGACATCCGGTTCCAAAACCCCGTCGCGTGAGACTGTGGGCAGCGTCACCGTCAAGCAGGTCCGCGAAATCGCCGAGGCGAAAATGAAAGACCTCAACGCAAACGATATCGAAGGCGCGATGAAGATCATCGTCGGGTCGGCGAACTCTATGGGCATCGAGGTTAAGTAAGATGGCGAAACTTGGAAAACGTACAGTCGCGGCACGCGCGGCACTCGCTGGCAAGGACAACCTTTCGGTTGAAGAAGCCGTTGCGCTGATCAAAGGCAATGCGACCGCGAAATTCGACGAAACTGTCGAAATCTCGGTCAACCTGGGTGTTGACCCGCGCCATGCAGACCAGATGGTGCGCGGCGTGGTCGGCCTGCCCAACGGCACCGGCAAAACCATGCGTGTTGCCGTATTCGCCCGCGGACCGAAAGCCGACGAAGCCAAGGAAGCAGGCGCCGACATCGTTGGCGCAGAGGACCTGATGGAAATCGTGCAAGGCGGCAAGATCGAATTTGATCGCTGCATCGCGACACCGGACATGATGCCTGTTGTGGGCCGTCTGGGTAAGGTTCTTGGCCCGCGCAACCTGATGCCGAACCCCAAGGTCGGTACGGTTACAATGGACGTGGCGGACGCAGTGAAAGCAGCCAAAGGCGGCGAAGTGCAGTTCAAGGTCGAAAAGGCCGGAGTTGTGCACGCAGGTGTTGGCAAGGCGTCATTTGACGAGGCCAAACTGGTTGAAAACATCCGCGCCTTTGTTGGTGCCGTGTCCAAGGCCAAGCCGACCGGATCAAAAGGCACGTATATGAAAAAGATCTCGCTGACCTCGACAATGGGTCCGGGCGTGTCTGTGTCTGTTGATTCTGCAATGGCGGAATAAGGGAAGGCGCGCCGACTGAACGGCGCGCGACCCTGCAAGAATTCGGCACTTTTTGTGCCGGATAGTTGGGCCAGACGACCGGCCCGGCTTCTGTCCGAGACGGAGGGTGCGGCATCTGCTGCATAATTCCTTCCTGAGATGGGAAACGAGACATTTTTCGCCTTCGGGTGATTTTGGCCTCGGGACCCTGAAGTTGGACCCGAAACGTTCCGGATCTGATCCGGAACTGAACTGAGCCGGGGGGAAACCCCCATAATTGGAGTGAAACTGTGGATAGAGCCCAGAAAGAAAAATTGGTCGAGGAACTCGGCCAGATCTTCGAAAGCTCTGGCGTCGTTGTGGTAGCCCACTACGCCGGTCTGACAGTTGCCGAGATGCAGGATCTGCGCGCGCGTGCACGCGACGCGGGTGGATCTGTGCGTGTTGCCAAGAACAGGCTCGCCAAAATCGCCCTTGAGGGACAGCCATGCGAAAGCATCGCCAGCTTCCTTTCGGGTATGACCGTTCTGACCTATTCCGAAGACCCCGTGGCAGCAGCCAAGGTGGCCGAGGACTTTGCCAAGGATAACAAGAAGTTTGAGATTCTTGGCGGGGCAATGGGTTCGAACGCTCTGGACCGGGCCGGTGTTGAGGCCGTATCGAAAATGCCGTCGCGCGATGAGCTTATCGCGACAATCGCTGGCATGATCGGTGCACCTGCATCCAACATTGCCGGGGCCATTGGCGCACCTGCTAGCAACATCGCGTCCATCTTGTCCACGATCGAGGACAAGGCGGCCGCCTGAGCAACTGAAAGACCGACGGGTGGTTGAAACTACGTCGTTGGAACACATTTAGTAGAAACGGAAAGAGCTAATCATGGCTGATCTGAAAAAACTGGCAGAAGAGATCGTTGGTCTGACCCTGCTGGAAGCACAAGAACTGAAAACAATTCTGAAAGACGAATACGGTATCGAGCCCGCCGCTGGCGGCGCAGTGATGATGGCCGGCCCTGCAGGTGGCGACGCCGGCGCGGCAGCTGAAGAGCAAACAGAATTTGATGTTATCCTGGTCGCCGCTGGCGCATCCAAGATCAACGTCATCAAAGAAGTACGCTCGATCACAGGCCTGGGCCTGAAAGAAGCAAAAGATCTGGTCGAAGCCGGCGGCAAAGCTGTCAAAGAAGGCGCGTCCAAAGAAGAAGCAGAAGAGATCAAAGGCAAGCTGGAAGCAGCTGGCGCAGAGGTCGAACTGAAGTGATCGGTGCCGGGGCAACCCGGACCTGATGGGAAGGCTGGGCACGTGAATGCGTGCCCAGCCGAACCTGTCTTAGCAAGGGCTTTGTGACAAAGCGTTTTCTAAGGTGCGGTTCAATGATCGGGAGGCCTCCGGTGGGACGGAAGCCATGAATAGATCGAAACGTACCGTCTCGTATGGGCGAGATGCCGTAGCCCGACGGCAGTCTTGTCCGGTGAGAAACAAAAAAGGTGACACCTGATATGGCTCAATCGTTCCTTGGCCAGAAACGTCTTCGTAAATACTATGGCAAAATCCGTGAAGTTCTGGAGATGCCAAACCTGATCGAGGTCCAGAAATCCTCGTATGATCTGTTCCTGAAATCCGGTGATGCCGATACCCCGACCGAAGGGGAAGGCATCATGGGTGTGTTCCAGTCGGTCTTTCCGATCAAGGATTTCAACGAAACATCCGTGCTTGAATTCGTGAAATACGAACTGGAAAAGCCGAAATATGATGTGGAAGAGTGCCAGCAGCGCGACATGACCTATGCCGCTCCGCTCAAGGTCACCCTGCGTCTGATCGTGTTCGATATCGACGAAGATACAGGCGCGAAATCGGTCAAGGATATCAAGGAACAAGACGTGTTCATGGGCGATATGCCCCTGATGACGCCGAACGGCACATTTGTCGTGAACGGCACCGAACGCGTGATCGTATCGCAGATGCACCGCTCGCCCGGTGTGTTCTTTGATCACGACAAGGGCAAAACCCACTCTTCGGGCAAATTGTTGTTCGCCTGCCGCATTATCCCCTATCGCGGCAGCTGGCTCGACTTTGAATTTGACGCAAAAGATATCGTATTCGCGCGGATCGACCGCCGCCGCAAACTGCCTGTGACCACCCTGCTGTATTCGCTGGGCATGGACCAGGAAGCGATCATGGATGCGTATTACGAAACCATCCCGTTCAAGCTGAAAAAAGGCAAAGGCTGGGTCACGCCGTTCTTCCCGCAGCGCGTGCGCGGCACCCGCCCGACCTATGATCTGGTCGATGCAAAAACCGGAGAAGTGATTGCCGAAGCCGGCAAGAAAGTGACGCCGCGCGCGGTCAAGCAGTTGATCGACGACGGCAAGGTCAAGGATCTGCTAGTTCCGTTCGAAAATATCGTTGGCCGCTTTGTTGCCAAGGACATCATCAACGAGGAAACCGGCGCGATCTATGTCGAAGCGGGCGATGAGCTGACGCTTGAATACGACAAGGGCGGCGATCTGATCGGTGGGTCGGTCAAGGAACTGATGGATGCGGGTATCACCGACATTCCGGTTCTGGACATCGACAACATCAATGTCGGTCCCTACATGCGCAACACCATGGCCGCCGACAAGAACCTGAACCGCGAAACCGCGCTGATGGATATCTATCGCGTCATGCGTCCGGGTGAACCGCCTACCGTCGAAGCGGCGAGTGCCCTGTTTGACACATTGTTCTTTGATTCCGAACGGTACGACCTGTCCGCAGTGGGCCGTGTCAAAATGAACATGCGTCTTGATCTGGATGCGGAAGACACCCAGCGCACCCTGCGCAAGGAAGACATCGTGGCCTGCATCAAGGCCTTGGTCGAACTGCGCGACGGCAAGGGCGATATCGACGATATCGACCACCTTGGAAACCGTCGTGTGCGTTCGGTTGGCGAACTGATGGAAAACCAGTACCGCGTCGGTCTGTTGCGGATGGAACGTGCGATCAAAGAACGCATGTCCAGCGTCGAGATCGATACTGTGATGCCGCAGGACCTGATCAACGCCAAACCGGCAGCCGCCGCCGTGCGCGAATTCTTTGGCTCCAGCCAGTTGTCGCAGTTCATGGACCAGACCAACCCGCTGTCCGAAGTGACGCACAAGCGCCGCCTGTCCGCGCTTGGACCGGGCGGTCTGACCCGCGAACGCGCCGGCTTCGAAGTGCGCGACGTGCATCCGACCCACTATGGCCGGATGTGTCCGATTGAAACGCCGGAAGGTCCGAACATCGGTCTGATCAACTCGCTGGCCACCTTTGCCCGCGTGAACAAATACGGCTTTATCGAAACACCTTATCGCGTCGTCAAAGACCGTCAGGTGACAGACGAAGTCCACTATATGTCCGCGACCGAAGAAATGCGCCACACTGTGGCACAGGCCAACGCGCAGCTGGACGAAAGCGGCAAGTTCAAGAACGATCTGGTGTCGACTCGTCAGTCGGGCGATTACACGCTTGCGCCGTCGGAAAACGTCGATCTGATTGACGTCAGCCCGAAACAGTTGGTGTCGGTTGCTGCATCGCTGATCCCGTTCCTGGAAAACGATGACGCCAACCGCGCCCTGATGGGATCGAACATGCAACGTCAGGCGGTTCCGCTGTTGCAGGCCGAAGCCCCGTTGGTGGGGACCGGCATCGAAGAAGTTGTGGCACGGGATTCCGGCGCGGCCATCATGGCCAAACGCGGTGGCATCATCGACCAGGTCGATGCGACACGTATCGTTGTGCGCGCGACCGAAGATCTGGAACTGGGCGATGCGGGTGTGGACATTTACCGCATGCGCAAATTCCAGCGGTCGAACCAGAACACCTGTATCAACCAGCGTCCGCTGATCAAAGTGGGTGACATGGTACAGAAAGGCGAAGTGATTGCCGATGGTCCGTCCACCGATATCGGTGAACTGGCGCTTGGCAAGAACGTCGTTGTCGCGTTCATGCCGTGGAATGGCTACAACTACGAAGACTCGATCCTGATTTCCGAGCGGATCGCGCGGGATGACGTGTTCACCTCGATCCACATCGAGGAATTCGAAGTCGCCGCCCGTGACACCAAGCTTGGGCCGGAAGAGATCACCCGCGACATTCCCAACGTCGGCGAAGAAGCGCTGCGCAACCTCGACGAGGCGGGCATCGTTTACATCGGCGCGGATGTGGAACCGGGCGATATTCTGGTGGGCAAGATCACCCCCAAGGGCGAAAGCCCGATGACGCCGGAAGAAAAACTGCTGCGCGCCATCTTTGGTGAGAAGGCATCGGACGTGCGCGATACATCGCTGCGCGTGAAGCCGGGTGACTTCGGTACGGTCGTGGAAGTGCGCGTCTTTAACCGCCACGGTGTGGAAAAAGACGAACGCGCCCTGCAGATCGAGCGTGAAGAAGTCGAACGTCTGGCCCGTGACCGGGACGACGAGCTGGCCATTCTGGATCGCAATATCTATGCGCGTCTGAAAACGCTTATTCTGGGCAAAGTGGCTG
The DNA here is from genome assembly GCF_003352045.1 of Sulfitobacter sp. JL08. Classification (NCBI taxonomy): domain Bacteria; kingdom Pseudomonadati; phylum Pseudomonadota; class Alphaproteobacteria; order Rhodobacterales; family Roseobacteraceae; genus Sulfitobacter; species Sulfitobacter sp. JL08. Next base: position 442,445 of record NZ_CP025815.1, read on the forward strand.
TCAAAGGCCCCAAAGGTGTCAAAGCCGGGTCTGAAATCACCGAAGACATGCTGGAAATGCTGATCCGCAGCCAGTGGTGGCAATTGGCCCTGAAAGACGAAAAGGACGCCCAGATCGTCGAGGCCCTGAACGAGCAGTACGAGGTGCAAAAGCGCGCTCTTGATGCCCGTTTTGAGGACAAGGTCGAAAAAGTCCGCCGTGGCGATGATCTGCCCCCGGGCGTGATGAAAATGGTCAAGGTGTTCGTGGCGGTAAAGCGCAAGCTGCAACCGGGCGACAAAATGGCCGGCCGTCACGGCAACAAGGGTGTGATTTCCAAGGTTGTCCCGATGGAAGACATGCCGTTCCTTGCAGATGGAACGCCGGTTGATTTCTGTCTGAACCCGCTGGGCGTGCCGTCGCGCATGAACGTCGGCCAGATTCTGGAAACGCATATGGGCTGGGCCGCACGCGGCCTGGGTGTGAACATCGACGAAGCGCTTAAGGAATATAAGCGCTCTGGCGATCTGACACCGGTCCGTGAGGCGATGAAACTGGCCTATGGCGATGATGTCTACGATGAAGGCATTGCCGGCATGGACGAAGACGCCCTGATCGAAGCGGCAGGGAACGTTACCCACGGCGTGCCGATTGCAACGCCCGTTTTTGACGGTGCAAAAGAGGCCGATGTGAACGACGCGCTTGTGCGGTCGGGCTTTGATACATCGGGCCAGTCGGTTCTGTTTGATGGCCGCACCGGCGAGCAGTTTGCCCGCCCTGTGACCGTCGGCGTGAAATACCTGCTGAAACTGCACCACCTTGTGGACGATAAAATCCACGCGCGTTCAACAGGGCCATACAGCCTTGTCACCCAACAGCCGTTGGGCGGTAAAGCGCAGTTCGGTGGCCAGCGGTTCGGGGAAATGGAAGTCTGGGCGCTGGAAGCGTACGGCGCGGCCTATACCCTGCAGGAAATGCTTACCGTGAAATCGGATGACGTGGCCGGACGGACGAAAGTCTATGAAAGCATCGTCAAAGGCGAAGACAACTTTGAAGCCGGTATTCCGGAAAGCTTTAACGTGCTTGTTAAAGAAGTCCGCGGCCTTGGCCTGAACATGGAACTCCTGGATGCGGAGGAAGACGAGTGACGGGTTAATCCCCGTCATCTCACTCTCCACGCTCCCAATTCAAGGAATTGAAAATGAACCAGGAACTGACAAACAACCCGTTTAACCCGCTGACGCCGCCCAAGGTGTTTGACGAGATCAAAGTATCGCTGGCCTCGCCCGAGCGTATTCTGAGCTGGTCCTTCGGCGAGATCAAAAAACCCGAAACCATCAACTACCGCACATTCAAACCCGAACGTGACGGCCTGTTCTGCGCGCGTATCTTTGGCCCGATCAAAGATTACGAATGTCTGTGCGGCAAATACAAACGCATGAAATACCGCGGTGTTGTCTGCGAAAAATGCGGCGTCGAAGTAACGTTGCAAAAGGTCCGCCGCGAGCGGATGGGCCACATTGAACTGGCCGCTCCCGTTGCGCATATCTGGTTCCTGAAATCGCTGCCCTCCCGCATCGGCCTGATGCTGGACATGACATTGCGCGATCTGGAACGGGTTCTTTATTTCGAAAACTATGTGGTGATCGAACCCGGCCTGACGGACCTGACCTATGGTCAGATGATGACCGAAGAAGAGTATATGGACGCGCAGGATGCCTATGGCATGGACGCGTTTACCGCTAATATCGGTGCCGAAGCGATCCGTGAAATGCTGGCCCAGATCGATCTGGAAGCCGAAGCAGACCAACTGCGCGCCGATCTGGCCGAAGCCACTGGCGAATTGAAGCCCAAGAAGATCATCAAGCGCCTGAAAGTGGTTGAATCCTTCCTTGAATCGGGCAACCGCCCGGAATGGATGGTTCTGACCGTGATCCCAGTGATCCCGCCGGAACTGCGCCCGCTGGTGCCGCTGGATGGTGGCCGCTTTGCCACGTCCGACCTGAACGATCTCTATCGTCGTGTGATCAACCGGAACAACCGTCTTAAGCGTCTGATCGAACTGCGTGCGCCTGATATCATCGTGCGCAACGAAAAGCGGATGTTGCAGGAATCTGTCGACGCTCTGTTTGACAACGGCCGCCGTGGCCGCGTGATCACCGGTGCCAACAAGCGCCCGCTGAAATCGCTGTCTGACATGCTGAAGGGCAAACAAGGCCGGTTCCGTCAGAACCTCTTGGGTAAACGCGTCGACTTTTCGGGTCGTTCGGTCATTGTGACTGGGCCGGAACTCAAACTGCACCAATGCGGTCTGCCCAAAAAGATGGCGCTCGAACTGTTCAAGCCGTTCATCTATTCGCGTCTTGAAGCCAAAGGCCTGTCCAGCACTGTGAAACAGGCCAAGAAGCTGGTCGAAAAAGAACGCCCCGAAGTCTGGGATATTCTGGATGAAGTCATCCGCGAACATCCCGTCATGCTGAACCGTGCGCCTACGCTGCACCGTCTTGGTATTCAGGCGTTCGAACCCGTTCTGATCGAAGGCAAGGCGATCCAGCTGCACCCGCTGGTGTGTTCGGCCTTCAACGCCGACTTTGACGGCGACCAGATGGCCGTGCACGTCCCGCTGAGCCTTGAGGCGCAGTTGGAAGCGCGTGTGCTGATGATGTCGACAAACAACGTTCTGTCGCCCGCCAACGGCGCACCGATTATTGTTCCGTCGCAGGACATGATCCTTGGCCTTTACTACACCACGCTGGAACGCGAAGGCATGGTCGGCGAAGGCATGTCGTTTGCATCAATCGAAGAAGTGCAGCACGCACTGGATGCCGGTGTCGTACACCTGCACTCCAAGATCGTGGCGCGCATTCCGCAAATCGATGACGAAGGCAACGAAGTGCAGGTGCGCTTTGACACCACGCCGGGCCGCGTGCGTCTGGGGGCCTTGCTGCCGCTGAATGCCAAGGCACCGTTCAGCCTGGTCAACCGTCTGCTGCGCAAGAAAGAAGTGCAGCAGGTCATCGATACCGTCTACCGCTATTGCGGACAGAAGGAATCGGTCATTTTCTGTGATCAGATCATGACTATGGGCTTCCGCGAGGCGTTCAAGGCGGGCATTTCGTTCGGCAAGGACGACATGCTGATCCCCGATACCAAATGGCCGATCGTGGATGAAACCCGCGAACAGGTGAAAGACTTTGAACAACAGTACATGGATGGCCTGATCACTCAGGGTGAAAAGTACAACAAGGTCGTCGATGCATGGTCCAAATGTAACGACAAGGTCACCGAAGCGATGATGGGGTCGATCTCGGCCAGCCGCCGCGACGAAGCGGGTGCCGAAATGGAGCCGAACTCGGTTTACATGATGGCTCACTCCGGTGCGCGTGGTTCTGTGACCCAGATGAAACAGCTGGGCGGCATGCGCGGCCTGATGGCCAAGCCGAACGGCGACATCATCGAAACGCCGATCATCTCGAACTTCAAGGAAGGTCTGACCGTTCTTGAATACTTCAACTCGACACACGGTGCGCGCAAGGGCCTGTCCGATACGGCCCTGAAAACGGCCAACTCGGGCTATCTGACGCGGCGTCTGGTGGACGTGGCACAGGACTGCATCGTGCGTATGCGCGATTGCGGAACCGATGCCTCGATCACCGCCGAAGCTGCGGTGAACGATGGTGAGGTTGTTGCGTCCTTGGCCGAACGTGTGCTGGGCCGTGTCGCCGCAGAAGATATCCTGCGCCCCGGAACCGAAGAGGTGCTGGTTGCACGCGGCACCATGATCGACGAATTGATGGCCGATGCCATCGACGAGGCAGCCGTTGCAAGCGCCCGCATCCGGAGCCCGCTGACCTGCGAGGCCGAAGAAGGCGTGTGTGCGATGTGTTACGGTCGTGATCTTGCACGCGGTACAATGGTCAACACCGGCGAAGCCGTGGGCATCATCGCCGCACAGTCGATCGGTGAACCCGGTACACAGCTGACAATGCGGACGTTCCACATTGGCGGCGTGGCACAGGGCGGACAACAATCGTTCCAGGAAGCATCGCAATCCGGTAAAGTCGCCTTTGAAAACGCCCAGACGCTGAAAAACTCGGCGGGTGAAACCATGGTCATGGGCCGGAACATGAAAATGTCTATCCTTGACGAAAACGGTGAAGAACGCGCCAATCACAAACTGGGTTACGGCACCAAACTGTTTATCAAAGAGGGCGATACCGTTACCCGCGGCGACAAACTGTTTGAATGGGATCCCTACACGCTGCCCATCATTGCCGAAAAGTCCGGCACAACCAAATATGTCGATCTGGTATCGGGCATCGCCGTGCGCGACGAAACCGATGATGCCACCGGCATGACCCAGAAGATCGTGATCGACTGGCGCGCGGCCCCCAAGGGCAACGAGCTTAAGCCCGAGATCATTCTGGTGGGTGAAGATGGCGAACCGGTCCGCAACGATGCGGGAAATCCGGTGACCTATCCGATGTCGGTCGATGCGGTTCTGTCGGTCGAAGACGGCCAGGAAATCGCAGCCGGTGACGTTGTCGCGCGTATTCCGCGGGAAGGCGCCAAGACCAAGGACATCACCGGTGGTCTGCCGCGTGTGGCCGAACTGTTCGAGGCACGTCGCCCCAAAGACCACGCGATCATCGCCGAAATCGACGGCTATGTGCGCTTTGGACGTGACTACAAGAACAAGCGTCGCATCAGCATCGAACCTGCGGACGAAAGCCTTGATCCGGCGGAATACATGGTGCCCAAGGGCAAGCATATTCCGGTGCAGGAAGGCGACTTTATCCAGAAGGGCGATTACATCATGGACGGCAATCCCGCGCCGCATGACATCCTGTCCATCATGGGTGTCGAAGCGCTAGCCGATTACATGATCGACGAGGTTCAGGACGTCTATCGCCTTCAGGGTGTTAAGATCAACGACAAGCATATCGAAGTGATCGTGCGCCAGATGCTCCAGAAATGGGAAATTCTGGACAGCGGCGAAACCACGCTGCTGAAAGGCGAGCATGTCGACAAGGCCGAGTTTGAAGAGGCCAACGCCAAGGCGATCAAGAAAGGCGGGCGCCCTGCTTCGGGCGAACCGATCCTTCTGGGAATCACCAAGGCGTCTTTGCAGACACGGTCGTTCATCTCGGCGGCGTCGTTCCAGGAAACCACGCGGGTTCTGACCGAAGCATCGGTTCAGGGCAAACGTGACAAACTGGTCGGCCTGAAAGAGAACGTGATCGTGGGCCGCCTGATCCCTGCCGGTACAGGCGGGGCAACCCAGCACGTTCGCAAGATCGCAACAGATCGCGACAACGTCGTGATCGAGGCCCGCCGCGAAGAAGCCGAAGCCGCCGCCGCCCTAGCGGCCCCGGCCGAGGATGATGTGGTAGGTGGCGATGTGTTCGATACGGTTGTCGAAAGCACCGACAGCCGCGATTGATCCGCGCCCCGAACTGAGAAACTTTTGCCCCCCGCATCCACCGTGATGCGGGGGGTTTTCTTTGTCCGAAAAGACGTGCTTTGTAGGCGCGGACACATCTGCACAATTGGGGAACGGGATGACACATAAGACGATCATGATCGGCTTGCTGCGGTTTTCTGTCCTGACGCCCACCTATTATTCCGAACGTTTTCCAACACTCGACAAGGCGGCAGAGCACCTGTTTTCCGATGACCGGATGGCTCTGCGGTTCCGCCTGTTCGAAAACCTGTGCCTGCCGTCGCTCGTGCAGCAAACCGATCCGGATTTTCACTGCGTTGTGCTGACCGCCGAAACGATGCCGGAAGTATACAAAAAGCGGCTGGAAACGCTGCTGGCACCCTATCCGCATATCACCTGCCGGCCGGTCGGGACCGAACGGCATTACCAGTTGATCAAACAAGGCTATAAATCCGTCCCGACAGGGGATGCCAGCCACAAGATCCTGTTCCGACTGGATGATGATGATGCGGTTGATCTGGGGTTTGTGGAACGGACCAAACGTCTTGCCAATGGGTTGCTGGCGCTGGGCAACCCCGATCTGCCAACCGCGATTTCCTTTAACCGCGGCTATTACGCTGATCTGACGGGCGGCGCGGTTGATGTGTTCGATGCCTGCGAACGCGCGCCCCTGTCTACGGGCACCGCGCTGCTGGCGCCTGTCGGGTTTGCCCGTAACCCTTATCGTTACAACCACCGCGCGCTGGCGCAGCACTTTAATCTCTATTCCGATATTTCTATGCCGGGTTTTATCCGGACAATTCACGGTGACAACAAATCCAGACCGACCCAGATGGGGATCACACGCAAACAGGGGGATGATGTGATAGATCGCAACCTGCGGCGCCATTTCGCGCTGTCCCTGACCGATCTCAAGGCGCTTTGAATGTCTGCAAACCTTAAAGGCGCGTTGTTCATGATGATCAGCATGGCGGCCTTTACCCTGAACGATGCCTTCATGAAGCTGACGAACGGTGACATTCCCCTGTTCCAGTTGGTGTTTCTGCGCGGCGTTCTGGCATCGGTTCTAATCTTCGGTCTGGCGCGGTATCTGGGCACGATCCACCTGCGTATCGCGCGGCGCGATTGGGGCCTGATCGCCCTGCGCAGCAGTGCCGAAATCGGCGCGACCTATTTCTTTCTGACGGCGCTGTTCAATATGCCGCTGGCGAATGTCACGGCGGTGCTGCAGGTGTTGCCGCTGACCGTGACGCTGGCCAGTGCGCTGGTGTTCAGTGAAACCATCGGCTGGCGGCGGATGCTGGCCATTATCGTCGGGTTTGCCGGAATGTTGCTGATCGTCCGTCCCGGACCTGACGGGTTCAACATATATGCGCTTTACGCGCTGGGGGCGGTGGCCTGCGTGACTGTGCGCGATCTGTCGACGCGCAAACTGTCCTCGGGTGTGCCGTCAATGACAGTGACACTGGTTGCGTCCCTGACTATCACAACCGTCGCAGGTCTTGCATCGCTTGGCGCCGACTGGGCGCCGGTATCCGCACATAATGCCAAACTGATCGCCGCGGCCTCTTTCTTTATTCTGGGCGGTTACCTGTTCAGCGTGATGGTTATGCGTGCGGGCGATGTGTCGTTCGTGGCCCCGTTCCGCTATACCGGGCTGGTCTGGGCGCTGGTGCTGGGATGGTTCATGTTCGGCGACTGGCCAACGCCGCTGACGCTGCTGGGCGCGGGCATCGTCGTATCGACAGGGCTGTTTTCGCTCTATCGCGAACGGGCGCTGTTACGGCGTTGAAAACACGCGCCGCACATGATCGGCGCTGATGTTGTACGTCTCTTGGAACAGAGCTTCGCCCGCAGCGTCCAGCGGTGCCAGCGTGACGGGCTGCACATTCGGCTTTTGGCGGGAATCGTTAAAATCATTGTGGCCGCGCAACATCATGTCGGTGCCGCTGAACGTCACGGTCGGCATCCGGCGCACAACCGCCTGATGGCTGAAATTCATCACCGACAGATCGACATCGGGGCGAAACATGAACCCAAGCCCTGCAGTCCAATAGGGTTTCCGGATCGCACAGGCTGAAATGCCTTCCGGTCCGGGCTGGGCGATGTACCCCTGATTGAAATCAATCGCGATATGGCGGTTGTCACGCAGCAGGCCCGCCACATCGGCGGCCGCCTGGCGAAGCTGCGCGATAAAGCTGGTTGCAACGGCATCATCGTCATCCAGCCTGAATTGCAAACAGGGTTCGGCATCAGATTTGCGGACAGAATTGATGGCGTCGCGCATCACCTGCCGGTGCCGGCCCGGCGGATGGGCCTGCACCACCACCTGCGGCATGTCCGCAACCAGCGCCTCAAGCCGCTGGCGATCTGCTTGGGGCAAGGACTCTCCCATCACGATCAGATAGGTGAAATCGGGATCTGTCTGGGCGCGCAGGCAGGGCAGGGTGAAGGTTTCGAAAAACCGGAACCTTTCCTCCAACCGAGTTTCATCATAAAGATACGCGATACGGGATTGCAGATCGTCATGTTCCACCTGAAACCCGCCAAGTCCGGGATATGAAAAACGGCAAAGCCCGATCACCTGCATTTTGTCCGTCGCTCCTGCCTGGGTTTGGTTTAAACCCGCCTATGTCAACATTGCAGGGCTGTGTCGCGCACGCAAGCGGCGAGGGGCTGTTGACAGGGGGTGCGACTCCCCCTATACGCGCGCTATCTCGGAACAAGGGTTCGCCCTTTCTGTCCGAAATCAGAACTTAAGTGGTCACGATCCGACCTAATGCTGGTCCGATCCTCTGTAAGCCCACCGCGTCGTTTCCCCGGTACGGAAACGTGGCGGTCTTTTCGCTTTGCGGACGCGTAAAGTGAGTGATTTGAAACCGCGGGGCCGCCCCGCATGACACATGTGTTGCGAAACGGGGAAAGAACCGGAATGCCAACGATACAACAGCTGATCCGCAAACCGCGCCAGCCGAAAATTAAACGCTCGAAATCCATGCACCTGCAAGAGTGCCCGCAAAAGCGCGGCGTCTGCACACGGGTTTATACAACAACACCGAAAAAGCCGAACTCGGCCATGCGGAAGGTTGCCAAAGTGCGCCTGACAAACGGGTTTGAGGTCATCAGCTATATTCCGGGTGAAAGCCACAACCTTCAGGAACACTCGGTTGTTCTGATCCGCGGCGGTCGTGTCAAAGACCTTCCCGGTGTGCGCTATCACATCCTGCGGGGTGTTCTGGACACGCAAGGCGTTAAAGATCGTAAACAACGTCGTTCGAAATACGGCGCCAAGCGTCCGAAGTAAGGAGAGACTGGTATGTCCCGTCGTCACGCCGCTGAGAAGCGCGAAATTCTGCCCGACGCCAAATTCGGCGATCTGGTTCTGAGCAAATTCATGAATAACCTGATGATCGACGGTAAAAAGTCGGTTGCCGAAACCATCGTGTATAACGCCTTGGATCGTGTCGAAGACAAGATCAAACGCGCACCCGTCGAAGTGTTCCACGAAGCGCTGGACAACATCCAGCCCTCTGTCGAGGTTCGTTCGCGCCGTGTGGGTGGTGCCACCTATCAGGTTCCGGTCGAAGTGCGCCCCGAGCGCCGTCAGGCGCTTGCCATCCGCTGGCTGATCAAAGCCGCGCGGTCGCGCAACGAAAACACAATGGAAGAACGCCTTGCCGGCGAGCTGCTGGATGCTGTGAATTCCCGTGGTTCCGCTGTGAAAAAGCGCGAAGACACCCACAAGATGGCCGATGCGAACAAAGCATTCAGCCATTACCGCTGGTAAATTTTACACTGAGGCACTGACCCATGGCACGCGACTATCCGTTAACCCGTTACCGTAACTTCGGCATCATGGCCCATATCGACGCAGGCAAAACCACCTGCAGCGAGCGGATCCTGTTTTACACCGGCAAGTCCCACAACATCGGCGAAGTGCATGATGGCGCAGCCACAATGGACTGGATGGAGCAAGAGCAGGAGCGTGGTATCACCATCACGTCTGCTGCGACAACCACGTTCTGGCAGCGTCAGGAAGAGCCGACCGCCGAAGGGACATCCGACACGAAGTTCCGGATGAACATCATCGACACACCCGGCCACGTTGACTTTACAATCGAAGTCGAACGGTCGCTGGCTGTTCTGGATGGCGCGGTTGCCGTTCTGGATGCCAACGCCGGCGTCGAGCCGCAAACAGAAACCGTTTGGCGTCAGGCCGACCGGTACAAAGTGCCGCGGATCGTGTTCGTCAACAAAATGGACAAAATCGGCGCGGACTTTTTCAACTGTGTGAAAATGATCAAGGACCGGACCGGCGCGACGCCGTGCCCGGTGCAAATCCCGATTGGTGCTGAAACCGAACTGGAAGGCATCGTTGACCTGATCACCATGGAAGAATGGGTTTGGGAAGGCGAAGATCTGGGCGCGTCCTGGGTCAAAAAGCCGATCCGTGACAGCCTGAAGGACCAGGCCGAAGAATGGCGCGCCAACATGATCGAAATCGCCGTCGACATGGACGACGATGCGATGGAAGCGTATCTGGAAGGCACCGAGCCTGACGTGGACACGCTGCGCAAACTGATCCGCAAGGGTACTCTCGGGATCAAGTTCATTCCTGTTCTGTGTGGCTCTGCCTTCAAGAACAAGGGTGTCCAGCCGCTGCTGAACGCCGTGATCGATTTCCTGCCCAGCCCGCTGGACGTTGTCGATTACATGGGCTTCAAACCCGGCGACGAAACGGAAACACGTGATATTCCGCGCCGCGCGGATGATGCGATGCCGTTCTCGGGTCTGGCGTTCAAAATCATGAACGACCCCTTTGTCGGCTCGCTGACATTCACACGCATCTATTCCGGCGTGCTGAAAAAAGGCGACACACTGCTGAATTCGACCAAAGGCAAAAAAGAACGCGTTGGCCGGATGATGATGATGCACTCGATCAACCGCGAAGAGATCGAAGAAGCGTTTGCCGGCGACATTATCGCGCTGGCCGGTCTGAAAGACACCACGACAGGTGACACATTGTCGGATCCCAAAGATCCGGTGGTACTGGAAACCATGACTTTCCCCGATCCTGTGATCGAGATTGCCGTGGAGCCGAAAACCAAGGCAGACCAGGAAAAAATGTCGCAAGGTCTGGCACGTCTGGCGGCTGAAGATCCGTCGTTCCGCGTCGAAACCGACATCGAATCCGGTCAGACCATCATGAAAGGCATGGGTGAACTTCACCTTGATATTCTGGTGGACCGCCTGAAACGCGAATTCAAGGTCGAAGCGAACATCGGTGCACCGCAAGTGGCGTATCGTGAAACCATCAGCCGCGAAGTCGAACATGCCTATACCCACAAGAAACAGTCGGGTGGCTCAGGCCAGTTCGCCGAAGTCAAACTGCTGATTTCGCCGACAGAACCGGGCGAAGGCTATTCGTTTGAATCGCGCATCGTCGGTGGTGCCGTGCCCAAGGAATACATCCCGGGTGTTGAAAAAGGCATCAAGTCGGTGATGGACAGCGGACCTCTGGCCGGCTTCCCTGTGATCGACTTCAAGGTCGCGTTGCTGGACGGTAAGTTCCACGATGTTGACTCGTCGGTTCTGGCGTTTGAAATCGCGGCCCGCATGGGCATGCGCGAAGGCATGAAAAAGGCGGGCGCCAAAATGCTCGAACCGATCATGCGCGTCGAAGTGGTGACACCGGAAGAATACACCGGCGGCATCATCGGCGATCTGACCTCGCGTCGCGGTCAGGTACAGGGGCAGGATACACGTGGCAACGCCATCGCGATCGACTGCTTTGTGCCGCTGGCCAACATGTTCGGCTACATCAACACACTGCGCTCCATGTCGTCGGGTCGTGCGAACTTTACCATGCAGTTCGACCACTACGAACCGGTGCCGCAGAATATCTCTGACGAAATTCAGGCAAAATACGCCTAATCGAATAACCGCTGTTCGGGCACTGCCCCGAACAGCCTTGAACACTGAAGGAGGCCACCATGGCTAAGGCAAAGTTTGAACGCAATAAACCGCACGTTAACATTGGCACGATTGGTCACGTTGACCACGGCAAGACGACGCTGACGGCTGCGATTACGAAGTATTTTGGCGATTTCAAAGCCTATGACCAGATTGACGGTGCGCCGGAAGAGAAGGCGCGCGGGATCACGATTTCGACAGCGCATGTTGAGTATGAAACAGATGCGCGCCACTACGCGCACGTGGATTGCCCTGGTCACGCGGATTATGTGAAGAACATGATCACCGGCGCGGCGCAGATGGACGGCGCGATCCTTGTTGTGAACGCAGCCGATGGCCCGATGCCGCAAACGCGCGAGCACATTCTGCTGGGCCGTCAGGTCGGCATCCCGCACATGGTTGTCTACATGAACAAGGTGGATCAGGTGGACGACGCGGAACTGCTGGAACTGGTCGAAATGGAAATCCGCGAACTGCTGTCGTCCTATGACTATCCGGGCGATGACATTCCGGTCATTCCCGGCTCGGCTCTGGCCGCGATGGAAGGCCGGGATCCCGAGATCGGCGAGAACTCGATCCGTGCGCTGATGGCGGCGGTTGACGAATTCATCCCGACACCCGCGCGTGCGGTAGACCAGCCGTTCCTGATGCCGGTCGAGGACGTGTTCTCGATCTCTGGCCGTGGTACGGTTGTGACCGGCCGTGTGGAGCGTGGCGTGATCAACGTGGGCGACGAGATTGAAATCGTCGGCATCCGCGACACCAAGAAAACCACCTGTACCGGTGTTGAAATGTTCCGCAAGCTGCTGGATCGCGGTGAAGCGGGTGACAACATCGGCGCGCTGCTGCGCGGCGTGGACCGTGACGGCGTTGAGCGCGGTCAGGTTCTGTGCAAGCCGGGTTCGGTGACACCGCACACCAAGTTCGAGGCGGAAGCCTATATCCTGACCAAGGAAGAGGGTGGCCGTCACACGCCGTTCTTTGCCAACTACCGTCCGCAGTTCTACTTCCGCACCACGGATGTGACAGGCACGGTCCAACTGGCCGAAGGTACGGAAATGGTGATGCCGGGCGACAACGTGTCCTTTGGCGTTGAACTGATCGCGCCGATCGCGATGGAACAGGGCCTGCGTTTCGCCATCCGCGAAGGCGGCCGCACCGTCGGCGCCGGCGTCGTGTCCAAAATCCTCGCGTAAGCGGGACCAAGAAAAAACCTTCGGGTTCGACGTGGGCCACCGGATGAGCCGGTGGTCCACCTATCAACTCTAAAGCCGCTGAAAGGCTGAAGACATGCAAAGCCAAAATATTCGTATCCGGCTCAAGGCATTTGACTATCGGGTACTGGACGCCAGCACCCAAGAGATCGTCAACACTGCCAAGCGTACGGGCGCATCGGTGCGCGGGCCCATCCCGCTGCCGAACAAGATCGAGAAATTCACTGTTCTGCGTGGTCCCCACGTTGACAAGAAATCCCGTGACCAATTCGAGATCCGCACGCACAAGCGTCTGCTCGACATCGTTGATCCGACCCCCCAGACCGTAGACGCGCTGATGAAGCTCGACCTGGCCGCTGGTGTGGATGTCGAGATCAAGTTGCAATCGTAATTTAGGAGGGCACCAGATATGTTGCGCTCTGGTATTATCGCAAAAAAAGTCGGCATGACCCGGCTGTTCATGGAAGACGGCAAGCAGATCCCTGTCACCGTTCTTCAACTCGACAATCTTCAGGTTGTGGCCCAACGCACGGCAGACCAGCACGGATATTCCGCTGTTCAGCTGGGCACAGGTACCGCCAAGGTGAAACGTGTCAGCCAGGCAATGCGCGGCCACTTTGCCGCCGCCAAGGTTGAACCCAAGCGTAAAGTCGCGGAATTCCGCGTTGCCGCTGAAAACCTGATCAATGTCGGCGAGGAAATCACTGCAGATCATTACTTTGAAGGCCAGTTCGTCGACGTGTCCGGCACATCGATCGGCAAGGGTTTTCAGGGTGCGATGAAGCGCCACAACTTTGGCGGTCTGCGTGCATCGCACGGTGTTTCGATCTCGCACCGTTCGCACGGTTCGACCGGCCAGTGTCAGGATCCCGGCAAGGTTTTCAAAGGCAAGAAAATGGCCGGCCACATGGGCGCTGCCAAAGTGACCACGCAGAACCTTCAGGTCGTGAAAACAGATGCCGACCGTGGCATCATCATGATCAAGGGCGCTGTTCCCGGGTCCAAAGGCGCATGGGTGACAATCAAGGACGCGGTGAAAAAGCCGTTCCCTGAAAATGCCATTCTGCCCGCCGGGTTGCGCTCTGCTGCCGCAGAAGCCGCCGCCGCTGCCGAAGCCGCTGCTGCCGAAGCTGCCGCCGAAGCCGAAGCCGCGGCAGCCGCCGCCGCAGAAGCCGAAGCCGCCGCAATAGAGGCTGCTGCCGCCGAGGAAGCAAAGCCTGATACGGTTGCCGAGGCAGAAGCTGCCGAAGCTCAGAAGAAGGAAGGCGAAGAATGAAACTCGACGTCATCAAACTGGACGGCAAGAAAGCCGGAAGCGTCGATCTGGCCGAGGACCTGTTCGGTCTGGAGCCGCGCGCCGACATCCTGCACCGCGTCGTCCGCTGGCAGCGCAACAATGCGCAGGCCGGCACACACAAGGTCAAGACCCGGTCCGAAGTCAGCTATTCAACCAAGAAGATCTATCGTCAGAAAGGCACCGGTGGCGCACGTCACGGCGCACGCTCTGCACCGATCTTCCGCGGGGGTGGCGTTTACAAAGGCCCGACACCGCGTAGCCACGGCCACGATCTGCCCAAGAAGTTCCGCAAGTTGGGTCTCAAACATGCCCTGTCCGCCAAAATGGCGGCCGGTCAGCTGTTTGTGATCGACGAAGCGGCCTCGAACGGTAAAACTGCCGCTTTGGCGAAGCAGGTCAAGGATCTGGGCTGGAAGCGCGTTTTGATCATCGACGGCGCGTCGGTGAACGAAGAGTTCCTGAAGGCGTCACGCAACATTGAAGGTCTGGATATCCTGCCGACAATGGGTGCAAACGTTTATGATATCCTCAAGCGTGACACCCTGGTGATCACCAAAGCGGGTATCGAAGCACTGGAGGCACGTTTGAAATGACTGCCAAGCACGAACATTACGATGTGATCCGCAAGCCGATCATCACTGAAAAGGCAACCATGACATCCGAAAACGGCGCGGTTGTGTTCGAAGTGGCGATGGAAGCGAACAAGCCGATGATCAAGGAAGCGGTTGAAACGCTGTTCGGGGTCAAGGTGAAAGCGGTGAACACCACGATCACAAAAGGCAAGGTCAAGCGGTTCCGCGGCCAGTTGGGCAAGCGCAAAGACGTGAAAAAGGCCTATGTCACCCTCGAAGAGGGAAACACTATCGACGTGACCACCGGTCTCTGATAGTGAGCCACGAATCTGGTCTGGCCCCGGTTTTTACCGGGGCCATGACCGTTTAAAGCCGGGGACCTTCGGGGCCCTATAACACGGGCACCTTCGGGGGCCTTCAACATAGCGAGACATCTCTCGCACGGCGGGAAACACCCGCCGAAGCTAAACGGAAGACAGAAAGCATGGCACTCAAGTCGTATAAGCCGACGACGCCGGGCCAGCGCGCGCTGGTGCTGATCGACCGTTCGGAGCTTTGGAAAGGACGTCCTGTCAAATCCCTTACCGAGGGTTTGACAAAGAATGGCGGCCGGAACAACACCGGACGGATCACGATGCGCCGCAAGGGCGGCGGGGCGAAACGCCTTTACCGGATCGTTGATTTCAAACGTAACAAAGTCGATGTTGCAGCCACCGTTGAACGGATCGAATATGACCCGAACCGGACTGCATTCATTGCGCTGATCAAATATGAAGATGGCGAACAGGCCTATATCCTGGCGCCGCAGCGACTGGCTGTGGGCGACAAGGTTGTGTCTGCCACCAAGGCCGACATCAAACCGGGCAACGCGATGCCGTTTTCCGGCATGCCGATCGGGACAATCATCCACAATATCGAGATGAAGCCCGGTAAAGGCGGCCAGATTGCACGCGCAGCCGGCACCTATGCCCAGTTCGTGGGCCGCGATGGTGGCTATGCCCAGATCCGCCTGTCGTCGGGCGAATTGCGCATGGTGCGTCAGGAATGCATGGCCACCGTTGGTGCGGTCAGCAACCCCGACAATTCCAACCAGAACTTCGGTAAAGCCGGCCGTATGCGTCACAAGGGCATCCGCCCGTCTGTGCGCGGTGTGGTTATGAACCCGATCGATCACCCGCACGGTGGTGGTGAAGGCCGGACCTCTGGTGGTCGTCACCCGGTGACGCCATGGGGCAAGCCGACAAAGGGTGCAAAAACCCGGAACAAGAACAAAGCGTCCAGCAAGCTGATCATCCGCTCGCGGCACGCCAAGAAGAAGGGACGTTAAGATATGTCTCGCTCAGTCTGGAAAGGGCCTTTTGTCGACTCTTATGTCCTCAAAAAAGCCGAAGCCTCCCGCGAAGGCGGCCGCAACGAAGTGATCAAGATCTGGTCGCGCCGCTCGACAATCCTGCCGCAATTCGTGGGTTTGACCTTTGGCGTCTACAACGGTCACAAACACATCCCTGTTAACGTCACGGAAGACATGATTGGTCAGAAGTTCGGTGAATATTCGCCGACCCGCACCTATTATGGCCACGCCGCCGACAAAAAAGCGAAACGGAAGTAAGCCATGAGCAAGGATAAAAATCCCCGCCGCGTGGCAGATAACGAAGCAATGGCAAAACTGCGTATGCTGCGTACTTCCCCGCAAAAACTGAACCTTGTAGCGGCCATGATCCGCGGCAAGAAAGTGGACAAGGCCCTGACGGACCTCACGTTCAGCAAGAAACGCATCGCGGAAGACGTCAAGAAATGTCTGCAATCCGCAATCGCCAATGCCGAAAACAACCATAACCTGGATGTGGACGAGCTGGTTGTGGCCGAAGCGTATGTTGGCAAAAACCTGACACTGAAACGCGGCCGTCCGCGTGCCCGTGGCCGGTTTGGCAAGATCGTAAAGCCGTTTTCGGAACTGACGATCAAAGTCCGTCAAGTTGAGGAGCAAGCCTAATGGGTAACAAAGTCAATCCGATTGGTATGCGCCTGCAGGTCAACCGCACCTGGGACAGCCGCTGGTATGCCGACACCAAGGATTACGGTGATCTTCTGCTGGAAGACCTCGCAATCCGTGATTTCATCAACGAAGAATGCAAACAGGCCGGTGTGGCCCGTGTGATCATCGAACGTCCGCACAAAAAGTGCCGCGTGACGATCCACACAGCCCGCCCCGGTGTCATCATCGGCAAGAAAGGCGCAGACATCGAAACCCTGCGCAAGAAAATTGCCAAGATGACTGACAGCGAACTGCATCTGAATATTGTTGAAGTCCGCAAACCCGAGATGGACGCACAGCTGGTTGGCGAAAGCATCGCCCAGCAGCTGGAACGTCGTGTTTCGTTCCGTCGCGCGATGAAGCGTGCCGTGCAGAACGCGATGCGTATGGGTGCCCTGGGCATCCGGGTCAACGTATCGGGCCGCCTGGGCGGTGCCGAGATTGCCCGGACCGAATGGTACCGTGAAGGCCGCGTGCCTTTGCACACCCTGCGTGCCGACATCGATTACGCAAACGTCGAAGCGATGACCGCCTATGGCATCATCGGGATCAAGGTCTGGATCTTCAAAGGCGAGATCATGGAACACGATCCAGCTGCGCGTGACCGTAAAGCACAAGAACTCCAGGATGGTCCTGCGCCCCGTGGCGCTGGTGGCCGTCGCTAAGGGGGAATAGAAAATGCTTCAACCAAAGCGCACGAAGTTCCGTAAGCAATTCAAAGGCAAGATCAAGGGCCTCGCCAAAGGCGGATCCGATCTTAACTTTGGCACTTATGGCCTGAAAGCCACGCAGCCAGAGCGTGTGACAGCCCGTCAGATCGAAGCGGCCCGCCGCGCGATGACCCGTCACATGAAACGTCAGGGCCGTGTCTGGATCCGGATCTTCCCGGATGTTCCAGTCACATCCAAACCCACCGAAGTCCGGATGGGTAAGGGTAAAGGGTCTGTCGATTTCTGGGCCTGCAAGGTCAAACCCGGCCGTGTCATGTTCGAAATCGACGGTGTCGGCGATGACGTCGCCCGCGAGGCCCTGCGCCTTGCCGCGATGAAACTGCCGATCAAGACACGCATTGTGGTCCGTGAGGATTGGTAAATCCTCACGCGGGCGGTGTAGCGGGTTCTCCTAGAAAACCTGCGGGCCGCACCTAGGTGAACAGAAAAGCCCCCTCCGGGAAACCGGTGGGGGCTTTTGTTTTCACCGGCCCGTTGGCTTCTGCGCTCAGGCGGTGGTCTGCGGCTGGCTTTGTGCTGCGGTGTCGGGCGCGTCGAGGTTCAGCCAGACTTTGCCCGAACGATAGCCTCCCCGGATAATATGCCCCGGATCGGAAATTTCCGGGTAGGCTGCAATCCAATCGCGGAACCGGTCGTTCGAAACGATACGCGCGGACAAGGTGCGTGCCGCAGTGAGGACCAATGGATCGGCCGATGTACCTTTATGAGCGACCATCACCCGGTGGCGTGGCAGTTTTAATATTTTTTCAAAATCGTTGTCGTGCAAATAACGGCCTGCAAGCAGATGGCCAGCGTTGGCATCAAAGACAACGCCAGGTGTATACCCCGATACCTCCAGATTCCGGATCGCCTCGACAACAGGTTCGATACTTGGAATGCCTTTTCGCCAGTGCATCACGTTCGAACCGTCAATCACGACACAGTTCTGTTTGTCTGAAGAAGAAGGTTGGGAAGGTCTCAGCCACGCACGCAACCAAAGCACTAGGCTTGCCAGGGCACACGGTCCGGATAGCAGTATCACGTTTGATAGATCGGGTTTGGCAAGCGCAACAAGGCTGACAGCCAGCGATATGATGAAAAAGACAAAAGGAATTTTCAAAGTTGCTACCTCGGCAGGGACAAGACGTTTCTTCGGCCGCTATCCCCAACCGTAATTAAACGACACAGAAATCCGGTCATCTTCGGCCATGTTCATCGGCACTTCGTGGCGCAGCCAGCTTTCCCATAACAGAACGTCACCGACCTGTGGCGCGACATAGGCAAAGCTGCGCATCTCATCGCGTGCGTCTTTCTTGCGCGCGGGGGCAGCCATCATCATCGCCAGACGCGGGTCTTCGAACTTGATCGCGCTTGCCCCTTTGGGCACCGCGACATAGGTCGTGCCGCTGATCACCGAATGGGGATGGATATGCGAGGTGTGAATGCCCCCGTGCGGCAGGATATTGATCCAAAGATCTTCCAGCTGCAGCTTCTTGCCGTCCAGATCAAATTCCAGATCCTTGGCAAAGGATTTCACATGCTTGTCCAGCACCTTTTTCAGGTCTTTGAATATCGGGAACCGCCAGGGCAGGTCGGTCAGTGACGCATAGCTGGTGTACCCGGGAAAGCCGTTTTCCGCGCTCCAGTCTTGCCCGGCGGTGTCGTCTTCGGCGATGGACAAGCAGGAATCTTCCAGCTCGTCCGGATCAAGGGGTTTGCCAAGATCGGACAGGCGCGCGTGATAAAGGCGGGTAACAAAAAGGGATGTGATCTGTGTCATGCCGTTTCCATATCGCACAACGCGTTCGCGAAACAGGGCTGACCGGCGGAAATCTTCGGAATTTCGCCGGGTCGCACAGGCGCGAAAAAGGTGGTATATCCGCTTTTGTCTCTTAGGGGTTGCGCCAAAGTGCGAACCCTCCTATACGGCGCACTTTGAACCCACTCCACCAGAATCATGGTCACCCTTATGGGGCCTGCTGGTGATGTTGAAAGGAATAGGGCGATGGACGCCAAAGAACTGCGTGAAAAAACGCCGGACCAGCTTCGTGAAGAACTGGTCAACCTGAAAAAAGAGAGCTTTAACCTCCGCTTTCAGCAAGCTACCGGCCAGATGGAAGGCACAGCCCGCATGAAAACGGTTCGCCGTGATGTGGCCCGTGTAAAAACCATTCTTAACGAAAAAGCCGCTGCTGCGGCCGCTGAATAAGGGAGCCTGAACAGATGCCCAAGCGAATTCTTTCCGGCACCGTGACAAGCGACGCCAACGCACAAACCGTAACCGTATCGGTGGAACGCCGTTTCACGCATCCGGTTCTGAAGAAAACCATCCGCAAGTCCAAGAAATACCGGGCCCACGATGAGAACAACACATTCAAGGTGGGCGATTCCGTCCGCATCATCGAATGTGCACCACGATCGAAAACCAAACGTTGGGAAGTGTTGCAAGCCGCCGAGGCCTGAAGCACCGAACATCTTAATCGAAACCCTGGGGATCAGGCACGCATCGCCCCCCAAAGGTCGGGAGAAACCAAATGATCCAGATGCAGACCAACCTGGATGTTGCTGACAACAGCGGCGCACGCCGTGTTCAGTGCATCAAGGTTCTGGGTGGTTCCAAGCGTAAATACGCATCCGTCGGCGACATCATCGTCGTCTCGGTCAAGGAAGCCATTCCGCGTGGTCGCGTGAAAAAAGGCGACGTCCGCAAGGCCGTTGTCGTACGCACCGCCAAAGAAGTTCGCCGTGACGATGGCACCGCCATCCGCTTTGACCGCAACGCAGCCGTTATTCTGAACAACAATAACGAACCTGTCGGCACCCGGATCTTTGGACCGGTCGTGCGCGAATTGCGGGCCAAAAACTTCATGAAAATCATCTCGCTTGCTCCGGAGGTGCTGTAATGGCTGCCAAACTCCGCAAAGGTGACAAGGTCATCGTGCTTGCTGGCAAGGACAAGGGCAAACAAGGCACCATCGCCTCGGTTGACCCCAAAGCCGGCAAAGCTGTCGTGGAAGGCGTGAATGTCGCCATCCGTCACACCAAACAAAGCCAGTCCGATCAGGGCGGCCGCGTTCCCAAGCCCATGCCAATCGACCTGAGCAATCTGTCGATGCTGGACGCCAAAGGCAAAGCCACGCGCGTCGGTTTTAAAACGGACGGCGACAAGAAAGTGCGCTTTGCCAAAACCACGGGGGACGTGATCGATGCTTGATACGGCAACCTATACCCCGCGCCTGAAAGCGGCTTATGTGGAAAATATCCGCGCCGCCATGAAGGAAGAGTTCGGCTACAAGAACGATATGCAGATCCCGCGTCTGGATAAAATCGTTCTGAACATCGGCTGCGGTGCAGAAGCTGTCCGTGACAGCAAGAAAGCAAAATCCGCGGTTGAGGATCTGTCGACGATCGCAGGCCAGAAGGCCCTGACGACAACGGCCAAGAAATCCATTGCCGGTTTCCGCGTCCGTGAAGAAATGCCGCTGGGGGCCAAAGTAACCCTGCGTGGCGATCGTATGTATGAATTTCTGGATCGCCTGATCACCATTGCAATGCCCCGTATCCGCGACTTTCGCGGCGTTTCGGGCAAAAGCTTTGATGGTCGCGGCAACTATGCGATGGGCCTGAAAGAGCACATCGTGTTTCCGGAAATCGAATATGACAAGGTCGATGAAGTGTGGGGCATGGATATTATCATGGTCACCACTGCACCTACCGACGCTGAAGCCAAGGCGCTGTTGAAGCATTTCAACATGCCGTTCAACAGCTAAGCGCGGGGAGAGAGAGTAATGGCTAAAAAATCAATGATCGAACGCGAAAAGAAGCGCGCCAAGCTGGTCGAGCAATATGCCGCCAAACGGGCCGAGCTGAAAGCGATCGCAAATGACCAGAGCAAGCCGATGGAAGAGCGTTTCAAAGCGCGCCTGAAGCTGGCCAAACTGCCGCGCAACAGCTCGGCAACACGCTTGCACAACCGGTGCCAGCTGACAGGTCGTCCGCATGCTTACTATCGTAAGCTTAAAATTTCACGGATCGCACTGCGGGACCTTGGCTCAAGCGGCCAGATCCCCGGTATGGTCAAATCCAGCTGGTAAGGGAGAGATAGTATGAACGATCCTATCGCAGATATGCTCACCCGCATCCGCAACAGCCAAATGCGCGGCAAATCGACGGTGATCACACCGGCGTCCAAACTGCGCGCTTGGGTGTTGGATGTGCTGGCGGACGAAGGCTATATCCGTGGCTACGAAAAAGTCACTGGTTCCGATGGTCATCCGGCCCTCGAAATCAGCCTGAAATATTACGAAGGCACTCCTGTCATTCGCGAACTGAAGCGGGTCTCAAAACCCGGTCGTCGCGTTTACATGGGCGTCAAGGACATCCCGTCGGTCCGTCAGGGCCTTGGTGTGTCGATTGTCTCCACCCCCAAAGGTGTGATGTCGGATGCCGCAGCACGCAGCGCCAACGTTGGCGGCGAAGTGCTCTGCACCGTATTCTAAGGAGGGCAAGATGTCTCGTATCGGTAAAAAAGCGGTTAATCTGCCCTCTGGCGTAACAGCGTCAATGTCGGGTCAGACGATCGAAGTCAAAGGCCCCAAAGGCACGCGCAGCTTCCGCGCCACCGACGATGTAACCATCTCGATCGAGGACAACTCGGTTTCGGTTATGCCGCGTGGCTCGTCCAAGCGCGCCCGCCAGCAATGGGGCATGAGCCGCACAATGGTTGCCAACCTGGTGACAGGCGTGACCACAGGCTTCAAGAAAGAGCTGGAAATCCAGGGTGTTGGTTATCGTGCCGCGATGACCGGCAACACCCTGAAACTCAACCTGGGTCTGTCCCATGACGTGGATTATGTGCCGCCTGCCGGCGTTACAGTCACCGCGCCCAAGCAGACCGAGATTGTGGTTGAAGGCATTGATGAGCAACTCGTCGGACAGGTCGCGGCCAACATCCGCGCGTGGCGCAAGCCCGAGCCCTACAAAGGCAAAGGCATTCGCTACAAGGGCGAGTTTATCTTCCGCAAGGAAGGCAAGAAGAAGTAAGGAACGGACAAATGGCAAACAGCAAAAGACAACTGTTCTTGAAGCGCCGCCTGCGCGTTCGGAACAAACTTCGCAAAGTGAACGCAGGACGTCCGCGTCTTTCGGTCCACCGCAGCAACAAGAACATCAGCGTCCAGCTGATCGACGACGTGAACGGGGTCACTCTGGCCTCTGCCTCGTCGCTTGAAAAAACACTGGGCGTTGTCGGCAAGAACAACATCGAAGCGGCCGCCAAGGTCGGTGCTGAAATCGCGAAACGTGCGAAAAAGGCCGGTGTGGAAGAAGCATATTTTGACCGTGGCGGTTTCCTGTTCCACGGCAAGGTCAAGGCTTTGGCCGAAGCAGCCCGCGAAGGCGGTCTGAAAATCTAAGACAGCGCAGGCGGCCTTTTGTGGGCCGCCTCGATGATCCGGGGGTGTTCAGCACCCACCTGGATTGACCAAATCAGGGCGCTGACGCGCCGCACCGAAAGGATGATGCCTTATGGCAAGAGATGACAACCGTGGGGGCAACCGCCGCAACCAACGCGACGAAACCCCGGAATTCGCCGACCGCCTTGTGGCGATCAACCGTGTGTCCAAAACCGTAAAAGGTGGCAAGCGCTTCGGCTTTGCGGCTTTGGTGGTTGTGGGCGATCAGAAGGGCCGCGTCGGTTTCGGCAAAGGCAAGGCGAAAGAGGTCCCAGAGGCCATTCGCAAAGCCACCGAGCAGGCCAAGCGCCAGATGATCCGCGTGCAGCTGCGCGAAGGCCGCACCCTGCACCACGACATGGAAGGCCGTCACGGCGCCGGTAAAGTGGTGATGCGGACCGCGCCGGAAGGTACCGGAATTATTGCCGGTGGTCCGATGCGTGCCGTTTTCGAAATGCTGGGCGTCAAAGACGTTGTGTCCAAGTCCATCGGCTCGCAGAACCCTTACAACATGATCCGCGCCACCATGGACGGTCTGTTGAAAGAGGCATCGCCCCGTTCCGTCGCGCAACGCCGCGGCAAGAAAGTGTCTGACATTCTGCCCAAGCGCGATGACGCCCCCGAGGCGTCCGCCCAAGTGGCCGAGGAGGCTTGATCATGGCTAAGACAATCGTTGTAAAACAGGTCGGTTCGCCGATCCGCCGCCCCGCAAAACAGCGTGCCACGCTGGTTGGTCTGGGCCTGAACAAGATGCACAAGACCCGCGAACTGGAAGACACCCCTTCCGTGCGCGGCATGGTCAACAGCATCCCCCACCTGGTCGAGATCATCGAAGAGCGTGGATAAAGACCGCGGGGCAGACCCGCGTTCGTGACATTACCAGCGCCCCGCAAGGATTTGCGGGGCGTTGTGCGTTTTGGTGGCCGCGCGCGCGGTTGTGTCACCCTGTCTTAACGCAACCCGCTTAAAACCCCTCTCAATCGCGATTACCCGCCGAAAGCCTTTCCACCTTTCGGCAAACCTTTGGCGTGGGACAATCACACTGGCCCTTCCTAAGCCCGCCCCACGCAGCCCTTTGTTACACCCACCCCAACACCGCCCTTGATCCCCCAACACCGCTCGTCTATACGCACGCGGTGGGCGCTTGCGTCTGCAAGAATCATATCTGAAACGCCGCGTTTGTCCGCTCCCGTCGCTGGGGGACATTTCCGGCAAAGGAGAAGCGACAATGAAACTGCATGAACTTTCCGACAACGATGGCGCCACCAAAAAGCGCAAGCGCATTGGCCGTGGTCCCGGCTCGGGTACGGGTAAAACCGGTGGCCGTGGTGTCAAGGGTCAGAAATCCCGTTCGGGTGTGGCCATCGGTGGCTACGAAGGCGGCCAGATGCCGCTGTACCAACGCCTGCCAAAGCGCGGCTTTAACAAGCCGAACCGCAAAAGCTTTGCCGTTGTCAATCTGGGCCTGATCCAGAAATTCATAGACGCGAAAAAGATCGACTCGAAAAAGCCGATCACCGAAGACGTACTGATCGAAAGCGGTCTGGTCCGTCGCAAGCTGGACGGTATCCGCGTTCTGGCCAAGGGCGATGTGACGTCCAAGGTGACACTGGAAGTCACCGGCGCATCCAAATCCGCGATTGATGCGGTGGCCAAGGCCGGTGGTGCTCTGACGGTCACAACTGCGTCTGCGGCAGAGTAACGGGTTGTGAGCGGCGTATTCGCCGCTTACATACACAACCAAGGTTTTCCAAACGCCGCCGATGCCGGGAAACGGTCTTGGCGGCGTTGTCATTAAGGACAAACGCCTCATGGTATCAGCAGCTGAACAAATGGCCGCCAACACAAGCTGGTCGGCCCTTGGCAAAGCCACCGATCTGCGCAACCGCATCCTGTTCACCCTGGGTCTTCTGATCGTCTACCGGCTGGGCACGTTTATCCCGGTTCCGGGCATCGACGGTGCGGCCTTGCGTGAATTCATGGAACAGGCGGGGCAGGGCATCGGCGGCATGGTGTCGATGTTCACCGGCGGCGCGCTGGGGCGGATGGGGATCTTTGCCCTTGGTATCATGCCCTATATCTCGGCCTCGATCATCGTTCAGCTTCTGACGTCGATGGTGCCATCGCTGGAACAGCTGAAAAAAGAAGGCGAACAGGGCCGCAAGAAAATCAACCAGTATACGCGCTACGGCACGGTTTTGCTGGCCACGGTGCAATCCTACGGGCTTGCCGTCAGCCTTGAAGCGGGCGATCTGGCAACCGATCCGGGCCTCTATTTCCGCATTTCCTGCATGATCACATTGGTCGGCGGCACCATGTTCCTGATGTGGCTGGGTGAACAGATCACCGCGCGCGGCATAGGCAACGGTATTTCGCTGATCATCTTTGTCGGCATCATTGCCGAAGTGCCTGCCGCCATGGCGCAGTTCTTTGCCAGCGGCCGTTCGGGCGCGATCAGCCCCGCGGTGATTGTGGGTGTGATTGTGATGGTGGTGGCCACCATTGCGTTCGTGGTGTTCATGGAACGCGCCCTGCGCAAGATCCACATTCAGTATCCGCGCCGTCAGGTGGGTATGAAAATGTATGATGGCGGATCAAGCCACCTGCCGGTCAAGGTCAACCCGTCGGGTGTTATTCCGGCGATCTTCGCCAGCTCACTGCTGTTGCTGCCGATCACGATCAGCACGTTTTCGGGCAATTCGACGGGCCCGATCATGTCGACCATTCTGGCCTATTTCGGGCCGGGTCAGCCTCTATATCTGTTGTTCTTTGTCGCGATGATCGTGTTCTTTGCCTATTTCTACACGTTCAACGTATCGTTCAAGGTGGACGATGTGGCCGACAACCTGAAGAACCAGAACGGGTTCATCCCGGGCATCCGTCCCGGCAGAAAAACCGCCGATTACCTGGAATACGTCGTCAACCGTGTCTTGGTGCTGGGGTCTGCCTATCTGGCCGCGGTCTGCCTGTTGCCCGAAATCCTGCGCGGACAATTCGCCATTCCGTTCTACTTTGGCGGAACATCGGTTCTGATTGTTGTGTCGGTGACCATGGATACGATCCAGCAGGTCCAAAGCCATCTGCTGGCGCATCAATACGAAGGTCTGATCGAAAAATCGCAACTGCGTGGCAAATCGAAAAAGCGTGGTAAACGCACACTGGCGCGCCGATGAATATCATTCTTCTGGGGCCACCGGGTGCGGGCAAGGGCACGCAGGCACGTCATCTGGTCGAACAACGCGGCATGGTGCAGCTTAGCACCGGCGACATGCTACGCGAAGCCAAGGACAGCGGCTCCGAAATGGGCAAGATCGTCGCCGATGTGATGGAGCGCGGCGCGCTTGTCACCGACGAGATCGTGATTGGCCTGATCCGCGAAAAGCTGGAAACGGTTAAGGCCAACGGTTTTATCTTTGATGGTTTCCCGCGCACGCTGGCACAGGCTGACGCACTGGGCAATTTGCTGGCGGCACAGGGTGAAGCGCTGGACAAGGTGATCGAGATGCGGGTGGATGACGAAGCCCTTGTCGCGCGCATCACCGCCCGTTCAACCTGCGCCATGTGCGGCGAGGTTTACAATGACAACACCAAGCCGGTTCCGGCGGATGGCAAATGCACCAATTGCGGCGGCACCGAGTTCAAACGCCGTGCGGATGACAACGAAGACAGCCTGAAAACCCGCCTGATGGAATATTACAAGCAAACTTCGCCCCTGATCGGCTATTACTATGCCAAGGACATGCTGGCGACAGTGGACGGGCTGGGTTCGATTGATGCGGTGCGGGGCGAAATCGCGGCGGTTCTGGACGCCTGATTTGCTGTTTCCCGCGCTTTCAGGGCAGGTGCCTTGACGCCCACGGCAAAAGCCCATAACACGCGCTATCTCGCAAGAGAATCAATTTGCCTACAGGGTCGCACCCGACGGGCAAGATCACCTGATCAGCTGACGCCCGATGCCATAAAACGCTTCGGGCTTACGTTGTGAAAAAAGGGTCTGGCATTACGGACCCGCAACGAAAAGGAATATGACACGTGGCACGTATTGCCGGCGTAAACATCCCGACTGCAAAGCGGGTTCCAATCGCCCTTACCTATATCACCGGAATCGGTAATTCCTCGGCCAAGGCCATCTGCGATGCTGTCGGCATTGATCAGGCCCGTCGGGTCAACGAATTGTCCGACGCCGAAGTTCTGGCCGTGCGCGAACACATCGATGCGAACTACAGCGTCGAAGGTGATCTGCGTCGTGAAACCCAGATGAACATCAAGCGTCTGATGGACCTTGGCTGCTACCGTGGCCTGCGCCACCGTCGCAACCTGCCGGTTCGCGGTCAGCGCACCCATACCAACGCTCGCACCCGCAAAGGCCCCGCAAAGGCCATTGCCGGCAAGAAGAAATAAGGGAGGCTCGGACCGATGGCACGCGAAAAGACACGCACCAAGAAGAAAGAGCGCAAGAACATCGCAGCAGGTGTTGCGCATGTGAACTCTTCTTTCAACAACACAAAAATCCTGATCTCGGACGTTCAAGGCAACGCGATTGCCTGGTCGTCGGCAGGCACGATGGGTTTCAAGGGGTCGCGCAAATCGACACCTTATGCCGCCCAGATGGCCGCAGAAGATGCAGGCAAAAAGGCACAGGATCACGGCGTCAAGACGCTGGAAGTCGAAGTGCAAGGCCCCGGTGGCGGCCGCGAAAGTGCTTTGCGCGCTTTGGCAGCAGTCGGGTTCAACATCACGTCAATCCGTGATGTGACCCCGATGGCACACAACGGTTGCCGCCCGCCGAAACGCCGCCGCGTTTAAGCACTTTATTGCTCTGAGGCCGCGCCTTTTGCCCGGCCTCAGTTTGTCATTTTGAAACCTCGGGCGCTGGCATCTATTTGGACATGGGATGTTGGCAAGAATGGAGGGACGCATGATCCATAAAAATTGGGCTGAATTGATCAAGCCGACACAACTTGATGTCAAACCCGGCAACGATCCTGCGCGTCAGGCAACCGTTGTGGCAGAACCGCTGGAACGCGGCTTTGGTCTGACGATGGGCAACGCGTTGCGCCGCGTTCTCATGTCGTCCCTGCAAGGGGCCGCGATCACATCGGTGCAGATTGACAATGTGCTGCACGAGTTTTCAAGTGTTGCCGGTGTGCGTGAAGACGTGACCGACATCATCCTGAACCTCAAAGGCGTGTCCCTGCGCATGGAAGTTGAAGGGCCAAAGCGTCTTTCGATTTCGGCCAAGGGCCCCGGTGTTGTGACTGCGGGTGATATTTCCGACAGTTCCGGCATCGAAATCCTGAACCGCGATCATGTCATCTGCCACCTGGACGATGGCGCCGACGTGTTCATGGAACTGACCGTGAATACCGGCAAAGGCTATGTCGCGGCAGAAAAGAACAAACCCGAAGACGCACCCATCGGTCTGATCCCGATTGATGCGATCTATTCGCCGGTCAAAAAAGTCAGCTATGATGTGCAACCGACCCGCGAAGGTCAGGTTCTGGATTATGACAAGCTGACCATGAAGGTTGAAACCGATGGGTCGATCACGCCGGATGATGCCGTGGCCTTTGCCGCGCGCATCCTGCAGGATCAGCTGGGCATTTTCGTCAACTTCGACGAACCAGAAAGCGCGTCGCGTCAGGATGATGATGACGGACTGGAATTCAACCCGCTGCTGCTCAAGAAAGTGGACGAGTTGGAACTGTCTGTGCGTTCGGCAAACTGCCTCAAGAACGACAACATCGTTTACATCGGCGATCTGATCCAGAAAACCGAAGCCGAAATGCTGCGCACCCCGAACTTTGGCCGCAAATCCTTGAACGAGATCAAGGAAGTGCTGTCAGGCATGGGCCTGCATCTGGGCATGGACGTCGAAGACTGGCCACCCGACAATATCGAGGATCTGGCCAAGAAATTCGAAGACGCGTTTTAAACGCGTCTTCGTCAATGCCCGCGCTGGCGGGGAAAACCGGGCAATTCCGCCCCAACAGAGCCTGTGACACGCATCATGGGCCGTACAAAGTATAAACCTGTAGAAGGATCAAGAAAATGCGTCACGCACGTGGTTACCGCCGCCTGAACCGGACACATGAGCACCGTAAGGCTCTGTTTTCCAACATGGCAGGCTCGCTCATTGAACATGAGCAGATCAAGACAACTTTGCCCAAGGCAAAAGAACTGCGCCCGATCATCGAAAAGATGATCACGCTGGCCAAACGCGGCGACCTGCACGCCCGCCGTCAGGCCGCGTCCAAGCTGAAACAAGACCAGTATGTCGCCAAATTGTTCGACGTATTGGGCCCGCGCTACAAAGACCGCCAAGGTGGCTATGTGCGCGTGCTGAAGGCCGGTTTCCGCTATGGCGACATGGCCCCGATGGCGATCATCGAATTCGTTGATCGTGATCGCGACGCCAAAGGCGCCGGCGACAAGGCCCGTCTGGCCGCAGAAGAAGCCGCCGAAGATTAAAAACTGGCGAAACGCCTGAATATTTACCCCCGTCCAGTCCACTGGGCGGGGTTTTTCTTTGCGCCAAGGGGTTCGGGCGATAGGCTGTCGCATCATACGAACAAGGCAGGATCAGCGATGTCATTTGAAACCGAAATGCAGGCAATCATCGATCGCTATGTCGATGCGTACAACCGGCACGATCTGGTGGCGATTGGCGCCATGTACACAGAAAAGGCAGCCCTTTATTCGCCCTATGGTCCGGCCGCGCTGGGCCACGCGGCAGTGATGCAGGCGCACAAGGACTGGTTTGGCGCGAACGAACAAAACAAGCGGATGCGCGTGATCCGCGCCGAGGGCAAGGGCGATCTGGCCTATTGCGTGATACATTACGCGGGTGATTTTCCCGACGATGCGGGCAGCCTGATCACCGAAAGCGGCGTGTCGGTCAACGTGCTGAAGCGCCATGTCGACGGACATTGGCAAATCCATATCACCAGCCTGACAAGCGATACGCCAGACCACGCCTGACCTGCCGGTGCTGCGTGCAGTGCAGTTGCAATTCGCGCCGGTCGCGCGCATATCAGGGGCACTCATACGGGGGGCCTGATGATCCGAATTCTGCTTTTCCTGCTGTGCCTTTTGCCTGCCCCTTTTGCGGCGGCTGAAACGCGTGTTCCAAATTCCCAGCAGGAAATGCAGCTTAGTTTCGCGCCACTGGTAAAGCAGGCGGCGCCTGCGGTGGTCAACATCTATGCCCGTTTCGTGACCGAGGCCCGCCCCAACCCGTTTTCCAGTGATCCGTTTTTTGGCCGCTTTTTTCAGGATTTCGCTGCCCCGCAACCCCGCGTTCAGAACTCTCTGGGATCAGGCGTGATCCTGTCATCGGACGGCATTGTCGTGTCCAATTACCATGTTGTCGGCATGGCCACCGACATAAGCGTCGTGCTTGCTGACCGGCGGGAATTCAGCGCCCGCGTGTTGCTGGGCGACAAGGACAGCGATCTGGCCATTCTGCAACTGGATGGCGCGGCGGACCTGCCCAGCCTTGCCCTGCGCGACAGTGACAGCGTCGAGGTGGGCGAACTGGCGCTGGCCATCGGCAACCCGTTTGGCGTGGGCCAGACCGTCAGCAGTGGTATCATTTCGGGGCTGGCACGCTCTGGCGGGGCGGGCGGTGCCGGGCACGGCTATTTCATCCAGACCGATGCGCCGATCAATCCGGGCAATTCAGGCGGTGCGCTGATCGACATGCAGGGCAATCTGGTCGGGATCAACACCTCGATCCTGACGCGGTCGGGGGGATCAAACGGCATCGGTTTTGCCATTCCCGCCGATCTGGTTGCGGCCTTTGTCGATCAGGCCCGCGCCGGAAACAGCGGGTTCGAACGCCCATGGGCCGGCATGAGTGGTCAGGTCGTGGATGCCGAAATGGCTGAAACGCTGGGCCTGGATGTGCCCGGCGGTATCGTGGTGTCAGCGCTGCACCCCGTCAGCCCGTTCAAAACCGCAGGCTTCGAAGTTGGCGACGTCATCACCGCTGTTGACGGTGCTGCCGTGAACACACCCGCTGAAATGGTCTACCGGATGAGCGTGGCCGGTCTGGGGCAGGATGTGAGTATCACGCGCTGGCGCGGCGACACCGCGAACGATGTTGCTGTAACCCTGATGACAGCGCCCGAAACGCCGCCCCGCGATACGGTTCTGTTGGGCGATGACAGTGGCCTGCCGGGGTTGGCCGTGTCACAGATCAATCCGGCGGTGATCGCCGAGTTCAACCTGCCATTGCTGGCGGGCGGCGTGGTGGTGTCCGACGCCGGCCCCGTAGCTCCGCGTGTCGGATTGCGAACCGGCGATGTAATTTTGGCCATCAACGGCGATGTGATCGAAACGCCGCCGGATGTGCGCAAAACCCTGCGCCGGTCAGGTCGTGGTCTGGTGTTTGATATCCAGCGCGGCACAAATCGCGCGCAATTGCGGTTCAGGCGCTGACGCCGTGGCGGATCTGTTCGATCAACCGGGGGCTGATCCTGTCCCGTCCGCGCATCGACCGCTGGCGGACCGTCTCCGCCCCAAAACACTGGCCGAGGTGATCGGACAGGATCAGGTGCTTGGTCCGGATGCGCCCTTGGGGATCATGCTGGCATCGGGCAGCCTGTCTTCGCTGGTGTTCTGGGGGCCGCCCGGGGTGGGCAAAACCACGATCGCGCGACTGCTGGCGGATGAAACCGATCTGCATTTCGTTCAGATCAGCGCTATTTTCACCGGTGTGCCCGACCTTAAAAAAGTGTTCGAAGCGGCCCGCATCCGCCGTCAGAACGGGCAGGGCACGTTGCTGTTCGTCGATGAAATCCACCGCTTTAACAAGGCCCAGCAGGACGGGTTTCTGCCTTTTATGGAAGACGGAACCATTTTGCTGGTCGGGGCCACCACCGAAAACCCATCGTTCGAATTAAACGCCGCCCTGATGTCGCGGGCGCAGGTTCTGGTGCTGAAACGGCTGGACCTGTCCGATCTGGAACGGCTGACACAGCGGGCGGAAAAGGAATTGGGCAAGGCGTTGCCGCTGACCGGCGACGCGCGCGAGGTGTTGCAGGAAATGGCCGATGGTGACGGGCGCGCCCTGCTGAACCTGATCGAACAGGTGGCGGCATGGAAAACCGATACCAAGCTGGATCGCGAGGCGCTGGGCACCCGCCTGATGCGGCGCGCGGCCAAATACGACAAGGGCGGCGAAGAACACTACAACCTGATTTCCGCGCTGCACAAATCCGTGCGCGGCTCTGATCCGGATGCAGCACTTTACTGGTTCGCGCGGATGCTGACCGGGGGCGAAGACCCGCGTTATCTGGCCCGCCGGATCACCCGCATGGCGGTCGAAGATATCGGGCTGGCCGATCCGCAGGCCCAGACAGTGTGCCTGCATGCATGGGAAACCTATGAACGGCTGGGCAGCCCCGAAGGCGAACTGGCGCTGGGGCAGGCGGTGGCCTATCTGGCGCTGGCCCCCAAATCCAACGCCGGCTATGTCGCCTTCAAAGGTGCGATGGCGATGGCGAGGAAAACCGGATCGGAACCGCCGCCCAAACACATCCTGAATGCCCCCACGGCGATGATGAAGGATATCGGCTATGGCAAAGACTATGCCTATGATCACGACGCCGAATACGGGTTTTCCGGCCAGAACTATTTTCCCGACGGGGTGAAGCGGCCGGTTCTCTATTCCCCGGTCGAACGCGGCTTTGAACGCGAGCTGAAAAAGCGGCTGGAGTTCTTCGCGGGCCTGCGCGCCAAGCGCAAAACTTGACATCACCCGCGCAAGGCGCGACAGACCGCACATGATGACATCGCTTTTTTCAGTTGCCCTTGGCGGCGCAATCGGGGCCAGCCTGCGTTACGGCGTTGGCGTGTGGCTGCTCCGTGCATTCGGGCCAACCGGCTTTCCTCTTGGGGTGATCAGCGTCAACATCATCGGGTCGTTCCTGATGGGTGTTCTGGTGGTGCTGGCCGCGCAAAAGGGTCTGACCCATCTGAACCCGTTTCTGGCAGTTGGCGTTCTGGGCGGTTTCACAACCTTTTCGTCCTTTTCGCTTGAGACGGTGAACCTGATCGAAAAGGGACAATTCGGAATGGCCGGAGCCTATGTCGTATTGTCGGTTGTTTTATCCATCGCGGGCCTGTTGCTGGGCCTGTGGTGCGCGCGCGGGGTCTGGGCATGAGCAGGGTACAAACCGTCACCGTAGAAGAGGGCGACAGCGACCAGCGGCTGGATCGCTGGATGCGGCGCCTGTTTCCGCAGGTCAGTCAGGGGCGCATCGAAAAGATGTGCCGCAAGGGCGATCTGCGCATTGATGGCGGACGGGTCAAGGCCTCGACCCGCGTTCAGGCGGGTCAGCAGGTGCGTATCCCGCCGCTGCCCGAAGCGGGCCAGATCAGCGCGCAGGCCAAAACCTCGATCAGTGCGGCAGACGCCAAGATGATACAATCCTGTGTGATCTACCGCGACGATCACATCATTGCGCTGAACAAACCGCACGGCCTGCCGGTGCAGGGCGGCAGCAAACAGGTGCGTCACGTGGACGGACTTGCCGAGGCGCTGAAATTCGGTCTGGATGAAAAACCCAAACTGGTCCACCGGCTGGACAAGGATACATCGGGTGTTCTGCTTCTGGCGCGCACCCGCAGCGTGGCAAGCGCGCTGACAGCCGCGTTCCGGCATCGTGAAACCCGCAAGATCTACTGGGCTGCCGTGGCCGGTGTGCCGCATCCGCAATCCGGCGTGATCAAATACGGGCTGGTCAAGGCACGCGGGCACGGTGACGGTGGCGAGGGCGAAAAGATGTATTGCGTGCATCCGCGCGACGTGGACAGTACCGATGGCGCAAAACGCGCCACCACAGATTACACCGTGCTGGCGGCCGCCGCGAAGCGTACCGCCTGGGTCGCGATGATCCCGGTGACGGGCCGCACCCACCAGTTGCGTGCGCATATGGCTGAAATCGGCCATCCGATTGTCGGTGACGGAAAATATGGCGGGTCGGGGCAGGACAATCTGGGCGATGGCTGGGGCGCCAATCTGGGCGGCGATGTCAGCAAGAAACTGCATCTGCATGCGCGTTCGCTGACGCTGGAGCATCCGGTGTCCAAGGCAATCCTGCACCTTACCGCCCCGCTGCCCCCGCATATGGAGCAGACCTGGAACCTGTTCCAGTGGTCGGCGAATGATGTCCCTGTCGATCCGTTTGAAGATTTTGAATGACGTCTGCGCAGCGACTGATCATTTTTGATGTGGATGGCACGCTGGTGGACAGCCAGCGCGATATTATCGCGGCCATGACACGCGCGTTTGACGGGGTTGGCCTGCCGCACCCGCCCCACAGCGATATTCTTTCGATTGTCGGGCTGTCGCTCGATGTGGCCATGGCCCGGCTGGTGCCGGATGCGCCCGAAGATCAGCGTGTGCAGATGGTACACGGATACAAGGACGCTTATATCGCTTTACGTGCCGAAACCGGTGCGGCTCTTTCTTCGCCGCTTTATGCGGGCGCGGCGGACACGCTGGCGATGCTGAATGCCGTGCCGGAAAACATTCTGGGCGTCGCCACGGGCAAATCACGGCGCGGTCTGGACAAGCTGCTGGCGGCGCATGGCATGGAACAACTGTTTCTGACCCAGCAGGTCGCCGATTTTCATCCGTCCAAGCCGCACCCTTCGATGATCGAAGCGGCGATGCGCGACATCGGGGTAGGGCCGGCGCAAACCGTGATGATCGGCGATACAAGTTTTGATATGGACATGGCAAAGGCGGCGGGCGTCGGTGCCATCGGGGTCAGTTGGGGATATCACGATATTTCGCGCCTGCATGCGGCTGACCGGATTGTTGACAGTTTTCCGGCGCTTGACGAGGCATTGCAGGACATTTTGGGGGCGCGCGTATGAGCGAGTGGAAACAGAAACGGTTCTGGAAAAAGGCCGAAACCGTGCCTGTCGCGGACGGGTTTACGGTGCATCTGGATGGTCGCGCGATCAAAACGCCGGTCAAGGCCGGGCTGATCGTTCCGACACGTGCGATTGCCGATGCGATTGCGGCGGAATGGGATGCGCAGGAAGATCTTGTGAAACCGCATACGATGCCTGTGACCCGTGCCGCGAATGCCGCCATCGACAAGGTCACGCCGCAGTTCGTCGAAGTTGCCGATATGCTTGCCGCCTATGGTGATTCGGACCTGCTGTGCTACCGCGCCACATCCCCGGACGAGTTGACCGAACGTCAGGCCGATTTTTGGGATCCGTTGCTGGACTGGGCGGAAACGGCGCTGAACGCCCGTCTTGTCACCGTTGCAGGCGTCATGCATCAGGCGCAATCACCGGAATCTTTGCAAGAACTGCGCCAGCGCACCCATGCGCTGAACGCATTTGAACTGGCCGCATTTCACGATCTGGTCAGTCTGTCCGGCTCGCTGATCATCGCATTTGCCGCGATCAAAGGCCATTTGCCGCCACAAACGCTGTGGGAAGTGTCGCGGCTGGATGAAATCTGGCAGCAGGAACAATGGGGAAAAGACGACGAAGCCGAAGCCGCCGCTGCAATAAAGGCCGAGGCGTTTTTTGCCTCCAAAAGGTTTTTCGATCTTTGCCAAAGCCTGCCAGACAACCCGCGTCCGGCTGCATAACCCGCCGCCGGGGCGCGCCTGAGCCGGTTTCGGGATTCGTCAGTTTCGGTGATCATCCCCTTGACGTTTAGTGATGAATCCGACCAAACTCGGTACCACCGACGGGGTATCGCCCGTTTTCGGTATCGCCTCCGGCTAACATGTCGGATGAACCGCCCCATAAGGTGGCGGACACTCAGGAAGAGGTAAAAATGAAAAAATCCGTTTTTTTTGGCGCGCTAACGATCGCCGGTCTGGCAGCGGGTGTCGCTGCGGCAGGGACGCTTGATGATGTCAAGGCGCGCGGCAAGCTGAATTGCGGCGTAACAACCGGTGTTCCCGGTTTCGCAGAGCCGGATGCAAATGGTGTTTGGCAGGGCTTTGACGTTGCGGTATGCCGCGCTGTTGCAGCCGCTGTTCTTGGGGATTCAACAGCCGTTGAATTCGTTCCGACAACCGGCAAGACACGTTTTACGGCTTTGGCGTCGGGTGAAATCGACATGCTGGCCCGTAACACCACATGGACATTCAGCCGCGATGTTGACCTGAAGTTCGATTTCGTAGGTGTAAACTACTACGATGGTCAGGGCTTTATGGTTCCCAAGGCGCTTGGCGTTTCGTCGGCCAAGGATCTGGACGGTGCAACTGTCTGTATCCAGACCGGTACAACGACCGAACTGAACCTGGCCGATTTCTTCCGTGCCAACAACATCAACTACGAGCCTGTTCCGATTGAAACAGGTGCCGAAGCGGTACAGCAGTATCTGGCCGGTGCATGTGATGTTTACACAACTGACGCCTCCGCTCTGGCGGCGCAGCGTGCAAACTTTGCAACCCCTGCAGATCACGCGCTGCTGCCCGAAATCATCTCGAAGGAGCCGCTGGGCCCGCTGGTCCGCCACGGCGACAACGAATGGGGTGATCTGGTTCGCTGGACACTGAACGCGCTGATCACAGCCGAAGAACTGGGTGTGACATCGGTGAACGCCGAAGAAATGACAACCGGTTCAAGCAACCCCGAAGTCAAGCGTCTGCTGGGCTCCGAAGGAACGCTGGGTGAAATGCTGGGTCTTGACGCAGACTGGTCCAAGCGGGCCATCATGGCTGGCGGCAACTACGGCGAAATCTTTGCCCGTAACATCGGCGAAGAAACACCAATCGGTCTGGCGCGTGGTTTGAACGCACAATGGACCGAAGGCGGCCTGATCTACTCGCCTCCTTTCCGGTAAGACAAACTTGTCAAAGGGCGCAGATCATGTCTGCGCCCTTTGCACATCAGACGACCGCGATTGCCAAACAGCCGCAAGAGCTGAAAAAAATAACTGGCCGCACAACGGGGAAGTTCCTAGATGACAACGCTTTCTGACCCTCCACGGGGTTCGTTCAACCTGTCGATGCTGATCAACGATACGCGCTACAGGTCTTACACATTTCAGGCTCTGGCGCTTTTGGCCCTGATCGTGTCCTTTTCATACCTTGGCAGCAATCTGGCGCAAAACCTGCGCGATGCCGGCCTGAATATTTCTTACGAATTCCTTAGGAATCCGGCGGGCTATGATATCAACCAGCAGCCGATCCCCTATAACAGCCAGGACACGCATCTGCGTGCATCTATCGTTGGCGCGCTGAATACGCTGATTGTCGCGTTTCTGGCCTGTGTAACGGCCACTGTGCTGGGCGTGATCGCCGGTGTTCTGCGTCTTTCCAACAACTGGATCGTCGCCAAACTGATGAGTGTTTACGTCGAGATTTTCCGGAACATTCCGGTTCTGATCTGGCTGATCATCATCTTTACGATCACGGCCAACATCTTTCCCAACATCTCGGATTACCGCGGGGACGATCCTGAACGGTCGCTGCTATTGGGCAGCATGGCCTTTACCAACCAGGGCGTGTTTGTTCCGGCCCTGATATTCGAAGCCGGCGGCTGGGCGGTGTTCGGGGTGTTTATCGCCTCGATCTTTGGCGTTTTCATGGTACGCCGCCACGCACGACTGAAACTGTTCAACGAAGGCAAGGTGGTTCCGGTTCTATGGCCGTCCATCGCCATCCTGATCGTGCCCACCGTCATCGCCTATTACGCGCTGGGGCGTCCGATCGCACTCGACATGCCGGTGATGGGCCGGTTCCGGTTCGAAGGCGGGTTGCAGCTGCGCACATCGTTCATCGCGCTGTGGTTCGCGCTGGCGATCTACACAGGTGCCTTTATCGCGGAAAACGTTCGCGCCGGTATTCTTGCCGTCAGCAAGGGCCAGACCGAAGCTGCGGCTGCGCTGGGCTTGCGCCCGCGCCGGATCATGAACCTTGTGATCCTGCCGCAGGCGCTGCGGGTGATCATCCCGCCGCTGATTTCGCAATATCTCAACATCACCAAGAACTCGTCCCTCGCGATTGCCGTGGGGTACATGGATCTGACCGGTACACTGGGCGGCATCACGCTGAACCAGACAGGCCGCGCGATCGAATGCGTGCTGTTGCTGATGTTGTTCTATCTCACGTTCTCACTGTCGATTGCGGCGATCATGAACGTCTACAACAACAAAATGAAACTGAAGGAGCGGTGAAATGAGTGAAACACATGCACATACCGTCGCCTTCGTACGCGAAACTCAACTGCCCCAGATGGATCCCCCTCCGGGTGAAACCGGGGCTGTAAAATGGGTGCGTGAAAACCTGTTTTCAGGCTGGTTCAACACGATCATGACGGTCATATCGCTTTATGTGATCTACCGTCTGGCCGCGGGTATCTTTCCGTGGATCGTGAACGGCGTCTGGACGGCAGACAGCATCCGCGAATGCCGCACGATGATCGGGGATACCGGCGGCGGCTGTTTCGCCGTGATCAAGGAGCGCTGGCAGCAGATGCTGTTCGGATTCCAGTATCCAAGCGATCAGTACTGGCGTCCGACGGTGGCCTTCATTCTGTTGTTCGTTGCCGTGGCTCCGGTGCTGTTCATGCATCTGCCGCGAAAACTGCTGATCTTTACCGGCATCTATCCGTTTCTGGCCTTCTGGCTGATCTGGGGCGGCTCGATCCTTGTGCCGATTCTTGCGGCTGTGGGCCTGATCGTGGGTTACTTCGCCTTCAAGCGCTTCGAGCGTATCGGTTTTATGGCCGGGCTTGGCCTGGGTCTGGTGGCCACGGTAATCACGTGGTGGGTTGGTGGCTTTGTGACCGGCGCAATGTCGGGGTTTGTGGCACTTGAACCTGTGGCCAGCCGGGATATGGGGGGCTTCATGCTCAACATGATCCTGGGCACGATCTGTGTGTCGCTGTCCTTGCCCATCGGGATCATGCTGGCGCTGGGGCGGCAATCGCATCTGCCGATTGTGAAATGGATCTGCGTTGTCTTCATCGAATTCGTGCGCGGTGTGCCGTTGATCACCCTGCTGTTCGTGGCAAACGTGGTTCTGGCCTATTTCTTTCCGCCCGGCACGGCGCTTGATCTGATCCTGCGTGTGATCATCATGATCACCATGTTCTCGTCGGCCTATATCGCAGAGGTGATCCGGGGCGCGCTGGCGGCCCTGCCACGCGGCCAGTACGAGGCGGCGGACAGTCTGGGGCTGGATTACGCGCAATCCATGCGGCTGATCATTCTGCCGCAGGCGCTGAAAATCTCGATCCCGGGCATCGTGAACGTGGCGGTTGGTCTGTTCAAGGACACCACGCTTGTGTCCGTGATTTCGATGTTCGACCTTGTCGGCATGATCCGCGGGCCCATCCTGTCATCAACAGACTGGGCGGGCGTCTACTGGGAACTCTGGGCCTTTGCGGCCGGGCTGTTCTTTGTCGTCTGCTACGGCATCTCGCAATACTCTCAATGGTTGGAGCGCAAGCTTCAGACCGGCCACCGATAAGGAAGGGCTGATAAAATGGCTGAACAAGCACAAGAAATGAAAATCTCGAACGAAGTCGCCATTTCGATTGAGAAAATGAACAAATGGTACGGCACCTTCCACGTGCTGCGCGATATCGATCTGACAGTGTATCAAGGCGAACGGATCGTGATTGCGGGCCCGTCGGGGTCGGGCAAATCCACGCTGATCCGCTGCATCAATGCGCTTGAGGAACACCAGCAGGGTTCCATCACGGTGGACGGCACGTTGCTGTCCTCCGATCTCAAGAACGTCGACAAGATCAGGTCCGAGGTCGGAATGTGTTTCCAGCATTTCAACCTGTTTCCGCATCTGTCGATCCTTGAAAACTGCACGCTGGCCCCGATCTGGGTGCGCAAAACGCCCAAGAAGGAAGCCGAAGAAATCGCGATGCACTTCCTTGAAAAGGTCAAGATCCCCGATCAGGCCAACAAATACCCCGGCCAGTTGTCGGGCGGACAGCAGCAGCGGGTGGCGATTGCACGGTCGCTGTGCATGCGCCCGCGCATCATGTTGTTTGACGAACCGACATCGGCGCTGGACCCCGAAATGATCAAAGAGGTTCTGGACACGATGGTCGAGCTTGCCGAAGAAGGCATGACGATGCTGTGTGTGACCCACGAAATGGGCTTTGCCCGTCAGGTGGCGAACCGCGTGATCTTCATGGACGAAGGCCAGATTGTCGAACAGAACGAACCGGAAGAGTTCTTTAACAACCCGAAATCCCCCAGAACCAAGCTGTTCCTCAGCCAGATTCTGGGCCACTGACGGGCGGATCGGGACCAAAAGACGATTAAAGGCGGGCCAGTGCCCGCCTTTTTTACTTTCAGACGCCGGGCAATTCGCGCGGGATCACGAAATCCTGCACCGTGCCCTGCCCGATCCTGACATCGCGCCAGTTGTCCACGTCAAATTGGATAACGGTGGTCGCGCCGGTCGGGTAATCCAGAAATCGCGGATGCGCAGGTGATGCGTTGACCAGACGTTCGACAAAGTCGGCAATGCCGGGGTTGTGCCCCAGCATCAGCACGCATTTGCCATCGGCCCCCTGCAGCACATCCAGCATTCGTTCGGCACCGGCATGGTACAGCGCACGGGTGTATTCGGGCGTGACGGACAGGTTCAGCCCCTCGACCGTTTCCTGCGTGCGCGTCGCCGTTGAACTGATCACGCAATCGGGCAGGTATCCTTTGGTGCGCAGCCAGTCGTCCAGAGCGCGGGCCGAGGCGATACCGCGTTTGTTCAACGGGCGGTCATGATCGGACAGCATGAAATCATCCCAACTGGATTTCGCGTGGCGCATCAGGATCAGGGTGCGGGTCATGGGGCGATAAACCTTTGCATGTGATAGGCCGATTGTGCCGGCAGGCGGCCAAAGCTGCGCGATACGGGGCAGGCGCGGCGCGCGGCGCACCCGCTGGTCATGCAGGCGACGCTGTCTTCGGTTGTGATATGGCTTTTGCAGCGCGCCACGTCATATTCCCTGCCCGACAAGGCGCTGACCGGACAGGCCGACAGACAGGGTTGATCCGTGCAGGTCAGGCAGAGCGCATCAGGCGGCGTGGGCAGATCGATATGCACAGGCAACGCCAGCGCACCACGGATTGACACGAACAATCCGGCGCGGTCATGCACCAGAAACAGAATGGGCGACGGGTGCAATCGGCCAGTGCGGGTGGCCCATTCGAAAAACGGCAGATGCGGCGGCCCGCCAAACGGGTACAGCGCCGTGCCTTGTATTTCATCTGCCCAGCCGCCGATCACGCGCGCCGACCAGCGATCAACCGGGTCGGGCAGCCCGTCGCGGCCTTCGGGTTCCGATTGCAGGTGCGGCCAGAACGCAGGTTCGTTCGGCCCCAGCAGCAGCAGCGTCTTGCAGTTTGACAGATCCGGATCATCCGCATCGGGATGAAACCCGCCCAAAATGGTCAGCTGGCGCGCCAGTGCCGCCTGTTCCAGATCGTCATAGGTCATTTGCGCTGGAACGGCAGGCGCAAGGACCAGCCCAGCCGGCTGGGCCGGTCATCCTGCCATTCCAGACCAATCTGCATCTGTGTGTGCCCTGCGGCAGGTTGCGCCAGATAAGTGCCGAACAGCCGATCCCACACTGACAGGGCAAAGCCGTAATTTGTGTCATGTTCGGCGCGATGCACCGAATGATGCACCCGGTGCATATCCGGCGTCACCAGAACCTTGCGCAATATCGCGTCCAGCCATAGGGGCAGGCGGATATTGGCATGGTTGAACATTGCCGTTCCGTTCAGAAGAATTTCAAACAGGATCACCGCCAGCGCGGCGGGCCCCAGCAGATAGACCAGCCCGATTTTCAGCACCATAGACAGCGCGATTTCCACCGGATGAAAGCGGATCGCGGTGGTCACATCAATATCGACATCGGCGTGATGCACGCGGTGAAGCCGCCACAACAGCGGCACCTTGTGGGTGATCAGATGCTGCAACCAGATCGCGAAATCAAAGATCAGAACGGCCAGCACCACCTCGAACCAGACGGGCCAGCCGACGATGTTGAAAAGGCCCCAGCCTTGCGCGCTTGCATCCAGCGCCGCGCCCACCGCGAGCAGCGGCAGGCCAAAGGCCAGCGCGCGCAGGGTCAGTGTGTTCAGGATGGTGATGCCCCAGTTCGTGATCCAGCGGGTGCGGCGCGGCTGGCGGCGGTCGCGCCGCGGGGCCAGCGCCTCAAGCGTGGCAAACAGGGCAAACAGCCCCAGAAATATCCCCAGACGTATGGCGGCTTCGTGTTCCATGAAATGAACCTAACCACCGGGGGCGCGCAGGCAAGGGGCGCGGTCACACATTCGCGTTGGCCCGGGCCTAACCGGCACGGATGATGCTGCCTGCACCGTGTTCCGTAAACAGTTCCAGCAGGCAGGCATTGGGCGCGCGTCCGTCCAGAATAACGGCGGCGCGCACGCCCCCGTTCAATGCATCCAGTGCGGTTTCCGTTTTCGGGATCATGCCACCGACGATGGTGCCGGCTTTGGTCATCTCGTGGATTTGCGTCGCGGTTAGTTCCGTCACGACTTCGCCGCTGTCATCCTTGACGCCCGATACATCCGTCAGCAGCAACAACCGATCTGCCTTAAGCGCGGCGGCAATGGCACCGGCGGCGGTATCGCCGTTGATGTTATAGGTTTTTCCATCCACGCCCACGCCCAGCGGCGCAATAACGGGGATGTATTCCCGTTCACCCAGATCGCGCAGCACGCGCGGGTTGATAGTATCGGGCGTGCCAACAAAGCCCAGATCGGGGTGGGTGGGTGTGCAGGTGATCAATCCGGCATCCTTGCCCGACAGGCCGATCGCGCGCCCGCCCTGTGCGTTGATGGCCTGCACGATCCGTTTGTTGACCAGACCGCTTAGCACCATTTCGACCACATCCATCGTCGCGGCATCGGTCACCCGTTTGCCATGCACGAAATCGGATTTGATGTTCAGCTTGTCCAGCATCGCATTGATCATCGGGCCGCCGCCATGCACCACCACCGGATTGACCCCCACCTGCCGCATCAGCACGACATCGCGGGCGAATTCATCCATCGCTTCGTCGCTACCCATGGCGTGACCGCCCAGCTTGATCACAATGGTCGCGTCAGCGTAGCGCTGCAAATAGGGCAGCGCCTGATTAAGGGTGCGGGCAGTGGCGATCCAGTCACGGTTCATGTCTTGTTTCTTCATCTTTTGACCCATTTGCACAGGGGGTAGCGAAAACAACCGCAACTTACCACTAAAGCGTGGCGATGATATTGCGCAATGTGGCGATCCCGTCGCCCTTTTCGGATGAGGTCAGCACGATCTCGGGAAAGGCGGCCGGATGTTTGGCAAGCGCGGCGCGAACCTGATCCAGAACCTTGTCCAGATCGCGGGCCTTGACCTTGTCGGCCTTGGTCAGCACGCACTGGAATGTGACGGCCGCGCCGTCCAGAAGGGCCAGAATTTCCTGATCGACCGATTTGATCCCGTGGCGCGCGTCAATCAGCACAAAGGCGCGGCGCAGCGTCTGACGGCCCGACAAGTACTGTTTCAGCAGCCGCTGCCATTTTTCGATCACCGGCAGCGGCGCATTGGCATAGCCGTATCCCGGCAGGTCGACCAGATAGTGGCTATCGGCCAGCGTGAAAAAGTTGATTTCCTGCGTTCGTCCGGGTGTATTTGAAGCCCGCGCCAGCCCCTTGCGGCCCGTCAACGCATTGATCAGCGTTGATTTCCCCACATTCGAACGCCCGGCGAAACACACCTCGGTCCGGTCGGCGGGGGGCAGGCCCGACATGGCAACCACGCCTTTCAGGAAATCGGTCTGGCCCGCAAACAGGATGCGGCCCAGTTCGGCCTCGGCGGCATCGGGCGTTTCGGCGATGGGAAAGGGCAGGGTCATATCGTTCCTTTCACCGGATCACCGACAGACAAGGCGCCACCCTCCACAACCTCGGCGTAGACGCCGAAATCCTGATGGTTCCAACCGGTTTTCAGCGTGCCCAGCGTGTCGGCATCGCGCAGGCCGGTTCTGGGATTGGCGGCGGTGTGCATGCAGCGTTCGATGCGTTCCTTGACCTGAAACACAACATCGCCGATTTGCACGGTTTTTCCGATCCAGTCGAATTCTTCCCACGGGGCCAGACCGTCAAACCAGATATTGCCGCGCCAGCGCTCGATCTCCAGCGGGCGGCCCAGTTTCTGGCTGACCGCGCGGTGCGAACTCATGTTCATGATCGAAACCGAAGGGAAATCGGAATCCGTCATGCCGCGATCGGTGGCTTTGACCACGGCATTGTGCTGTGCACGGTTTTGCGGTGCCAGGGGGCGCACCCAGTCCAGAAACCGTTTGGCATCTTCCGGGTCATCGGGGCAAAACCGCAATTCGCCCAATGTGTCATGGCGCAGCGTCACCGATTGTTGTGCCGCGTCGTACTGCGCCCACAATCCGGCCAGAGCAGGCGCGCGTGTGCCGATCATGAAATTCTGGCAAGGTGCCCAGTCGCCGCCGGCATAGGCGCTGTTGTCATGGGTGACGGCCCACACGCGATCCCCCGGCATGGTTCTACCCGCGCTTAAAATCACCGTCTCCAGCGCTTCGCGCCCGTGGCTTTTGACCGGATGACGCCAGAGAGAGGTGACAGCGCCGGTCATTTCGCGTCTGGTTTCGGCTTTTTCTTAAAGCTGCCTTTGATGTTGCCGAACACATCGGGTTTGTACCCTTGCGAGCGCATGATCAGGTACTGCTGGGTAAATGTGATCGTGTTGTTCGCGATCCAGTAAACCACCAGACCGCTGGCAAAGCCGCCCAGCATGAACATGAACACCCAAGGCATCCACGCAAAAATCATCTGCTGTGTCGGGTCTGTGGGGGCGGGGTTCAGCTTTTGCTGCAACCACATGGAAATGCCCAGCAACAGCGGCAGGATCCCGATAAAGATCAGCGCCATGATTGTGCCCGGCTCTGGTGCCGC
Organism: Sulfitobacter sp. JL08; assembly: GCF_003352045.1. Taxonomy (NCBI): domain Bacteria; kingdom Pseudomonadati; phylum Pseudomonadota; class Alphaproteobacteria; order Rhodobacterales; family Roseobacteraceae; genus Sulfitobacter; species Sulfitobacter sp. JL08. Next base: position 487,067 of record NZ_CP025815.1, read on the forward strand.
GACAGGCAGCAGGCCGAACAGGTTGAACAGGCTGGTCGGGTCGGGGGCAGACAGATCCTGAAACGGGCCAAAGAATGGCGCATGACGCAATTCGATGGTGACAAAGATCACCTTGTAGAGCGAAAAGAAGATCGGAATTTGCAGCAGGATCGGCAAACAGCCCGAGGCGGGGTTTACCTTTTCCTTCTTGTACATTTCCATCATGCCCTGTTGCAGCTTCTGCTTGTCGTCGCCTGCCGCTTCCTTCAGCTTTTCCATCTGGGGCTGAAGCTCTTTCATCTTGGCCATGGACACGTAGGATTTATAGGCCAGCGGGAACAGCAGCGCCTTGATGATCAGCGTCAGGCCGATGATCGACCAGCCCATATTGCCGATCAGCTTGTTCAATTCGTGCAGCAGCCAGAAGATCGGCTTGGTCAGGAAAAAGAACCAGCCCCAGTCGATGCTGTCGATAAAGCCGGCAACCCCGGCATTCTGGTATTCGCGGATGGTTTCCCATTCCTTGGCGCCGGCGAACAGTTGCGATGACACCTCAACACTTTGGCCGGGGGCAACGGTTTGTGTCGGTTTCACGATCTCGGTCTGGTAGATATCTGTTTTGGCGACATATTTCGCCGTCAGACGGAACGCAGCGCTTTGATCGGGGATCAGGGTCGTCATCCAGAAGTGATCGGTAAACCCGATCCAGCCTTCGGTTACGCCGTCAATCCGCTCTGCCGGTGTGCCTTCACGCTCGTCGACCGCGAAATCGGGCATATCGGAATAGTCGATTTCGGCCAGTTCGCCGTCGGCCATCGAAACCACGCCTTCGTGCAGAATAAAGAAGTTTTTAAGGCCGTCAGGTTCGCCATGGCGCGCCAGAATGCCGTAGGGGGCCATGCTGGCGGGGGCATCGCCGGTGTTTTCCACGGCCTGCGTGATCTTGAACATATAGTCGGCATCCACCGCGATGGTGCGGCGAAAAATCAGGCCTTTGCCGTTGTCCCAGACCAGCGTGACGGGGGTGTCGGGCGTCAGCGTGGCACCGCTTTCGATGGCCCATTGCGTATTGGCGCCGGGCACGTCCTCCAGCGTCAGGCCGGCACCGGGGGCCCAGCCGAACAACGCATAATAGGCTTTGTCGCTGCCGACGGGCGACAGCATTGTTACAATCTCGGAATCCGGATCCTGGGTAACGCGGTAATCGGACAGCGACAGATCGTCGATCCGGCCACCCAGCAGGGAAATCGTGCCGCGCACGCGCGGGGTCTGGATCGGAACGCGCGGTGCATCGGCCAGTGCGGCCGCGCGGGTTTCTTCGGCTGTTGCGGCTGTCACAGGGGTGCCGGCAGGGGCCGCTGGTGTATCGGCCACGGGCACGCCGGTATCGGAGACGGCAGCGGGTGTTGTAACGTCTGTCGGCGTGGGTTCGGGCGGCGGGAACAGGATGAACCAGACAAGAATGACGATAAAGCTGAGCGCGGTCGCGACAATGAGGTTCTTGTTCTGATCGTCCATCGGGGACTGCTGCCTTCTGCTGATTGGGGCCAATTACGGGTCAGGCCGGTTCAACAGAGTGCGGCCCCAAAGGTCAAGCAGATTCGGCCGGTTTGAGAGGGCAATTTCGCGTGAAACCGGTGCAAGAGCATCGCAAACATGCCGGTTTTCGCCTGTTTCAGGCCGTGCCGCCGATGCGGGGCGGATCGGTCAGTTTCGCCTCGTGGCGGGTGATCCAGTCCAGTGTCTGGTCAAACGGCATCGGGCGGGCAATACCGAACCCCTGCACATGATCGCAACCCAATTGCGCCAGCAGCGCATGTTCGCCCACCGTTTCCACACCTTCGGCCAGCGTTTCAAGGTTCAGCCGTTCCGCCATTGTCAGGATCGCGCCGATCATGCGTGGTTGTTCCGCGTCGCGGTCGGCCTTGATCACAAAGGACCGGTCAATCTTGATCCGGCTGATGGCAAAGCGCCGCAACGACGAGATTGAGGCGTGTCCCGTTCCGAAATCATCCAGATCGATAGGACAGCCAAGGGCCGCAAGCCCGTTGATATTGCGTGTCACCGTGTCATCGGGCGAGTCTGTGACAACGGTTTCCAGAATTTCCACCGCCAGCCTGTCCGGCGTCAGGTCAAACCGGTCCAGCTCCCATTTTACTTTTTCGACAAGGCGGGGATTGTGCAGTTCGGGGCCGGCAAAATTGACGCCAACCTGCGGCACGCTGACGCCGGCCCCATCCCAAGCCTTAAGCGCTGTCAGCGCGTGATACATCATCACTTCGGCCAGCCGTTCCAGCAACCCCGCCTGTTCCATCACAGGCAGGAATTCCTCTGGTGAAATCAGGCCACGCTCGGGATGGGTCCAGCGGGCCAGCGCTTCGAACCCGGTTACCTTGCCGGTGTCGGTTGAAATCTGCGGCTGATACCACGGTTGAAGCTGGCCGGTTTCAAGCGCCTTGGCTGCATCTTCGCGCAGGGATGATTTCAACGTCTCCCGGCGCTGCATGTCTGCCGAATAGGCCCGGATCGAAGAGGGCCCGTGGCGTTGTGCCTCGGCCAGGGCAGAGGCGGCGGCCTGTACCCAGCCCTTTGCCGTTTTGCCCGCCGCCTTGCTGCGCAGGCAAAACCCGACCGAACAGGACATGTAAAGCGCCGTGCCGTCGACTGAAACCGGTTCTTCCACCGCAGATTGCAACCGTCCTGCCAATTGGATGCACAGTTCCAGATCAAGCTGGCGCACCGGCATCAGGCAGATCGCAAACTGGCTGTCGCCATAGCGCGCGACGCTGTCATTGTCGCGCAGAACGGCGACGATGCGTTCGCCGGTGCGCGCGACTACGTGATCGGCGGCGGCCTGCCCGTGGCGTGTAACTAGGTCGCGATAGTCATCCAGTTCCAGCAAAAAGGCCGCGGAATGGTGCCCCGATTGCGCGGTCACCTCGTGCACCTGAGACACAATGCCGTCAAACCCGTCCCGCAGCAGCAAGCCCGACACGCTGTCGCGCGGCAGGGTCATGCCGCGCTGCACAACGGGGAAAATACCCCCCAGCGCGAACACCAGCGGAATGGCCAGCGCCACGGCCATCAAGGCGAGTTCCCCACCGACCCAGTAGGCCGCAAGCGTTGCCGCCGGCAAAAAGGCCAGCAAGGCTGGTGACAGCAGCACCGATTGCATCCTGTCGCGCAAAGGGGCCGTTTTGGATTTGGAATGCCGGTGCATAAGCGGGCCTTTCGATCGACGGTGAACAACACGTCGCGCAAAATAGGGCCGCAAGGATCAGGGCGGGGTTAACGCCGGCACAGGAACTTGCAGGTCTTTGCCTAAACTTGTTCCGAATTGTCGCCGGCGAGACGGGTCAGCCCGGCAAAATCGAACAGCGCCGGATCCAGCAGATGCGAGGGGCGGGCGTTCATCAGGGCCCGGAACATCACCTGACGCCGCCCCGGGCTGCGGGTTTCCCATTCATCCAGGATCGCCTTGACCTGCTGGCGTTGCAGCCCGTCCTGCGATCCGCACAGATCGCAGGGAATGATCGGATATTGCATCGCGGCGGCGAATTTTTCGCAATCCGCCTCCGCCACATGGGCCAGCGGGCGATAGACGAACAGATCGCCCTCTTCGTTCAGCAGCTTTGGCGGCATCGTCGCCAGACGCCCGCCGTGAAACAGGTTCATGAAAAAAGTTTCAAGAATATCGTCGCGGTGATGGCCCAGAACGACGGCACTGCACCCTTCTTCACGCGCGATCCGGTAAAGATTGCCACGCCGCAGCCTTGAGCACAGCGCGCAGAAGGTACGCCCTTGTGGTATCTTGTCCATCACGATGGAATACGTGTCCTGATATTCGATGCGGTGGGGCACATCCATGCGTTTCAGAAAATCGGGCAGGACGGTGGCGGGAAAGCCGGGCTGGCCCTGATCCAGATTGCAGGCAAGGATATCAACCGGCAACAGCCCGCGCCATTGCAGTTCGTGCAGGACGGCCAGCAGGGTGTAGCTGTCCTTGCCGCCCGACAGGCAGACAAGCCAGCGCGCGCCGCGTTCGATCATGCCATATTGTTCGATCGCCTCGCGGGTGTGGCGCACGATCCGTTTGCGCAACTTCTTGAATTCGGTGCTGCGGGGCGCACCGGCAAACAGAGGGTGGATATCTTGGTTATCGTCCAGCATGGCTTGGCTTTAGTAGAGTTGCGCAGGTCAAACAAGAGCAAGAGATTTTGCGCTTTGGGTAAACCGAAACGCGGCGGGTCGCGTATAACGGAAAAAGGAAACATCACTCATGCGCCGCCTTACCTTTGCCCTTCTTGCCGTGCTTGGCCTTGCCGCCTGCGTCGGAAAACCGTCGCTGAACGATGATACGCTGTCGGATCGCCAGTTGAATCTGGAAGAGTTCTTTGCCGGAGAGACAGTGGCCTATGGCCAGTTTCAGGATGTGTTCGGCACCGTGCGCCGCCGGTTCGAGGTGGATATAACCGGAGACTGGGATGGCAAGACCCTGACCCTGACCGAAGATTTCCTCTATGAGGACGGATCGACGGAACAGCGCGTGTGGTCGCTGGTCAAAACCGGGCCGGACAGCTGGCAGGGCACGGCCCCCGGCGTGATCGGCACCGCAACCGGGCAGGAAAACGGTGACAGTTTCAATTGGCAGTACGAAATCGATCTGCCGGTCCCCGATGGCACATTGCGCGTCACCTTTGACGACTGGATGTGGTTGCTAAGTGACGATCGCCTGTTGAACCGCGCCTATATGAAACGCTTTGGCGTGCCGATTGGCGAAGTGATCATCACCTTTGAAAAACGCCCCTGACACGGATATTGGCAAGGTTTCGCCGGAAGGTAGGTGATACCTTACTTTGCGTCACCTTCGGGATCGGGCACAGTTCACCCATCAGGGCGGGGGTGCCGGATCACAAAGGGGATCAGCAATGGATTATGTTTTTAGCGCGCGCCGTGTGCGTCAAGGTGCGTTTGATGATGAACCGGGCAGCACGTATTTTCTGGCCGTACCCGACAACGCTGGCGATATCGGACCAGACCAACGGATCGGGGCTGCCGGTGGCAACATGCCTGACAAATGGGCAAACGCCGTCCTTGCCGAAGCGCGATCAGGTGTCAACCCGCGCACCGGCCAGCCCAAGGGCGATATTGTCATCTACATTCACGGGTTCAACACCCCTACGGCCACGATGTTGCAACGCCATAGGCTGATCAAGAAAGGGCTGGGCGATCAGGGGTACAAGGGCAGCGTGGTCAGCTTTGACTGGCCTTCTGCGGCTTCGGCGCTGAACTATTTGGAAGATCGCAGCGATGCAAAAACCAGCGCCCGCCTGTTGGTGGATGCGGGGATTTCCGGATTTGCCGCCCGCCAGACCCAGGACTGCGAGATCAACCTGCATATACTGGCCCATTCGATGGGCAGCTATGTCCTGCGCGAAGCGTTCGACGATGCCGATGACCGGCCTGCCGTTGCGGCCACCAGTTGGTCGGTCAGCCAGATCATGCTGATTTCGGGTGATATCTCAGCATCCTCGATGGGCAGTGACAACCCCAAGACAAGCTCACTTTACCGCCATTGCGTGCGGCTGACCAATTACCACAATCCGTTTGATTCCGTGTTGTCGCTGTCAAACATCAAGCGCGTCGGTGTGTCTCCCCGCGCGGGGCGCATCGGGTTGCCGGATGTGCGCCCGTCCAAGGCGGTGAATGTGGATTGTGGTGCACATTACAACGCCCACAAGGATGCGTTTGATCATCTGAACAACGATGATCACATCTGGTATTTCTACGATCAGACCTTCATGCGCGATGCCTTTGAAACCATCGAAGGCCACGTAGACCGGAACGAGATTACAACCCGGATCGGAACCCACAGCCAACTGATGCTGCGAAAACCGGGCTAGGGGCGGGCGCAGGCGCATACGTTCCGGACCCGCAGCAGATTACCCTTGGGCTGCCCAGATATAGCCCGCATATCCGGCCAGAAACATCGCGCCGATCCAACGCCCGACAACAGCGCGTGTCAGCAACACACCGGTCAGAACCAGAGACAGCGCCACCATGACGGGCAGATCAAACACCAGAAATCTGTGCGCCACCGGAACGGGTGTGATCAGCGCGGTCACACCCAGTATGCCCAGAACATTAAAGATGTTTGATCCGATCACATTGCCGATCGCGATTTCCGATTGACGCCGGATCGCAGCAATGACCGATGTCGCCAGTTCTGGCAGGGATGTGCCGACAGCCACGATTGTCAGGCCGATAAACGCTTCTGAAACGCCAAGACCGCGTGCGATTGACACGGAACCGTCTACCAGAAACCGCGCGCCCAGCATGACCAAGGCCAGCCCGGCAACAACCCACATCGAAGATACAGGCACCGAAGCTGGGCTGGAGGTTTCTGGCGTTTGCGGCATGTTCACACCGGGATTGCGGTATGCCCATGTAAGATACGTCAGCAACGCTGACACCAGCACAAACCCTGTAAACCGTTCCAGATATCCGGATAAAAAGACAGGGACCAATACCAGAGTGGCCGCGGTCATCACAAATGTGTCCCGTTGCAATGTGGCCCCGGAAACGCGGATTGGCCAGATAAGCGATGTCAGCCCGACGATCAGAAGAATATTGGCGATGTTTGATCCGATAATATTACCAAGCGCGATGTCAGGGACGCCGCGCCATGCAGCATCAACAGAAACCAGCAATTCTGGCGTGGATGTGCCGAACCCGACGATCGTCAACCCGATCAGCAGTGGCGGGATAGAGAGGCTTCGGGCAATTCCGACACTGCCTCGGACCAGCGCTTCGCCACCAAAGAACAGGCCGACCAATCCGGCGACGACGTAGGCGTAATCCAATTGAAAATCCTCTGCGGCAGATGATCTGCCCGCAGTGTAATTAGGTACTGCTCTGGGACCGCAACAGAGCCTGCCAAAGAAAAACTATGCAGGGTGCGATCAGATGTTCAGACCGTCCCGGATACGGGGCATTGAGGCTAGTTGCCGGGCCTGTCGCGCTCCTTGCGCCCGGGGACCGGATCATAGCCATCGCGGCCCCAGGGATGGCAGCGTGCGATGCGGCGCGCCGCCAGCCAGCTGCCCTTGATCGCCCCGTGCTGGTCAAGTGCCTCAAGCGCATAGGCACTGCAGGTGGGCTGATAGCGACAGTTGTGCCCGACCCACGGGGAAAAGATCAGCCGGTAGGCGCGCACGGGCAGGGCGACGATATGTGCCAGCGGGGTCATGTGCCGCGATCCTTGTGGATCTTGTTTAGGGCATTGACCAGATCGGATTTCAGATCGGTGAAATCGCGGGTCGCGGTCACATCGGGGCGCCCGATCAGCACGTAATCCCAGCCGGGTTTGCCATGTTCGGGCAGCAGCGCGCTCGCCACTTCGCGCAGGCGCCGTTTGGCACGGTTGCGCGCGACAGCGTTGCCGACTTTCTTGGAACAGGTGAACCCGACGCGGATACCCTTGTGGGGTTCGTCGGGCTGGCGGCGGCGGGCCTGCACCATCATGCCGGGCGTGCCCTGCCGTCTGGCCCGCGCGGCGCGCAGAAAATCGCTGCGTTGGGAAAGAATTGTCAGACAAACGGAAACCGCCGGGGGCGTATCCCCTGCTGCAGGTGTTCCTGCGTCGGGGGCCTCCGGCGGTGTCATGCCTGAACGGTCGGTGGGCGCTTTATGCGCTCAGCGACTTGCGCCCACGGGCGCGGCGTGCGTTCAAAATCTGGCGGCCCGACTTGGTTGCCATGCGAGCGCGAAACCCGTGACGCCGTTTGCGGACCAGGTTCGAAGGTTGATAGGTGCGTTTCATCGCTCCGTCTCCAATATTCGGTTCCGGGCTCGCGGATTCGGCCCTGGATGTGTATTCGAAGCCCGTCCTTTAAGGGGGTGGAAAGGGTAAGTCAAACCATTGTCGCGCCATTTCGCCGGGTTTTTGCAACAAAAGTCCGCTCGCGCCCCACACCAATTGTTTCAATATCCGAAAGAACCGCTGAAATCATCACGCCAACTGTCACCTGGTATCAAGCGCGCGTGATCGCCCTATCGCCGCGCGCCCCGCAGCGTCATGTAAGGTGCAGATTGTAAGCGCAGCGAAACAAAGGCACTGTGATGACTGATATGGCAGATACACCCGATCCGATCGACAAACCGTCGTTTCTGCGGCACCTGCCGCTGATTACTATTGTGGCGGTTGCGGTGATCGGGGCGTTTACCTTACGCGATTATCTGAGTTTTGAGACGCTACGTGCCAACCGCGAGGCGCTGCTGGCGTACCGTGATGCGCATTTTGCAGCGTTGGCTGGGCTATTTATCCTCGTTTACGTCTTGATCGTTGCTTTTTCCCTGCCCGGCGCGGCAGTGGCATCGGTCACCGGCGGGTTCCTTTTCGGGTTGGGTTTTGGCACGGTCTTCAATGTGGCTGCCGCAACGGTCGGGGCCAGCGCCATCTTTCTGGCGGCGCGCTGGGGATTGGGCGCCGCCCTGACCCGAAAGATCGAGGCATCGGACGGCAAGCTGAAAACGCTGAAAGACGGGCTGCGCGAACATGAGATCAGTGTTCTGTTCCTGTTGCGACTGGTGCCTGCCGTGCCGTTTTTCGTTGCCAACCTGCTGCCGGCGCTGGTGGGGGTGAATTTCCGCAACTTCGTATGGACAACGGCGCTGGGCATCATCCCGGGCGCTCTGGTGTTCACTTGGATCGGCGTCGGCTTGGGCGAGGTGTTTGATCGTGGCGAAAGCCCCGACCTGTCGCTGCTATGGGAGCCGATGATCCTTGGCCCGATCCTTGGGCTGTGCGCGCTGGCCGCGATGCCGATGGTGATCAAGGCGTTGCGCAAAAAGAACGGTGGCCCGCTATGAAGCAGATCAAAACCGATATTCTGGTCATCGGCGCGGGATCGGGCGGGTTGTCTGTTGCCGCTGGTGCGAGCCAGATGGGGGCCGATGTTGTCCTGCTGGAAGGCCACAAGATGGGCGGCGATTGCCTGAATTACGGCTGCGTACCGTCAAAGGCGCTGATCGCCAGCGGCAAGGCCGCATACGGGCAGGCCCATGCCAGCGCATATGGAGTGGCCGATGTGGTGCCACAAGCCGATTATGCCGCCGCCAAGGATCACGTGGCCGATGTGATCGCCACAATCGCGCCTGTCGACAGCCAGGAGCGGTTCGAAGGTTTCGGCGTGCATGTGATCCGTGAATTCGGGCGCTTCATCTCTCCGACAGAAGTGCAGGCCGGTGACACTGTGATCAGCGCCCGCCGGATCGTGATTGCCACCGGATCATCGCCGCTGGTGCCGCCGATCCCCGGATTGGAGGATGTGCCTTATGAAACCAATGAAACCCTGTTCGATCTGCGTGAAAAACCCGACCATCTGTTGATTGTCGGGGGCGGACCGATCGGGATGGAAATGGCGCAGGCGCATATCCGTCTGGGCAGCAAGGTCACGGTGATCGAAGGCGACAAGGCGCTGGGCAAGGATGATCCGGAACTGGCTGCCGTCGTGCTGGACAGTCTGCGCGCCGAAGGTGTCGAGATTGCGGAAAACGCGATGGCCGCACAGGTGCGCAGCACCAAAGGCGCGATCGAGATCGAAGCCAAGGACGGGCGCGTGTTCAAGGGCAGCCATCTGCTGATGGCGGTCGGGCGCAAGGCCAATACCGACCGTCTTGATCTGGAGGTAGCAGGCATCGAAACCACGCGGACGGGCATCAGGGTGGATGACAGCCTGCGCACCACCAACAAGAAGGTCTATGCCATCGGTGACATTGCGGGCGGTCTGCAATTCACCCATGTCGCGGGGTATCACGCCAGCGTGGTGATCCGCTCCATTCTGTTCGGTCTGCCGTCAACGGCGAAAACCGCGCATATTCCGTGGGCCACCTATACTGATCCCGAACTGGCGCAGGTGGGATTGAACGAAGAGCAGGCGCGCGCGCGTCATGGCAACAAGCTGGAAGTGGTGCGCCATGAATACACCCATAACGACCGCGCCATCGCGGAGCGCAAGACCAACGGCCTGATCAAGCTGATGGTGGTCAAGGGCCGCCCCGTGGGTGCCAGCATTGTCGGTTATCAGGCGGGCGAGTTGATCAGCTTTTGGGCGCTGGCGCTGGCCAATGATATGAAAATGCGCCAGATCGCGGCCATGGTTGCGCCCTATCCCACGATTTCCGAAGTGAACAAACGTGTTGCGGGGGCTTACTTTTCCCCCAGACTTTTTGATAATCCTAACGTTAAAAGAGTGGTGCGGCTGGTGCAGAAATGGCTGCCGTGACAGGAATGGTAGGTGCATGTTGAATTCCCTTTCGGGTCGGTTTCTGATCCTGACAACATTGTTTGTGATGCTGGCGGAAATCCTGATCTTCGTGCCGTCTGTTGCACGCTTCCGCGAGGATTACCTGATCAACCGGCTGGAACGGGCGCAGATCGCATCGCTGGCGCTGCTGGCCGATGACATGCTGGAAACCGAACTGGAAGCCGAATTGCTGCGCAACGCCGAAGTGTTCAACGTCGTGCTGCGGCGCGACGAAGCACGCCAGCTTGTGCTGTCATCGCCATTGCCGCACCCGATTGATGCAACCTTTGACATCCGCGATGCCAGCGCGATGGTGCTGATCCGCGATGCAATGCTGCGGTTTTTCAACCCCGCGCCGCAGGTCATACGCGTCATCGGCAGCCCCGTGCGCCAGGCCGGGCTTGAGATCGAAGTGACAATGGACACCGCGCCGCTGCGCGAGGCGATGATTGATTACGGTCTGCGTATTCTGCTGTTATCGGCGGTGATTTCGATCTTTACCGCCGTGCTGTTGTTTCTGGCCGTACGCGCCATTCTGGTGAAACCGATCAAGGGTGTGATCGGCCATATGCAGCGCTATGCAGATGCGCCCGAAGACGCGCGCCGGATCATCAAACCCTCTGCCGGTGTCACCGAACTGCGCGAGGCCGAAGATGCACTTTTGACGCTGCAAACCCAGTTGACGCAAGCCCTGAAACAGAAAGAACGACTGGCGCAACTGGGTGGGGCCGTCGCCAAGGTCAGCCATGATCTGCGCAACATCCTGACCAGTGCGCAATTGTTCACCGACCGCATCGAAAGCAGTCAGGACCCGACAGTGCGGCGGTTGGCACCCAAACTGGTCGGGTCGATCACCCGCGCGGTGCATCTGTGTGAAAGCACGCTGGCCTTTGGCAAGGCGGAAGAACCCGGCCCGACCCTGACCATGGTGCCCCTGATCGAAACCGTTGCAGATGTGATCGACAGCGAACGGCTGGCCATCGGCGATCACGATCTGAGTTTCAGCGAGGATATTCCGCCGCTGATGCAAGTGCGCGCCGATCCTGAGCAACTGTATCGCATCCTGTCCAATCTGGTGCGCAATGCCCGGCAGGCGATTGTGGCTGCTGGCCAGCCGGGCGAGGTGAACGTTTCCGCGCGCGAAGACAGTGATCACTGGTGGATCGACATCACGGATACCGGGCCCGGATTGCCGCCCAAAGCCAAGGAACACCTGTTCACGGCCTTTCAGGGCGGCGCGCGCAAGGGCGGGTCTGGTCTGGGGCTGGCGATTTCAGCCGAGCTTGTCAAAGGCCATGGCGGAACGCTGGACCTGATCCGCACAGGGCCGGACGGCACCGTTTTCTCGATCTGTCTGCCCAAAAGTGACGGCACTGTGTAACGCGCGGTTTTGGGGCTTGCATTCGCCACAGCCAATGTCTAAACCGCGCCCAGTGGACCGATAGCTCAGCTGGATAGAGTACTTGACTACGAATCAAGGGGTCGGGGGTTCGAATCCTCCTCGGTCCGCCACTTCCACATTTCACAGCGTTTCATTCAACTCTATTCAGCTATAATAATGCTATATTTTCATAGCTTAAACCCACATCTGGCATTTATCTAGCTTTCACTCAGATGTACCCGTATACTTTCATTGAGTGGTATATATCGTGGTATTTTTAAATGGCAGCCTTGAACGGCAAACTGACAAAGAGGCTCGTTGAGAATCTTGGCCCCGGTCGGCATGGCGACGGCGCGGGACTGTACTTGGTCGTTGACCCCTCCGGTGCGCGACGCTGGATTGTGCGGGTGACCGTTAAAGGGCAGAAAAACCGCAAGGGTGCACCGCTAAGGACTGACTTCGGGTTGGGCGGGGCCGATGTTGTCACACTGAACCAAGCAAGAGAGCGGGCGCTGGAGTATCGGCGCATGGCGAAATCCGGGTTGAACCCGCGTTTCAATGCGCAGCGTGAAATCCCCACCTTTGAAGAAATCAGCCGTCAGGTGCATATCGACCGTCTGCCCACGTGGAAGAACGCCAAGCATGGCCAGCAGTGGGTGAACACACTGCGGGACTATGCCTTTCCCAAGATCGGGCGGATGCCGGTGGACAGCATCGACCAGCCGGAGGTGTTGATGTGCCTCGCCCCCATCTGGACACTTAAGCACGAAACGGCCAAGCGTCTCGCGCAAAGGATCAAAACGGTGCTGGATGTAGCCAAGTCCAAGGGCTACCGGTCGGGCGAGAACCCGGTGACGGCCATTCGCGATGCTCGCGTGCTACCACCGGTGAAAAAGCAGGTGGAGCATCACGACGCGATGCCGTGGCGCGAAGTGCCTGCCTTCTACGCAGATCTGACGACGCGCAGTGCGATGGCGGCCAAGGCGTTGCAGTTCACCATCCTGACAGCTGCGCGCACGTCCGAAGTGCTGGAGATGACATGGTCCGAGGTCGATTTTGACGCTCGGCTGTGGACGGTGCCCGCCGCGCGCATGAAAGGCGGTGTAGAGCATCGTGTGCCGCTGACAAATGAAATGCTGGCCATTCTGGAGCCGCTGAAAGCGATGGCCTCAACTTATGTCTTTGAAGGGCAGAAACGGCACCAGCCGCTCTCCAATATGTCGATGCTGATGTTATTGCGCCGCATGGGCCGGAATGATGTTACGGTGCACGGGTTCCGCAGTTCCTTCCGCGACTGGGCGGCGGAGGATGCGGGCGCGCCGCGGGAACTGGCGGAGGCCGCACTGGCGCATCAGGTCGGATCGGATGTTGAGCGCGCTTATGCACGGTCGGATTTGTTGGACAGAAGGCGGGCGTTGATGGAAAAATGGTCTTTGTGGATACGTTGAGTAAAATGCCTCTAGAATGAAAGACAAAGATTTTTATACGAAAGCTAACCGCAAAGCTTCGGTAGTCCGAACGGATTTGATGGAATTGCCTGATGGTAGCTTGGGAAGACCTCGCGCAGAACAATTGTCGAACCTTAGAGATTCGGAATTATTGCGAGCAGTCGCGAATGGGGACATCGTTTGGAGGTTAGCTATTTTCTTCCGTATCGGCTTCGACGAAGAGCAGTGCTCGAATTGTTGGTTCGCTTCGAAAGAGAGCGCGGAAGCTGCGAAGGCCGAATATACAGTCGGAAGCGAGTATGCCCAAACTGATTTCCTGAAGTCCACCTCAAATAAATTTGACGCTAGTAATTTGAGCTTGGCCACCGAACTCTCAGTCTATAGGCGAGGAGAACCTCCGTACATTTTGATTTACGAAATACTGCAGGGCGCTGGAGTCCAAAACTACCATCAATTAAGCGAAGAGGTTTTGGCGTGGATCGGCGACGACGGTAAACGCGAATTGTCGGAGCGATTTGGAGAAAATTGGAGTGCCGTCGCGGCTCTCGAGTATTGCGTAAAACAGTTCGATCCGACGTCGTTGGCGACTCTGGCTGCGAGAGTAATAGTCGCCGATTTCATCGCGCAAGACAGTTACGATGCTGGCTATGCGTCGCGAGAACTTGAACAAGCGCATGGAGGCGCGGAAAGGATTGCGATGCAATCTCTGGAAGCGCGGAGAGCCGCTGGAAAAAGTGGTGGCGAAGCATCCCGCAAGCGCCGATTGGCTAACCTTGAAGTGCTGATTGAAGAAATCGAAAAGCTCTCTGGTGCCGTCGGCTTGATCAGCGAAGACCGTATCGTCGAACAGGCTTTTGAAGCAGCCAAGAATCGCGAGTCCAACATGCCAAAATCAAGAAAAACGCTTGAAGACTATGGAACTGAGCTTCGATCAGAAGAACCGTTCAAATCCCGATTTGAAGCGGTCTTCCGTAAAAACGCTTAAGCGATTTCCAATTTCTGGAAGACGCTTAAGGCCACGATATCGCTTGATGACAGGCGAGTAAATCTGCCCATAATGCAAAGCCATCACACCTAACCCAAGAGGTTCCAATGATGGCAAATATCTTCGACGCAGACCGCATCCACTTTCCCGAAGACCCTGAGATGCGGGTGTTTGGTTCCATTGAAAAACTGGCGCAGTGGCGGCACCGCAATGTGGGACCTGCCTTCATCCGCATTGGCCGCAGGATCGGCTACCACGGCACCGATCTGAACACTTAGCCGCCAGCGTGTTCAGCAGCGTTGATTTTCCCACTCCGGATGATCCCACAAGAGCAACGGTCTGTCCGGGTCCGCACCACGGAGTCAGAGCCGTCACTGCTTCGTGCGTTTTCGCGTTTAACGAAACGACATCCAGTCCAGACTGAAGGGCCGCGGTCTGCTTTTGATAGGGCCCCGCATGAGCCACCTGATCTGCTTTTGTCAGGACAATCACCGGGGTTATTCCGGCTTCATTTGCGAGAGCAAGGTATCGCTCTAGTCTGGCGGGATTGAAATCGTCATTGCAGGACGTCACGATAAGAATCGTATCTAGGTTTGCAGCGATCAGTTGCCGGGTCCGAGCACCCGCGGTACGACGCTGCAGCAGAGTACGTCTTTCCAACCGACGAACTAGCGCGCGGGTTATAGGGTCGACCAGGACCCAGTCCCCAACGGCAAAATTTGTCGTGTTGGTTTGGGAAGGAAGGCTAAGCTTTACGGAACCTACTTCGGATTCAGCTGTCATTCGGGACCGGTGCACGGTCGCAATGCGCATCCGGGAATATCCGGTCTCGTCGGGTGTTAATTGGACAGCAAAAAACTCCGACCAGCCGAGAGCGGCCAAAGGCTCTGAATCCTGATTGAGTAAATCCGTCACGATTATCTAATGCACACTGCATCAGATCGACGCAAGCCTTAGTGTATCACCAAGCCTTTTAGGTGCTCTAAGCCATCGTCTCCCAGCGTCGGCGCAAGCCGTCCGATAATTCCGTCAAATTCGCCATAGCCGTTATCACGTAAGGCATCCCAAATGCGGGATGCCAAAGCTGTTGGATCGAGAACTGCACGGGGGCCAATATCTTCAAACCTCAACGCTGCAGACCGAAAGACATCGCCGACATCGCCGCGGCTGTCATCCACCCGCTCGTAGACCGACGGTGCTAGCTCGATGAACTGCCACAGCAAATCAAAAGCTTCTGTCGGCTCTTCAGGTGCGATCTTTTCGGTAATCATGTCCAATTGGGTGTCGAGGTCTTTGATCAGGGATTTGCGCTTGCGCCACCCGGCAAAGCTGGTCGATTTGCGCAGCGACCCGAGCCGCTTTCGCACATCGCGTGCAAGTTCTTTCGGACCAACATTGTGGCTCAGTTCAAGCCGCAGCCGTCGCTTTATCTCGGCGCTGCCAGTGCTGACCTCAAGCAACAGGTCGGCCAGACGTTCGGCGCCCAGCGCGGTCAGATTATCCTTGTTGAGGGTCTTTTTCGACATGGAGGCTTTTTGCCATCGGTCGCAGAGAAAGGAAAGGATAGCTCCGTCACGGGTGTCCGTGGTCTGCGGGCGCGGATGGTGGTGAGGCCGGGCGCTCCCTCAGCAACGCGCTGACTGTTCTGGAAAGTATCGTTGCAGACGAAACCAACGCACCTGGATTTGACGCTTTGCAGTTTGAAACCCCAACAACGGTGCAAAAGGTCAGACAGTGAAGTCTTTACGTTTGAGAACAGCCAATTAGAAGCGTTTCCATGGTCGTGTGATGACGTCTTTTCATCAATCGGGATTTCGCGACTTCAAGCTTTAAACGCGCGGTCTCCAACTGGAGCATTGCTCTCTCGCGTTGCTTGTACAACCGCCGAACATTGGAGCCCGGGTTCCCTATTATCGCGACGTGGGCTTGGCGAGTTTCTGGAAACCAACTCATAGCTTTTAAAGTCGAAAGATTCCAAGCATTGTCGGCTACCACGTATTTGCGATATGCTAGTTCAAGGGCTCGACGTCTGGTTTGCAATTCGACAAGCATATAGTCCCCTCCACGATCTACGATCCACTTAAGTCTAGGGTAAACTCGTGCGGCGTTTGTATCAACTGTTGAGGGCACCGAGAGCATGAAGGCCTGGGTCTACTTATTCTTGAATTGCCTACAAATAGACGGTCAGGATCGTGCTGGACGGGTTAAAATCCGTTTTTGTCCCGCGGAGCAGTCGTGCGCTGCAGTCTGAATCAAGGCCTGCCAAGAAGATTTAAACATGGGAAGTTTCGTGGGGGAGCATGCGAGCTCAAATCGAATTACTTCGGAAAAATCGTCATACATGCTACGCAAGCACGCTGCCCCCACACCACTTTAAATTGTGGCAAAACTATGTCTATCCCGTTTTAGGAAACAATCTGTTTTCAAACCGCGACTTATAGTGCTGGTTTTCTTCATGTGCTTCGGGGTCAAAGTGAAATCTAGAACGGCTCAAAGTGGCAATACTGGCACTACCGGTTTTCGACACCTCGCCGCCGAACATCAATCGGCGCAACCAGCCCAAGGCAAATGCACAATTAGACAATTCGAGCAACTTCGATCGTCTTTCTTCGCTGAAGTTGAGAATAGGTCAACAGAAATCCGAGAAAACATGCGGAAACGGCGCTCGACCAAGTTACTTTCGGAATGCACGAGCAGAAGCGTGCAGTCTCTTCATGTCATCGTCTTGGATGCCCAATTCGTCTAGATGCATGACCAACGACTGAAGGTAATCGAAATTTGGGCCAAGCCCGCCTTCGGCGACTGCAATCATCCGAGCCGCTTCCTCGACGGTCAGATGCGGCATATAGCAGCGGTTCGTTCGGTCCATGACGAAGACCAATGCTTCTACTGACCCTTGAGACGTTTCAACTTCGTGAAACACAGGACAGTAAGCACCGGCAAACATCTCCCTGTGCCACATGAATTTTGTCTCGCGATCCACTAAATCTGCAGCGATCCTGAAGGCAACACCGTCACATTGCCCACCTTGATCAAGCGCGGCCATAAGCCCGGGCCGATCATGGCTGCCGCGGCCGCCTTCCAGCAGCATACAAAAACTGCGACGCCAGCCTGATAAACCGCCACGCCGGTATTCTTCGACATAAACCGCAGGATCCCAGATCAAAGAGCCATAGGCGAAAACCCAAAGATCCCGAGACCATCGTCCCGCTAGGACCGTTTGGCGATTGGCTTCTCGCGCGTCGTGGTCCATGCGCCATCCCGGTGGCCAACCCTCGGCCTCAGCTTGCTTATCCAGTTCATCGAAATATTCATGCCCGAAACGCATCTCCGAGGACTCTGGATGGGTGATTAGATCGCGAAGGGCGGGGGTGTGTTGAAAGACATGTTCTGGAAAAGGCATAGAGCAGTCTTGTTGGTTTTCAGCACCGATGACCAGAGTAGAATGCGCTGCAGGACACCGTCGCCAAAAAAGCATCAGGAAGCGTGCGGGGTAATCCGTAGATCATCATGTCACAATCTCCTTGTGCATTGATCCTGCTGTTTCGTGCATCAGACCCGTCAATGCAACAAATCAGCTGACCCCGCCTGACCGCTCAGATGATGCGTGACAAGAATGCAATCAAGCGAGTAAGTATGTATTCATGAAACAAATCCCAAAGAAAACGACAGATGATGCCTTAATTCAGGAGTTTCTGAACAAAGGCGGCAAGGTGGACATCGGAAAAACCAAACCGCTAAAAGCCGAACTGGGTTTGAGTAACAATGTTTGGAACAACAAGCTGACCAAAGAAGAAAAGTCGGCACGGGATAAGAAGTGATCTAGTGCGCCAGAAGCAGATTTGCCCACATTTGAAACTTGCTTTTTTGTGGCGCACCGAGCCGCGCATGTAACGGGTGGCTGCCTTTGCGGCAGCATCCGATTTGAAGCCGACGTTTTTTTGCAGAATGGTTGTCCCGGATGCTGATCGAGAGTTCTTTGCGGTCCATTTTGCCATCACACCTGTTGCCTTTACAGAAGCCCCCCCTCTAAAAGTAAACTCGGAAAAATCTGTCTACCCACGCCGGTCCCCTGACCTGAATGCTTTGAACTTTTATACCCCCCCTTCGCAGGTATCTGGTCTATCCTTAGTGCAAGTCATTGCTGGTTTCCTGGTCGCTCCGATCAGTTATCTGACGGGATAGACTACAGGCTTGTAGGTTTTCACATACGCGCACCGCGCCGATATTCGCCAAAGCGGATGAAGTGGATGGCTCCTGCTCCACCCGGCGTCGCAATGCGCCATAATGCAGGTGTCAGAATCTGCTTTTGAGAGGAGCCACCCAATGCAAGTAAAAACCATAGGACTGGATCTGGCCAAGGATGTTTTCCAGGTTCATGGAGTTTCTGTGACAGGCGACAAGGTCTTCAACAAGAAGATCAAACGCGCAAAACTGTTAGAGTTCTTTGAGGGCCTACCGCCTTGTGTGGTCGGTATGGAAGCCTGCGGTTCGGCCCATCATTGGGGTCGAGAACTTAGCAAGTTAGGGCACGATGTCCGTTTGATGCCAGCAACTTACGTCAAGCCATACGTCAAACGCGGAAAGACCGACGCAGTGGATGCAGAGGCAATCTGCGAAGCGGTTGGCCGCCCGACGATGAGATTTGTTGAGATCAAGACCGAAGACCAGCAAGCTCTTTTGACCGCTCACCGCACGCGCGAACTCATCGTCCGCCAGAGAACCCAGGTCTCAAACATGATACGGGGGATGCTGCGTGAGTTTGGCTATGTTCTCCCAACCGGGGTTGAGGCTGTGGTCCGCTTTTCCAAAAGCCACCTGGAAGGTGATCAACCTAAAATTCCCGAACTGGCGAACGGGGTTCTCGGCACCTTGTGTTATCAACTCCTTGGGCTCAGCGCCCGAATTGAAGGCTTTTCCAAGTTGATCGAGAGCCATGCTCGACGAGATGCCAACGCACGCCAACTGATGCAGGTGCCTGGGATTGGCCCGATTACGGCGTCAGCCATCGTGGCGACCGTCGGCGACGCCAAACAGTTCAAAACCGGACGAGATCTGGCCGCTTGGCTGGGCTTAACCCCACTCAATAAGTCCAGTGGCGGCAAAGAGAGGCTTGGGCGGATTACCAAGAAAGGTGATCATTACCTCAGGAAACTCCTTATCATTGGCATGACATCGCGCGCATTGATGGCAAAACTTCATCCCGAGAAAGTCGATATCTGGACCGCGAGGATGCTCGCTGGAAAGCCGGTTCGGCTTGCAACAGTTGCCATGGCAAACAAAACGGCGCGCGTGATCTGGGCAATGCTGACGAGGCAGGAGAATTACCGGCAGCCGATCACCTGATCGGGAAACCTGCCAGAAATGCAAGACGCATGATGTGATGACGCGGAATAAGTCAACCAAGAGCGAGGACACTCCGGGAATGACGATGGCCTCTTTAGGCCGTGAAGCCGATTGGAACCTCGCTTGCGGAAATCATCAAGGCCAGTGGCAGATCACCACGTGAACAGGCCGGACAGACGACTGTACTGATTAAATGCCGCAATAAACGTCAAAAATGTCTTGCAATGCAGGAGCCATCCACAGAGGACGTTCAATGCAGTCACAACGAAGGTCTCAGTTGCGGACTTTGCGGTCGTTCGCTCAGATTTTCCAAATGGCGCATTCAGCCGCCTTCGGACGCTCGCTGACGTCGTCGACCGGGCCTTTTGACCCTTCGCAATAGACCCAACGACACATTTTCTGGTACAGACAACAAACAGACTAAGGATATCGTCCGCATGGAGATCGATATACGCGCTTGGCTTGAAGGTCTCGGGCTTGGCGAATATTTCTTCGCCTTTGAGGAGAACCGTGTCGATGGGCAGGTGCTCGCTCATCTAACGGCTGATGATCTGAAGGATATCGGTGTCACCGCGGTGGGACACAGACGCAAGCTACTGGAAGCGATTGCAAGCCTCGGTGCTGATGATCAACCAGATGAGGCCGTTGCAGTTGGTGCGCAGGACCCTGGGGTAATTGCGCAGAAACACACGGGCGAACGACGGCAAGTGACGGTTCTGTTTGCTGATTTGTCTGGGTTCACCAGACTGTCATCGTCAATAGATTCTGAGGAAGTGCATGAGTTACTTGCTGTGTATTTTGAAGTAGTCGATGGACTCATCCGCGACTTCGGAGGAACAGTTGACAAGCATGTCGGCGACAGCGTGATGGCCGTATTCGGCGCGCCAGTATCGCATGGGAACGACGCGGAAAGAGCCGTCCGGGCTGCAGTCGCGATTCAGGAGGCAATGCCCGGCATTTCGGAGCGCATTGGCCGCCCTTTGGAGGCCCATATAGGGATTGCCAGCGGAGAAGTCGTAGCGAGCGGATTCGGATCAGACAGCCATTACACGGTAACCGGAGATTCCGTGAACCTTGCCGCAAGGCTTACAGACAAGGCGCTGGCAGGCGATGTGTATGTCTCTGAAATAGTCCGTCGGGCTGTTGGAACCGCACTCGCAGCAACTGATATGGGAGAAATCTCGGTGAAGGGACTGGCCGTCCCGGTTCGTGTTTATTCAGTGCACGGAAGCCAAAACTCGTCTGATGCGCCTCCTGAACGCCCGTTCGTAGGCCGATTGGCAGAAACCCGGCAGTTCAGGATCGCACTTGAAGCCTGCGAGGACGCCAGACAGGGACAGCTCATCCATATCCGGGGCGATGCTGGAATCGGAAAGACCCGTCTGACAACTGAATTTTGCCGCCTCGCTGTTGATCGCGGCTTCGTCTGTCATCGCTCTCAGATCCTCGACTTCGGTGTCGGCAAGGGACAGGACCCTGTGCGGATTTTGGTGCGCAGTCTCCTCGACCTGCCCGCCGCAGGTGATCTGGAAAGCAGACAGGCGGCAATGCGGCAGACAATCTCCGACGGAGCAGTTTCGGAAAAAAGTGAGGCCCACCTCAACGACCTTCTCGATCTGCCGCAGTCGGCGGAGAGCCAGGCAATGTACGATGCGATGGACAATCTCACTCGCAATGTCGGGAAGCTGCAGACGGTAGTCACCCTGGCCCGCCACTTGAGTAACAAACGTCCACGACTGATCGTTTTTGAGGATCTGCACTGGGCGGAAAAGATCGTGCTTCAGCAGATCGCCGAACTTGGTCGTGGCGCTTCTGACGCCTCCATTTTGATTGTGTTGACTTCGAGAATCGAAGGCGATCCGCTTGGTCCGTCTTGGCGGGGTCAGATCGCCAGCACGTCCTTCATGACCTTTGATCTCGGTCCGCTGAGCCCTGCCGACGCTATGGGGATGGCGGCAAACTTTGTCGGTACGGCAAACAAGTTCGCACGAACCTGCATCGAACGGGCTGCAGGCAACCCGCTTTTCCTCGAACAGCTTCTTCGGAGTGCCGAGGAAACCGGCGAGTTTCAGGTTCCCGGTTCGATTCAGAGCATCGTACAGGCGCGCATCGACAGGCTGCCGATCGCAGACAAGGCTGTCGTTCAGGCCGCATCGGTTCTCGGTCAGCGCTTCACCCTTGTCGCGTTGCAGCATTTGATTGACGATACCGGCTACGACTGTTCACGGCTTACACTGCACCAGCTTGTCCGGGAGCAAGGCGAAGATTTTCTATTCGTGCATGCGCTTGTCAGGGATGTCATATATGGCTCGCTGCTGAGATCCCGACGAAATGAGCTGCACCTCGCCGCAGCAGATTGGTTTAAAGAGAGCGATCTGCCATTGCGTGCCGAACATCTGGAACAGGCCGGGCATGAGGGTGCCGCCGAAGCTTACCGCGCAGCGGCCGAGGCGCAGGTAAAATCTCTCAGGCTCGAACACGCCCGTCGCTTGGCAGAGCGCGGCCTGGCGCTTGCGGTGGAGCCGTCGACCGTTTTTGCCCTCAACGCAATGCTAGGCGAACTTCTGCGAGAGCTTGGTGAACCGGAGCGTTCGATTGACGCTTGGCAAAAGGCGCTTGCCAGGCACAGCAACCAAACGGAACGGAGCATCGCCCTGTTGGGTATCGCCGAAGCAATGCGCATCGTTGAACGCATAGACGAAGCGCTTGCTCTTGTGGACGAGGCGCAACCAATCGCCGAAGCGCAAGATCTCAAGGACGTCCTGATGCGCCTGCATCATTTGCGGGGTAATCTGTTGTTCCCGAAAGGCGACATCACTGGCTGCGAAGCCAGTCACAGACACAGCATCGATCTCGCAAGGCAAATCGGATCGGCCGAAGGGGAGGCGCGCGGGCTGGGCGGGCTAGGCGACGCGGCCTACGTAGCCGGTCGTATGAGCACTTCACATGACGTGCTTTCCGAATGTGTCGAAATCTGTCGAGAGCACGCTTTCGGTCGCACGGAAGTCGCAAACGCCGCGCAGATATGCCAGACTAAAATTTTTCGGCTCGAACTCCGTGAGGCCATTAAACTTGGGAAAACGGTCATTGAGGCAGCGCGCCGCGTCGGACATGACAGGGCCGAACTCAACGCCGCGACGGCCTGCCTGTTCGCCGCTACAGAACTGAACGACTGGTCGACGGCCGAAGAGTACGGGAACTATGTTTCGGCTCTTGGAGAAAAGCTCGGATCTGTGCGTTTCAGCCAAGAAGCGATGGCATTTATGGGTGTCCGGCTGAATGCGCAGGGCCGGTCGGCTGAGGCACTTTCCAAGATCAGAACGTCGATCGCAGCGGCGCGGGAACTGGGTTTCTCTTTCGGTGGACCCAGAATGCTGGGACATCTTTCTCGAATTACAAAAGATACGAATGAACAAGATGATGCGCTGGCAGAAGCCGAAGCGATCATCCAAAGCGGCTGTGTCGGACATAACCAACCTTTTTTCTTCCGGGATGCCATCGAAGTCATGCTTGATCGGGGCGACTGGAACGATGTCAGCCGCTATGCCGATGCTCTTGCGGCGTTTCCGCCGGGCGAAACTCTCCCATGGTCGGAATACTACTCGGCGCGGGCGCGCGGGCTTACCGCATGGGAGCAAGGCGCGCGCGATGATGAGGCGGTAGCCACGCTCAACCGCTTACGGGACGAAGCCCAGCGGATCGGACTCGTGTCCGCAGTGCCTGCCATCAACCGGGCTCTCGGCATAGCTTGAAAAAATTCCGGTGCAAAACCAAACCTAACCTGAAGCATCGCAAACGACAGCTTCAGCCGTCATTCAAGTTATTTCAAAAACCCGCTCATAACCGAAGCCGTTTCTGAAGTTTTTGGGTGTCCCGCGATAGCAGACGTTCGCTGCGACACAGATTTTGGGGAACTTTGGGCTCTGAACTGCCGTTCGCTATGTCGTCCATTAATGACTGCAACGCAGGACGAAGCCGCCTGATGCTGGTGCAGCATCTGGGTAGTTTATTAGATGTAAATGCTTGCAAATTGTTTCCACGTGTTTGAAACTTTTCGTTATCTTATCTTGGGAGAACGCAAACATGGGTTTCATTGAAGCAACCAAAACGTGCCTTGCAAAATACTTCGTTTTTTTCAGGGCGGGCGGCACGCTCCGAGTATTGGTGGTTTGCTCTGTTCGTCTTTGTCGTCAGCGTTGTTTTCGCAGTGATCGATACTTCGTTGTTCGGTGTTAACCCTGATACCGGTGAAGGCGTGCAAGTCCTGACCCCGATCTTCCAGCTCGCGGTAGCCATACCCATGCTTGCTGCCGGGTGGCGTCGGCTGCATGACACCGGAAGGCCTGGCTGGTATCTGCTTTTGCCCGCGGCATTGAGCATTGTAACGATGATCATGCTTTTCAGCGGCGTTGCTGTTTTTTCAGTTCTTGAACAAGGAGCGGACGACCCTGAAGCGCTGCGTGGTCCAGCAGCCTTGCTTGGCGTCACTGGGTTAATGGTTGTCGCAGTTCTTCAGCTTATACTTTTACTCCTTATGATCTGGTGGCTTAGTAGGCCTTCACAGGAAGTTACGAATGAATATGGTCCGCCTGTAGTATAAACCGATGATGTGGACCAGTCTGGGGGTTCGCTGTGGCATGATGAAACATGGCTTGGTTGCCTGGGAGATTACTTATGAAGAGACATCTAATTGCCACTATGATCCTCATGGTCATGATGTCATCCGCTGCAGCTGCGGACTGGAGTTTCAATGGGCAACCAAATCCCAACGCCTTTATCCAGACCGGCAACATGAGCCTTGAGTTGCAGTGCGACAGGGTCCGGTTCGCTCCCGCCGGATATGAGGATTCTGAAGACATAGCCGCCAAGCAAGGCCTCTCATTCCGTTTTATGGAGAACGGTGCATCTGAGGTTGGCGCGTTCCAAGCGGGATCAGATAATTCGGATATCTCAATCGTGGACAATTATCCTGTCGAGGTTCGGTTCGACGACCAAGCAGATTATGATTTCGTGCTGGACCAGATCGCAAAGAATGCCGTCTTGAACCTATCGATGATTGACCAGGATGTGTCCTATGGCATCTTCACGCTGAAAGGGTCCGGAGCCGCGGTGCGCTCGCTACGCGCGGCCTGTACCTCCGACGCGTCATCGTCGCAGTCCATGGAAGCGCCTGAAGGCATTGTCTATTGCGGCGGCGGTGCTGTGCAGCGAGTTATTGAATACGCCATCGTGGGCCAGCCGGGCGACCAATGGGATGCGATCGTGACCGTCAATGGCGAAACCATCCGCGCGATGACCTCGTACAGCTTCTTCGGAAACTCACAGCCGCCGGCAGGCTTCCAAGTCGCGCTCCTCGGCGAAGACCGGTCCGAATTTCTCGTCTTCAGCGATGGGGGGCGGAACTGGATAGAATTCGGCGATTACACCTACGAACAATGCAACTGACACGTCGAACAAGAAAGGCATACAACGTGAAAAAAGCACATAAACTCGTTCCAGGCTTGCTCCTGGTAACTTTGCTGACGGCTTGCGTAGAAGATACCGGCTCCACAAGCTCAACTCCAAGTCGCGCGAACCAGGATTGTTTGACAGCAGTCGCCCAAGCGACGGGCAATAGTCAAGTTAGGGTTCTGTCGTCCGAGGCGCGCGAGGCCAATATCCGAGTAATCGTCGGCGTTGGACCAGATGCAGCACCTTGGCAGTGTATCACCTACGGAGATGGAACGACCGAAGGCATCATGTCTTTGACAGACGAAGGCTTCCTCTGACGCAGCCGTGGCGCGCCGCCTTCCGGGCATCAATAGCGACAAATGCCATCGCCCTTTTCATCTGGGCGGTTGGCACTTTTGGGATGGTTCGGACACAGGCGCGAGCCCCTCATCGCAGTTGAATGGTTGACGCAGGCTTTATGAATGGAGGATAGAGCAAAAGTGTGGTCAGTCGGCAAAACCAATGTCAAAGCCAGCCGGGCTGTCTTCCTGACAGTCGTCGGCGTGGCGTTCGTCGGCGTCTCGGCGAATGCCCAGGATTGGTCCGCTCTACCCGCGCAGTTACTTGAAAAAGTGGAGGCAGCGCAGCGGGCATGTTCAGATTTGGACAACGGGCAGTTCGCCGTCGAATTCGGAGCCGTGCACAGGGTTGATCTTGATGGTGACCTCTATAGCGACTGGGTGCTGGACGAAGCCGGGTTCGCCTGCTCTTCTGTACCTTCAATGTATTGCGGCACAGGGGGATGTGTCTCTCATTTCCTGATTGGCTATAATATCGGCTCACTTCTCAATCAGGGTTGGGATATGGCACAGATCGGTCCCCACAGGGTTCTCTTGGCGAATGTGCACTATTCGCAGTGCGACGGGATCAGCCCAAGCCCCTGCGTTGTGGCTAGCGTTTGGGACGATGACGAAATGATGTGGCGCAGCACTGTAGCAAAGTGGGAATAGTAATGACTGATAACCTCAAGCCTCTCATTATCACCCTGCTTGCCGTGGTCATGACAACGCTAGTGACGGGTTGTGTCGAGACTGCACCGGATCTTGCAATCAGCGAACCCGATCCCGAGCTTTTATTTGTCCGTGGATACCGTGGCCCAACAGATGAATGCCAACTTGTTGGTGAAAGCGCCTTCACCTCCGAGTTCCTAGATGACGCAGCTGATCTTGTTGCTTGCCCGACTGGAAGCGCGTCTATGTCCAGTTTAATGGCGGAGACAGGAGCGGGAACGCTCACCCAGACGAACAGCTACACGTTTTTCAGCATTCCCTATCGCTGAACCAAACTCTTTTCGACATCAGTAAACGATAGATACAGCCCAATAGAATGATCTGCCCGACAACTTAATTCAGGGCATCCATCGAGAAAAAATAGGTCGCGCAAATACCTTGGGCGGCGACACCTGTCGGCACATCCAGCCCAGTAAACATTGCAATGCCCAAGGTCTCAAATCCGGAGTTTTCCTCATTCCAGGCCGCCATGTATGTCACCGGCTGATCACCACAGAGCATGTTCCCACGTCGCAACGGCCCCGGGTTACCTAAGACCCGAAATACCTGAGCAACTGGCACATCACCGGAAGCACCCCAACCACCAGAATTCTGAGAGTGTAACATTTCGAGATCAATAAACTTGCCGGTCTCGAAAACCATCTTTGTGGTAGACAAGATTACCGGTCCCGTGATCGCCATTGCAGTCTCACTGTAAGGATTGAAAGCCATAGGCTCCTCCAAAAGAGGTTGAGAAGATGCAGGACCTCCCAGGATCCCTATCAAAACCAGTGGTGCTAATAGTGAACGATACATTTGTTTGTCCTTTTCGCGAAGTGGCTGACTTGCGCTGATAACAATTTAAGGCAAAATATCATGAGCGCGAAGGCCATCTAGTATACTGATGCCACACACGCATTAAAGAAGCGCTTTTGATCTTTGGTTGTGATGTTTTGATATCAATCAAAATGAAAACTGAGCAGGTCACCATTTGCCATAGTTTCGCCTTGGTTTTTAGTTGTATACTTGTCTAAAAACATGCTGAGGTTTGAGCATTTGCAACATTATGTCCGACACAAGCTGCAAGCAGCAAATACGATTGTGTGCCTATTAACTGCTACGATCCTGACGATAGTCGGTGTCACAGACGTTCAGGCTCAAACGCAAACTTTTGAATTGCAAGGAGCGGGCGCTTACAATGCAGAAGAAATCCTGAGCTTTGCCGCACAGCTTGAACTGCAAAGAACCGGTGCTGTTACCGCTGCAGGGATCGCGCGCACGATCGAGACAATATACCGTGAAGACGGTTATTTCCTTGCGGAAGCGCGCGTCAGCCGCGACGGGAACACAATTATTGTCGATGAAGGCGAAATTGGCTCTGTTTCCATTGAAGGCGTGGACCAGAGGACGTTCAATCTCATCAACGGTTATTTCCGTCCCGTTGTCGGCAAGCAGGGTGTGACGCTCGCACAGTTCGAGCGCGCCGTGATGCTGACCGAAGATATCCAATCCGTTGCCGCCTCGGCCGAAATTTACTACCCCGATGGACAGGAAACAGCACATGTCCGTGTTGTGGCCGAACAGCAAGACACAAGCTCTGGCTATGTAACGCTGGACAACCCTGCGCGCGAGTTCGGGGATGCGGCAACACTGACCTTTGGTCAGGAATTTGTCAGCTTGTTCACACCCGGTGATCTGTTTCGCTTTGAATTATCTGGCACCGCAGCCTTCGACGGCGACGAGAACGATCTGTATGGCTCCGTCATATATCGCGCGCCCCTTGGTTTCTCGGGCACCTACGGCGAGGTTTATCTGGGCAACGCTGTTGGAGATCGCGATGCTACCGGAACGCTGCGCCAAACGGACCTTGACGGGGATACTGCTATCCTTGCGATCGGTCACCCGGTTATCCGCGACGTGGATACTTACGGGTACGCGCTACTTGAGGCACGCAGATCAAGTTCCGACAGTGATGTTGATGGCGTCAGCACGGACTTTGAAAGCACCGTTAATGTAATTGCCGCGTCGTGGATTTACGGTCGCGCCCTGCAAAACGGTGGAGCATTTGAATATGCCACAAACTTTGCGGTCGGTTCGCGCACAAGCGATGCGGTTGGATTTAGTGATGGTGACAAGGACTTTTGGCACCTGCGCGTAGGTTTCGGATACCAACAACCCGTATCCTGGTTCGGTGAGAACTCCAGTTTTCGCGCCGAATTATGGGGGCAGTATACGAATGATCGTCTTCCAAGCATTGAACAGTTCTACCTTGGTGGAATCGACGATGAGCGTGGATACGCTTTCGCAGAAGTCCAGGGAGATTCCGGTTTCTCCGCAGTTTTGCAAGCTGGAAGAGACTTCTTTCCCCAATCTAAAGTTGTCAGACGGTTTCGACCCTTTGGTTTTGTTGATGTAGGTTACGTGGACAACAATGAACCGTCCGTTGGAGAAATAGACGGAGAATTCCTGTCCTCTGTGGGTGTTGGACTCGATCTTGAGTTTGAAAACAGGTTCTTCGCACAGGCTTATGTCGCCGTACCGATGACATCCGGTTCTGAGACGGACTCGGGTGATCCTGCCTTCTATCTTGCCCTTTCCAAAAGCTGGTGACCTTATGAAACGCTATATATCCGCCGCAATTCTATCCATTGTTGCCGCAATCGTCGCGGCACAGGGTTCAGCCAATGGTAATCACTATGGATGGTGTAACGGTGTAGGCAATCCGCACCGTGGTCCAAGTTGTGGAAGCTCGGGTTCAACGCAACCTAGCCAGACACCTTCAAGCGTGCCAACTGCCAATCAAAAACCTGCAACAGGCCCCACAAATCCGCAAACACCTGGTGGGTTGCCTACCCAGGTCATTGTGGTAACTCCGCAACCGGGGCAAACGATCACCGGGACTGGTCAGGTGCCGCCAATCGTCGGGCAGCCGGGACCTACAATAACAGGCGCTGGGAAGCCGACTATCACGCTGCGTCCTCTGCCACCGCAAATAATCACAGGGACATCGCCCGTAACGACAGTAACCTCACAGCTTGCACCTTCCTTTACCGGATATGGCCTGCCGGTTGTGACAATTCAACCCAACCCTCCGCAGACCTTTGTCGGCTACGGAAAAGTTCCGGCAACGATCATAGTACAGCCCATAGCACAACCCAGTTTTACGGCAACCGGTGCGATCCCCTTTCCGGTACCGCAGCAGATACCACAACAAATACCAACAGCTATTCCGTCAAAAACACCGCAGGGAACACCATACTTGATACCGTCGCTCATACCAAGCAAGACCAACGGAAAAACGCCTTCAATCAGTCCCCCGAAGGCACAGCAGGCCAAACCGATTATGGTACCGCGGCCGAAACCTCGACCGACTGCACAAAAACCTGTTGCAAAAGGGGGGGCAACGTCTCACCAATTGGCGACAACGGCTCCCGCACTCAAAAAACAACATATTACGAGAAGCCCCGGCCGACAGGAACAGCACAATTTACCAGAATTTGAAGCATTGGAGGGCGGACAACCGTGGCGCTGTGTTGCCAGTGGCCATGGACAGCGAAAATCGCTCGTTGATCAGCGTGTTTCAGTCTCTGGAGCGTTGCGCCATATCGGTTCAATTGATGTACTGGGCCGAGACTTACCAGCTCTTCACCCGCAGCATGCTGATTGCATCATATCGATCAAACGTCGCGCGAACTGAGATTTTGTCCTAAGCGAGGGATTTCAACCGATCCATTGCTGCACCTGTGAGTGTGGCGAAAAGAGTATTTCCGGATTGGGCTCAAGGCAGTCATCTGGGTGCTGTCAGACGAATTCGAACCAGTCTCTGCAAGGACAGTAAGGCTGATCCTTATGCCGCACCGAGACCGCGCCACTCAGCCAGAGCGGCGGCACGGTTGAGCTTGAAATTCGTTCGACTTGAGAGGCTGCGTTCCTGATTAAAGTGGTTATAGACGGAAGCGTGAACGGCGGCGAATTTCTGCAAACTTCGCATGCGCCTGAACCGCAGCATCGCTCGCTCTCGTCGTCGGAACGGCAGGTGTGAGTTTTCTGCTCTGTTGTTCAACCAGCGACCCGTTTCCTGTCTGTCTGCAGCGCCGATCTCCTTCAGAGCCGCGCCATACGATGCCAGCCCGTCCGTCACGATCATGTCGGGACTGCCGTGCTTACGCATTGCTTTCTTTAGGAATTTCAACGCAGCCTTCTTATCACGTGCCTTTGTGACGAAGCTTTCCAGGATTTCGCCTTCATGATCGACGGCCCGCCAGAGATAGTGCTGTTCGCCGTTGATCTTCACGAACATCTCGTCCAGATGCCAGCGCCACCGGCTGGATTTCATGCCGGTAATCCGGCGCTTTCTTATCTCCGCAGCAAACATCGGGCCGAACCGATGCCACCAGAATCTCACAGTTTCATGGCTCACATCTATGCCACGCTCATGCAGCAGATCTTCCACGTTGCGAAGGGACAGAGGAAACCGGACATACAGCATTACCGCCAGGCGGATGATCTCACGGCTCGTTTTGAAATAGCGAAATGGGTCAGGTTTGGTCATCTTCAGACGTTACGAAACCGTCCTGCCCGGCTCAAGTCAGTTTCTTCTGACAGAGCCCTGGAAAGTCTGGCTGGCGCGGCAGGGTGTGATCGGACAGCCGGTGCGCAGGGCTGATCAAGGTTACCGGCATGCAACTCACTCAGAACGCACTTGATGAACATCTGGGTGCCATTGGTACTTATGTCATTGCGATTGCCATAATCTTTTTTGCTTTTACGTCTATTCTTGGAAACTATTCCTATGCCGAAAACGCGATGACCTTCCTTGGACTTGAAGGCAAAGTGGGAATGACGATCTTGCGGGGGGCGTGTTTGGGTATGGTCGTTTGGGGCGCCGTGCAAACAGTGACAACCGTATTTAACTTTGCCGATGCCGCGATGGGATTGATGGCTGTTATCAATCTGATCGCCATTCTGTTGCTTTCCGGAACGGTGTATCGTCTGACGAAAGACTATTTTGGGCAGCGACGGGCAGGCATAGAGCCCACTTTTGATGCAAAAAGTTTCACCGGGCCGACCCGCGGCATATCACAGGAAATCTGGGCGGAAAAAGCAAATGCCGGAAAAGTTTGATCCGAAATACGTTCAAAGCGTTCTTGATGAGATAACGGGGCGTATGGCGGAAGAAACCGACCGCGGAGAGGTTGCAAGTTACATTCCCGAACTGGCAGAGGTGTCGCCGAACCAATTCGGGATTGCCGTTGCCCCCTTGGAGGGCGCGCTGGTTGAGGGAGGCGCGGCAGATATCCCGTTTTCCATTCAAAGCATTTCGAAGGTTTTTGGCTTGGTGGTCGCACTGGACTGTGTCGGGTCCAACCTGTGGCGCCGCGTTGGGCGCGAGCCATCAGGCGACCCGTTCAATTCCATCGTACAGCTTGAATTTGAACGCGGCAAACCCAGAAATCCTTTCATCAATCCGGGCGCCATTGTTGTGTCAGACGTGATTGTTCAAAATTCCGCTGCCAAGGACCATCTGCACCCGGTTCTAAGTTTGTGCAGGCGATGATCCCGAGGTTTTTATCAACGAAGAGGTTTTTACGTCCGAAGTTGAAACCGGCGACAGAAACAGGGCGTTGGCATATTTCATGTCTGCGGAAGGCAACATTGAAAGCGACATAAAGGCCGTGACAGAAAGTTATTTCCGTCAGTGCAGCATCGCCATGAGCTGCCGGCAGCTTGCGACGGCTGCGCGCTTCTTGGCCGCGGGTGGCAAAGGCAAAGCCGGGGAAAATGCAGCAGTTACGCCGGAACGCGCACGACGCATCAATGCCCTGATGATGACATGCGGTTGTTACGATGCCTCTGGGGAAGTTGCCTTTCGCATCGGCTTACCCTGTAAAAGTGGTGTCGGTGGCGGGATTTTGGCAATCGCGCCGGGGGTTGCGTCGATTGCCGCCTGGAGCCCAGGTCTGGATAGCAAGGGGAATTCGGTTCTTGCCCTCAAGGCGGTGGAAGAGGTGGCGCGCAGACTGGAATGGTCAGTTTTTTGATTTTCTTCATCAGAATCTGAACAGAATTGCCCAACGGTATTTGAAAGGACGGACATGGAAAAACGCTATTCATGCAGTCGACTGGTTTCGGCTGGTGCCGTGTTGGCGATATGGTTGCCGACTTTCGGGATGTGTGACGATTACGAGGTGCCGGCCGTTCTGCCTGCGTCAGACACTGTGTTGGATCTGCCCTTGAAGACTGACACCTACGAAATTCATCAGGATGTACCCACTGACGGGTTCATGGCCGTGTTCACGATCACTTCGCCCTATGGTGAATTTACTGCTTCGGGTCCCGGTATGCTGGCCTCTCGCCTGAACGAGATCAAAGCGCTCGCAGCTTTGGATATCATGCAGGAAGATGACCGTTTTGCCGAAGCGGCTGAAAGCACGGCAAAAGAAGCGGTTTCAAATCTGCGCCAGTTTATCGAAAACCCCAAGGAAACAGTGCAGGGCGTTCCAGATGGTGTCGGCCGATTCTTTGACCGAACAGGGCGCACCTTAAAGACCGGCCTGCAAAAAATAGGGGACGTCAGAGAGGGTCGCTTGCCCGGAGTGGAAGAGAATACCGCGGAAAATCTTCCGGGGGGAACGCCTGCTCAAAACAACCCGGGTGTCAGTTTAACCGAGAGTGTCGCGCGAGCGGGGGGAGACACAGCAATCAATATTCTTGGCTTTGACAAACAACGTCGGCGGCTGGCGAAGGAACTGGCGGTCGATCCCTATTCGACAAACCGCATACTCTCAGAAAAACTTGACGAGGTGACCTGGGCCGCTTTTGCCGGAGGTCTTGGGGTAAATGTTTTGACGAGCCTTGTGCCAGGTGGGTTCGTACTCTCCACTTCCTCGCGCCTTAGCGATTGGGTTTGGGATACTGCGCCGGGTGATCTGCGGGTGGAAATAGAGAACGCGCTTTTGTCCATGGGGGTCGGACAATCGGAAACTGATCAGCTTTTGAGGCATAGCTTTTATACCTTAAGCATGCAGGCCGCGCTCACGGCTTCGATGCAAGCACTTGATGGTGTGGAAGGACGTGCCGATGTGATACCGCTGGTTCTAAGTGTCGCCTCGGAAGGCCAGGCCCGGTTTCTTGTGCAGACGATTGATATGCTCAGTATATACCACACAGAGCGCGAACCATTGTCCGAATTGCAGGTACAGGGAACCATTTTGGGAATGTCTCAGGCAGGGCAGCCGGTGATCGCGGCCCCGGTCGATTATCTGAGCTGGACACCATTGCTGGATCGTTTCGCGTCCAGCTTTGGCGACCAATCGGCAGTTGCACCGCTCGTCTTTGTTGATGGTCAGCTGAGCAAGCGCGCACGGGATGAATTGACTGAACTCGGTTGGAACATTGAGGAGCGGACCCCGCTCGCTTCCAGAGCCTATCCTGTTCAATAATTCTTTCAAAACGTGCAAAGAATTTGGCGCATAATTCAGGCCGATGGGGCAGGGCGGTATTGTCGCGTGTGGTGCAACAGATTACCGGCGTTCGTTTCTGAAATCAGGTCCAGCCGTGTCACAGACCTGATCAGCGATCACTGTTCTTCTTCCGCCGCCGCCTCGCGCGCCTCAAGCCATCGCACAACAGAGGCGCGTTTGGCGTCCATGTGATCAAGAAGCGTGGCAGCCAGCTTTGGGCCATCCCGCGCAGCCAGATATTTCATGATTTTTTCATGCTCTTGCACCGCCGCGTACCAGCGGCCTTCCGTCATGTTTGCCAGATAACGCGCGCGCTGCATGCGCAATGACAGCGCCTGACAAGACGTGGTCAGGGTGCTGTTGCGTGCGGCAGACAGAATGGCACGGTGGATTTTCTGGTTGATATCGAAATAGGCGTCGAGATCCCTTCGTTCATAGCTTTGCATCATCTGGTCGTGCAGCGCCTGCACTTCATCTATTTCGGTGTCTGTGATGTGGTTGCAGGCCAATTCGCCAGATAGGGCTTCAAGCGCGCCCAGAACCGGAAAAACATCTTGAACTTCGTCCAATGTAACCTGAGTAACCCAGGCGCCGCGGTTGGGTTCCAGCCGGACAAGCCCGTCTGAGGCAAGTACCTTCAGGGCTTCCCGGAGCGGGGTGCGTGACACGCCGAACCGGTCGCATAACAGTTTTTCGGGCACCTTGGCGCCCGGTACGAGTTCGGCGTGAATGATCAGCATCTGCAGACGATCGACAAGCTCGTGGTGCAAGGATTTGCGCATGATTTCCTGTGTTTGAATTGCCTGCATCATGTAGTTTCTCGCCTCATCGTTTCAGGGCCATTTCAAGAAGGCGCGCAACATGAACAGGCTTGCGCGCGGTCGTATCCGCCACTTGATGCCGACAGGACGTGCCATCGGCAACGATCAATGTGTCTTTGTCCGCGTTTCTGACCGCCGGTGCCAGATCCAATTCCGCCATTTTACGGGAAATTTCATGCGTTTCGATACCGTAGCCAAAGGAACCTGCCATACCACAGCAGCTTGTTTCAACGACATCAACCTGCGTGTCGGGCAGGCGCGACAGTGTCTTTTCAATGCTCGACATCACACCCATCGCCTTTTGGTGGCAGTGACCATGCAGCAATATTCGCGGTGCAGGAGAAACCAGAGGCAACTGAAACGCCGGATCGTCGTCCTGATCAGCGATGTATTCCTCAAGCATGCGCGCCTGTCGGGCCAGCAAAGCAGTCTCCGCACCGGGCAGCATTGCCGGTATCTCGTCGCGCAGGGTCAGCAGGCAGCTTGGCTCAAGCCCGATAATCGGTAGGCCCTGTTCTGCAAAGGGCAGCAACGCATCCACCAGTCGCCGCGCCTCAGTCCTGGCCTCGTCCACCAGACCGGCAGACAGGAATGTGCGGCCGCAACACAAGGGCCGTTCCCCCTTGGGGGCCGCAGCGATCTGGACCGGAACCTTGGCCGCCCCAAGCACATTCAGTGTGGCGCGCAGGTTTTCCGGTTCAAAATATCTGTTGAAACAATCGGCAAACAAAACCGCCTTGGGGGCCGCGTTCTGTTCCGCTTCGGTGTCTTTGAAGGGCCGCGCGTTCCATTTTGGCAGATCACGTGACGCGGTAAACCCGCTAAGCCGTTCGGTCAGTTTGGCCAGCCCGGGTACGGTGTTGCGCAGGTTGGCGATAAGCGGCAGTCGCGCCGCCCATGGCGCGTAGCGTGGCAGATAGGCAACCAGCCGGTCGTGCAACCTTAGCCCATGTTTTCTGGCGCTGGCGGCCTGCACCTCGATCTTCATCGCAGCCATGTCGACGCCGGTCGGGCATTCGCGCTTGCAGCCCTTGCAGGACACGCACAGCTTCATCGTATCGGCCATTTCATCAGATGTCAGCGCGTCGGGCCCCAACTGCCCCGATATCGCCAGCCGCAACGTATTGGCGCGTCCGCGTGTTAGGTCTTTTTCCTCGCGTGTCACCCGAAACGACGGGCACATCGTGCCGCCCTTGAGCTTGCGGCAGGCGCCGTTGTTGTTGCACATCTCGACAGCGCCCTGAAATCCGCCGCCGCTGCCTGTCCAGGCGGACCAGTCCAGTTCGGTTCGGAATTCGGGAACAGTATAGTCCTGACTGTAGCGAAACAGGCGCCGGTCATCCATTTTCGGCGCGTCCACGATCTTGCCGGGATTGAACAGCCCGTCAGGGTCAAACCGTTTTTTCACCTCACGGAAATTGGCCACCATGCGGGCGCCAAACATCTTTTCGTGAAATTCCGACCGCACCAGACCATCGCCATGCTCCCCCGAGTGAGACCCTTTGTACTTCGCAACCAGATCAAAGCATTCTTCGGCGATCGCGCGCATCTTGCGCACGTCCTGATCCAGCTTGAGGTTCAGTACCGGCCGCACGTGCAGACAGCCGACAGAAGCGTGCGCGTACCACGTGCCGCGTGTGCCATGCTTTTCGAATATCTCTGTCAAGCCAGCCGTATAGGCCGCAAGATCGGGTAATTCGACAGCACAGTCTTCAACGAAAGACACCGGTTTCCCGTCTGCCTTCATCGACATCATGATATTCAAACCCGAACTGCGCAAATCCGCGATACGGGCCTGCATCGCGGGGTCTGGCACAGCGGTCACGCCACCCCAATTCTTGCCGCGCCCCGTCCATGAATACCCCAGATCGCCCATCATCTCTTCAAGCTGCTTCAGCTTTTGGGGATGCAGGTTGGGATCATCCTCGGCAAACTCGACCAGCAAAAGCGCGTCCGGTTTGCCGGTTACGAATTCCTCGATTGTCTGGCGGAACATCGGAATATCGCGGGCCAGCTTGATCATAGTGGCATCGACCAGTTCAACGCCCTGCGGCTTCAGCGTGACCAGATGCTGCGCGGCATCCATCGCCTGATGGAATGTCGGGAAATGGCAAACGCCCAGAACTTTCTGAGACACCAGTGGCCAAAGCTTCAGTTCGATCGCGGTGGAATAGGCCAGTGTCCCTTCTGAACCGACCAGCAGATGCGCAAGATTGTTTGGCGTGTCTTTGGGGACCAGTGCATCAATGTTGTATCCGCCGACGCGGCGCATGACCTTTGGGAATCGGGCGCCAATTTCGGCGGCTTCGCGCGCGCCCAGTTCCAGCAGGTCGTCTCTCAACGCGGCCAAAGCCGGAGAGGGGGCGTTGTCCAGAGGTCCGAAATGGTGCTTGGTTCCGTCCGCCAGAAACGCATCGATCGACAGGACATTGTCACGCATCATGCCGTAACGCAGCGATTTTCCCCCGCACGAATTGTTACCGGTCATTCCGCCGATGGTCGCGCGCGACGCGGTTGAAACATCGACCGGAAACCACAGACCGTGCGGTTTCAGGGCGCGGTTCAGATCATCAAGCACGATGCCGGGGCGCACAACGCAACGCTGTCCTTCCACGTCCAGCTCGAGAATATCATTGAAGTGCTGTGTGTTATCCAGAACAAGCGCTTCGTTGACCGTCTGGCCGCATTGCGATGTGCCGCCGCCGCGCGCCAAGACCGGCACGCCCTGTTCGCCAGCAATGTCGATGGCTGCGCGGATATCATCCTCTGATCTTGGGGACAAAACCCCAAGCGGCATCATCTGATAAAGCGATGCATCCGTCGCATACCGACCCCGCGAAAACCTGTCGAACATAAGATCACCCTGAACGCGTTTCTTCAGAGCGTCGGAGAGCTGGGACATATTTTTTCCAGTATGACTAGGGCGGCGTGCGGGATAATTTTCATTGACTTAATTATGAATTCAAAATTACGTTGATTCAATAAAAAAGCAAATCGCATTGCACAGACAGATGCGCTGGCCCAATGCCCAAACGCCAAAATGAGATCGATTGTCATGAGAAAAGCTGGCCGACACTTTCTGCAAATTCCCGGACCAAGTGCTGTGCCCGACCGCATTCTAAGCGCAATAGGCCAACAGACCATTGACCATCGCGGGCCCGACTTTGCCAACGTTGGCAAGCGTGCGCTGGACGGGCTGAAAACGATTTTCAAAACCAAAGAGCACGTTTTTATCTATCCCGCATCCGGTACGGGCGCGTGGGAGGCGGCGCTGGTCAACACGTTGTCACCGGGTGACAGGGTTTTGATGTTCGAGACAGGCCATTTTGCGACGCTGTGGAAAAAGCTGGCCGAAAAGCTGGGCTTGCAGGCTGAATTCATTCAAGGCGACTGGCGCGGTGGCGCCGACCCCGAAAAAATCGAAGCCTATCTTGCCGAGGACAAGGAGCATCAGATCAAAGCGGTATGTGTCGTGCACAACGAAACATCGACCGGATCGGTTTCACCCATCGCAGCAGTACGCAAGGCCATCGACAACGCGGGCCATCCCGCGCTTTTCATGGTTGATACGATCTCGGGCCTTGCTTCGCTTGATTACCAGCACGATGAATGGGGCGTCGATGTTACCGTTTCAGGGTCGCAAAAGGGGCTGATGCTGCCGCCGGGCCTATCGTTCAACGCCGCAAGCGCAAAGGCGATGGCGGCCAATAAATCGGCGACATTGCAACGGTCATACTGGGACTGGGCTGAAATGGTTGGCCCCAACAAGACCGGGTATTTCCCCTACACGCCTGCGACAAACCTGCTTTATGGGCTGAACGAAGCTGTCGATATGCTGCATGAAGAAGGGCTTGAAAACGTGTTCGCGCGCCATGCGCGACATGGCGCTGCGGCCCGCGCCGCCGTGCGCACCTGGGGCCTTGAGGTTCTGTGTGCCACGCAAGGTCAGGAAAGCGGCGTGCTGACGGCGGTAAAAGTACCCGATGGCCACAGCGCTGACGCCTTCCGCGCCACCACTCTGGAACATTATGATATATCTCTGGGCAACGGTCTGTCCAAAGTGGCGGACAAGGTCTTTCGGATCGGCCATTTGGGTGACTTCAACGATCTGATGCTGGTTGCGACCCTGGCAGGTGTCGAGATGGGATTGAAACAGGCGAACGTCCCGCATTCCGAGGGTGGAGTGCAGGCGGCAATGAAAATGCTCAAGTAGCGCGAACGCTCCCGGCAAGAGGGGCCAGGACAAAAATGAACACATCAAATGACAATCTTTGGGAGGAGACTACTATGAAAGTAATCGCAAAAATTCTTGCTGCAACCACCGCCATTGGTATGGCCACAGGTGCATATGCGGCTGAAATGACAATGAAATTCGGCCATGTCGGCGCACCGGGTTCACTGTTTGAGGCGTCGGTTGATAACTTTGCCGCCTGCGTGAACAGCGCAATGCCCGACAAGGTCGAAGTGCAGACCTTTGGTTCGTCACAGTTGGGCAAGGACAAGGAGTTGCTGCAAAAGCTCAAGCTGGGGCAGGTCGATTTCGCGCTGCCTTCGTCAGTGATGTCATCGGTTGACGATTCATTCGGTATCTTCGAGATGCCTTATATCATCACCGATCGTGACCACATGCGCCGGGTTCAGGGCGCGATGATGGACACATTCCAGAATGCCGCACAGGCAAATGGCTATCACATCGTCGGACTTGCTGAAAACGGCTTTCGTCATATCACCAACAACGTGCGGCCGATCAATCTGCCCGCCGATCTGGCCGGGATCAAACTGCGCACGCCCAATGGTGTCTGGCGCCTGAAAATGTTCCAGGAATACGGGGCAAACCCCACGCCCATGGCCTTTTCCGATGTGTTTACCGCGCTGCAAACCGGCGTGATTGACGGACAGGAAAACCCCTATGCGCAGATCGCTTCGGCCAAGTTTCAGGAAGTGCAAAAGTATCTGTCGATCACCGGGCACGTCTACACGCCAGCCTATATCCTGACGTCGAAAAGCAAATTCGACGGTCTGCCAGCAGACGTTCAGGCGGGTCTGACCGAATGTGCCAACAAAACCCAGGACTTCACCTACGAAAAAGCAGCCGAGCTGGAAGCCAGCCTGCTGAAGGTGATCGAAGACGCCGGAGTTGAGGTCAACACTGCCGACAAGGCCGCGTTCATCGAAGCGTCCAAACCTATCTACAAACAGTTCGCCGACGAAGTGGAAGGCGGGCAAGAGATGATAGATACGGTCCTTGGGCTTGGTAACGCGGGTTAATCATTCGGGGCGGCGGGATATCCCGCCGCCCTGTTTTCCAAGAATTACGTGTTTCATCCGGGCGCAACCAGTGCCCGCTCTGGATCTCTGATATCCAACAGGTCAGCCAGTCATGCAAAATGAAGACTATTCCACGCTGTCACGCATCAATCGTGTGTTCAGTACGGTTCTTGAGTGGATCACGATCAGCCTGATGATCCTGCTAACGCTGGTGGTTACCATGGCGGTGCTTGCCCGGCTGATGGGGCAAAGCTTTTCATGGTATGACGAAGTGGCCGCAATCATGCTGGCGTGGATTACCTATTACGGGTCGGCGCTGGCCGCATTGCACCGCCGCCACATCGGCTTTGATACGGTGCTGCTGGCGTTACCGGTCAGGGTTCGGATTGTCGCCTTGCTGGTCGGAGAGGCCATCGTTCTTCTGTTTTTCTTTCTTATGGCGCGCGCAGGGCTTCAGGTGCTCGACGTGCTGGCCGGGGATACGCTTATCTCGCTGACCTGGATGCCAATTCAGGTCACACAATCGGTCATTCCGATCGGCGCGGTCCTGTTCATGATCTGCCAGATGCTCAGCCTGCCGATGTATCTGAAACTGACGGCTGCCGGTGTCTCGCTTGAACATGCCGAGATCGAGGAAGAAGTCGAAACCGAACTTGAAAAGAACAAGGATCGCCACTGATGCTTATGGCCGGTATTTTCATAGCGATGCTGATCATGATCTGCATCAACATCCCCATTGCGGTGGCTTTGGCCATGTGTGGTGTTCTTGGGTTGCTTCTGACCGAAGGGTCCGGCAGCCTGGTGACCATCGCGCTGGATATGTATGACGGATCCACCAAGTTTTCGCTGATCGCGATCCCGATGTTCGTGCTTGCGGGCGCGATCATGAACGCGGGCGGCATCACCGACAAGCTGATCAATTTCGTATCTGCCATTATCGGGTTCATCCGTGGCGGCCTTGCGATGGTAAACATCGGCGTATCGCTGTTTTTTGCCGAAATCTCGGGGTCGGCTGTGGCGGACGTGGCGGCAATGGGGTCTATCCTGATCCCGCAGATGAAGAAACGTGGCTACAGCAAGGAATTTTCGGCGGCGGTTACCTCTTCCTCGGCATCTCTGGCGATCATTATTCCGCCTTCTATCCCGATGATCCTTTATGCAGCGTCCGCGAACACGTCGGTAGAGCAGTTGTTCGTGGCAGGCATTGTGCCGGGCCTTTTGGGCGCCGCCGGGTTGATGGTGGTCGCTTACCTCTTTGCCAAACGATATAATTTCCCGACCGAGGACGCGTTCAATTTTGCGCGCCTTCGCGTAACATTCGTTGAGGCGCTGCCCGCCTTTACCCTGCCAGTTATCATTCTGGGTGGTATCTTTGGTGGTTACGTCACCGCGACCGAGGCCGCGGGTCTGGCCGTCCTCGCCTCGTTGGTTGTGTCGGCATGGTACGGCAATCTTGATGTCAAACACCTGCGTCGCGCGATGCTGGACGGTGGTATCCAAACCGCTGTTGTGATGCTGCTTGTCGCGGCATCGGTGTTGATGGGTGGTTTTCTGACCCGCGCGCAGATCCCCCAGCAACTGGCCGAAGGCATTTTGTCGATCACAACCCAGCAATGGGCGATCCTGCTGATCCTGAACTTCTTCTTCCTGATCGTGGGTTTTTTCCTGCACTCTGCTGCGGCCATTATTCTGGTGATCCCGATCGTCATTCCGCTGATCACTGCGGCCGGGATCGATCCGGTACATTTTGGTCTGGTGGTCACGCTTAACCTTGCAATCGGGCAGCAAACCCCGCCCGTGGCCTCGGTTCTGATCACTGCCTGTTCGGTGGCGCGGGCAAATATCTGGGAAGTGTCCAAGGTCAACATCTGGTTTGTCGGGGTGCTTTTGCTGGTGCTGATGTTGTGCACTTACGTACCTGCCGTTCCGATGTTCCTTGTGGAGTATTTCTATCGATGACCGACATCACAAATGAACTGCGTGACGGTATCCTGTGGATTACCTTTGATCGGCCACAGGCACGCAATGCGCTGACCTTTGGCATGTACGAACGGCTGGCCCAACTGTGCCGTGACATGCCGACAGATGGGTCTGTACGTGCGGTCGTGATCTCGGGTGCGGGCGGCAAGGCCTTTGCCGCAGGGACGGACATGACCCAGTTTCGCGCCTTTGAAACACCGCAGGATGCGCTGGATTATGAACACCAGATCGACGCTGTGCTTGACGCTGTCGAACGGTGCCCGGTGCCGACGATTGCAGCGGTAAACGGCGCCTGTACAGGGGGCGGCGGTTCGATCGCGGCGGCCTGCGATATCCGGATTGCGTCTGCCAGCCTCAAGTTCGGCTTTCCAATCGCGCGTACATTGGGAAACTGCCTGGCTGCGGGCAATCTTGCGCGGTTGTCCGAACTGATCGGCGCGGGGCGGGTACGAGAGATCATTTTTACTGCGCGGCTGATCGAAGCTGACGAGGCGCTTTCTATCGGGCTGATCAGTGAAGTTTTGCCTGACGAAGAGGCGTTGATGGCGCGTGCCGCTGTGCTTGCGGAACGCGTGGGTTCGATGGCACCGCTGACACTGCGCGCCACCAAGGAAGCGCTGCGGCGCAACCGCATGGCATCCGAGGTGGAAGATTCCGACCTGATTATCTCCTGCTACATGAGTGATGATTTCCGCATCGGGATGGAAGCATTTCTGGGCAAGACCAAGCCGGTTTGGACAGGCAAATGAGCACACGATCTGGCCCGCTTAGCGGTATGCGCGTTATCGAGCTTGCCCATATCATGGCAGGCCCTGTTTGCGGTCTGATGCTGGCGGATATGGGCGCCGACGTTATCAAGGTGGAAAAACCAACCGGCGATGACAGCCGGCGGTTTACCCCGCCCCAGATCGGCGGTGAAGCTGCGGCCTATATGATGATGAACCGC
Organism: Sulfitobacter sp. JL08; assembly: GCF_003352045.1. Lineage (NCBI taxonomy): Bacteria > Pseudomonadati > Pseudomonadota > Alphaproteobacteria > Rhodobacterales > Roseobacteraceae > Sulfitobacter > Sulfitobacter sp. JL08. The sequence goes on from NZ_CP025815.1 coordinate 529,470, forward strand.
AACAAGCGGGGCATCTCTCTGAACCTCAAGGATCCGCAGGCTGTTGATATCCTGCGCAAACTTCTGGCCACGGCCGATGTCGTGATCGAGAATTACCGTAAAGGAACGATGGAAAAGCTGGGCCTGTCCTACGAGGATCTGTCAGCGGTCAACCCACGTCTGATTTATTGCGAAATATCGGGCTTTGGGCGCACAGGCCCCTATGCCGAACGTGGCGGTTTTGATCTGATTGCGCAGGGCATGTCAGGCCTGATGTCCATCACTGGCGAAGGGCCGGGCCGCCCGCCGGTCAAGGTTGCCGCGCCGATTTCGGATATCAATGCCGGTATTCTGGGGGCGATGGGTGTTTCGGCGGCATATGCGAACATGTTGCAAACCGGTTTGGGCCAAAAGATCGACACCTCTTTGTTCGAGGCGGCGATCACCCAGACCTATTGGCAGTCTGCCATCGCATTTGCCACCGGTGAAAAACCTGAACCGCTTGGATCGGCGCATCCGCTGAACGCGCCCTATCAGGCGTTTCAGACAAGCGACGGTTGGATCAATGTCGGCGCTGCGAACCAAAGCAACTGGCTTCGGTTTCTGGATGTGATCAACGCCCCTGAACTGGATAATGACCCCAGGTTTTCATCGAATGCCCAGCGCATTCAGAACCTGCCTGCATTGGTCGAAATTCTGAATCGATATCTGGGTCAGGACACGACCGAAAACTGGCTTCGCCGAATGGAAGAGGCACATCTCCCTGCCGGGCCGGTCAATGACATCCTTCAGATGCATGCAGACCCGCAGGCGCGCGCGCGCGATATGATTGTTGAACTGGATCACCCGACAGCCGGCAAGGTTGAAACGATTGGCCATCCTGTAAAATTCAGCCGCACCCCTGCGCAGGTTAACCATGCCGCCCCGCTGCTTGGTCAGCACACGCGGGAAGTGCTTGCCGAAATGGGGTATGAAAACGCGCAGATCGAAGCGCTGCTTCGCTCGCAGGCCGTAATTGCCGCGTAAATACCCCCCAGAAACGGGAGAGAACAGATGACCATTACCCTGGATCAGGCCCAGTCCATCATCAGTGATTGCCTTGAATGGCGCAAGAAGAACGGGCTAAAGCCGCTTACCGTGGCGGTGTTGGACAGAGGTGGCTATCTTGTGGCGCTCGCGCGTGAGGACACAACCAGCAACCTGCGGCCGGAAATTGCGCAAGGCAAGGCCCGCGGGGCCGTATCGATGGGATTGGGGTCGCGGGCCTTGTTCGAGCGCGCAAAGGTTGAACCGTTTTTTATTCAGGCGATGAATGCCTTGTCGGAAGGATCGCTTGTGCCGGTCGCCGGGGGCGTTTTGATCAAACAGGATGGCATCATCCTTGGTGCAGTCGGCATCACCGGCGATAACTCGGACAATGACGAAGCGTGCGCAATTGCAGCGATCGAAAAAGCCGGTTTTGTTGCTGATGGCGGCTGAAGCCTGTCGTTGCAGAGTCACGCGGCCAAACCTTTCCGAAACGGGTTCGAAATGATCCGACACCGCCAACGGCTAGGACAGATCTATCGTCAAACCATCCTTCAGATAGGGCAGCCTTTTCTGGGCGGCAGCCACGCGCGACTTGTCTATATCGCCGTAAATGATGGTCGCAGATGCGCCGGCGCGTGCTACTTCGATACCATCCGGGGCGGCGATGACACTCGCGCCCAGAAATTCACTGCCGTTTTCCACACCCCCGCTGTTGGCATAGGCAAGGTAGACACCGTTTTCGTAGGCCCGCGTCGGGATCATTGTATGGGCCACCCATGACCAATCCGACCCAAGCGCTGTCGGCACCAGAACAAGATCGGCGCCAAGCTGGGCAACATGGCGCACCGTTTCCGGAAACTCGGCATCATAACAGATCAGCGTCGCGATTTTCAGCTTGTGGTATTCAAACAGATGACACCCGCGTCCGGGCGTGAAATACGCCTTTTCAAAACCGGGTGGCAGCACCAGTTTGCGTTGGTGGCACAACACGGTGCGATCCGCAGAAACGCACAGAGCCGCGTTGTATAGAGCATCTTCCGAACGTTCCGCAAAACCATAATGGATCGCAACACCCGCTTCGTGCGCCATGTCGGCAATGGCGGCAAAGGTCGGTCCATCCGCGACCTCGGCGCGGGTTCTGATCGCATCCCCGATGTTGTATCCGCAGGCAAACAGTTCCGGCAGCAGCAACAGGTCGGCGCCCGAATTCGCAATATCGGGCAGAATTGAACGCAACCAGTCCAACCTGTCTGTCGGAGAGTTCAGGTCAGCCGGGGCTTGGGCTACGGCCAGACGAAACACGGGCTGCACACTCAGCATTCTGTCACAAGCAACTGTCGGGGATAGTCGGTCAGGTATTCACAGCCGTCTTCTGTCACCACGATGCTGTCACCGATCCGTCCGGCCGTCACCCCGTCAATCGAAATCCCGCCATCCACCGCAAAGGTCATTCCGGGTTGCAGAACTGTGGTATCTCCGGCCTTGAGTTCGGGGGCCTCAAGATAGGCGATGCCGATAGACCGGCCAGTGCGGTACCCTGTCTGGTATCCGCGTTCGGCATAAACCGCGTTGGCCGCTGCCGCCACGTCCTGGGCCGCAACACCCGGTCGTATCGTGGCAATGGCGGCTTGCTGCGCATCTATTGCGGCCTGCTGTACTTGTGCCGCTTCGTCCGTCACGTCGACGATGTGGAACATCCGGTCAAATCCTAGCTTGTATTGCTTGAACTGCGCCATGTTGCAGAAACAGAAATAGACCGGATCATAGCGTTCATATGTTTTGACCGATGCGCGCCGATGGACCATAGACGCGTCCCTGCCGCTTTGCAGGATTTGCAGATTATGGATCATCGGAGAGACTAACCGTTCCCAGCCTTTCGCAGACAGGAAACCCGCCGCGCGCCGGGTGCCTGCTTCAATAACCGCCAGAGCACTTTCGTATTCGCGCGCCCCGATTGCGAGCGATCCGTGCGCCGCAGCCATCATCGCGGCGGCAACCTCTCCTGCCTGTTTCATCACAGAGATTTCCAGTGGTGATTTAATCATCCGCTGCGCGCCCAGAACCGGCCCGATATCCTTGAGCACAGCAGAAGGATAGCGTTCGTCGACATAGTTGCGCACGATTGCCGGAATGTCCGATCGCTCGATCCAGATTTCACGCGGGGTTTCGGGCAAGACCTCGGACAAGGCGCGACTCCAGCTTCGATGACCTGCGTCCTCCCAGGTGCGCACGTCATCGACCCAGGTCATTTCTGCAACCATTTCACTTTCCATAAGTGGCGTGATCACAGTGGGAAGGTCATCGGCGGGAACAACCAGCATGGTCGGGCGGCCGAATTCAATGCCCAGATAACCCCAGAACCCTGCAAGATAGGCTATGGAACTTTCAGAGGTGAAGACCGCATGGGAAATGCCCAGTTCTTGCATCCGGTCTTGCAACACCTTGGTTCGCGCAATCGCTTCGTCCAACATATCCGGTCATACCCTCGCTTCGCCCATTGCGATCTGACCGCCAGTCTAACCGGCTTCGCACCGGCTGATATAGAATTACCGACGATCCGTGTCGCATATTGCGAGCCGGCTCGCGCTTTCCGAAACCTGTGACAGTGGACAATCAATGCTCCGTCTTGCGGGAAAAGGCCAAGGTGTCGCGAACACTTGTAAGCGGCTGTGGGATTGATCGCTGTGGTGTAGCGCTGCGAAAACTGCACACCGTCCCATTCGCGCAGGGATGAAAGTAGCATTTCTTAACGTGCGTTAATGCCCGCATCTGCCGTATGCGAAAAGTTTCGTGCTTGAAGACACTGATGCGAAAAGGAGGGTTTCATGGATCGCCTGAGTATCATTTTGACCCTGTTGGCGGCGTTTGTCCTGATGGGCGGGTCGGTGATCACAGTGTTGGTCATCGGTCTTTATACTTGGCAGTCGGTCTTGGGCGCAGCGCTCGCGCGGCTACTGCTCGCGTGGCCTGCCGCCTACTTGATGTCACGCCCGATCAAGCGAAAGACACCGCACTGGAGGCTGCAAAGCAGCAAACCAGGTGCGCCAAATGCAAACCGAACTGATTATCAAGAAACCCAAGCCGCAAACCGGTGAAAGAGAACGCTGAATATCACGGATCGCACTACTGGCCGCGAATAGCGGCAAACGGATGGATTGGCGGCGCGGGTCTGTCCGACGGGCAAAGAGAAAAGGACCATTATGGAGCAGACAGGAACCGAAACCGAAACGGATGCAACATCTATACCGCCCGCCCACTCAAAGGATGATACCTCAGAGCAGCAAGGCGCCCCCAACGGAGAGGATCGTGCCGGGCTGGATGCGGAGCCGCCGGAATTCGAGCGTTCTGCTCCGTTCGAGACCCCGGACCGCTACAGCACGAAAAGCATAGACAGGGCAACCGACGCGCATCTGGCAAGGTTCACGCTGGGCGTGTCGCCCTATGGGCTGGCGTCAACATTCTTCACCTGGGGTGTCCACCTGATGGGCGCGCCAGGCAAGCAGGCGCAACTGATCGAAAAAGCGGTACGCAAAGCGGCCCGGTTGGCTGTCTATGCCGGAACTGCCGCGCGCAATCCCGGCTGTGATCCCTGTATCGAACCGCTGGCCCACGATAAACGCTTCAAGGATGAAAGCTGGCAGCGCTGGCCCTATAACCTGATCTACCAGAATTTCCTGCTGACCCAGCAGTGGTGGTACAACGCCGCCCGCGATATCGACGGGGTGTCGGACCGCGAGGAACAGGTTGTATCATTCGTCACGCGACAGATGCTTGATCTGATGTCCCCGTCAAACTTTATCGCAACAAACCCTGAAGTCGCGGCAGAGACTGTGCGCCAGGGCGGTGCCATTCTGCTGCATGGCTGGCAGAATTTTGTAGAGGATTGGGAACGCGCCGTTTCCGGCAAGCTGCCGGTCGGGACGGAAAACTATCTGCCGGGCAGGGATGTGGCGGTGACGCCCGGCAAGGTGGTATTTCGCAATCGCCTGCTGGAACTGATCCAATACGCACCCGCGACGAAAAAGGTAAAAGCCGAACCGCTCCTGATCATCCCGGCCTGGATCATGAAATATTATATTCTTGATCTCAGCCCCGAAAACTCCTTGGTGCGCTATCTTGTAGAGCAGGGATATACGGTTTTCATCGCCTCCTGGCGCAACCCCACGGCGGAAGACCGCGATATGGGGGTGGCCGATTACCTGAAGGCCGTCGATGATGCGATGGATGCAGTCAGGGCAATCGTGCCTGACCAGAAAATACACGCGCTGGGCTATTGTCTGGGCGGAACCCTGATGTCGGCAAAGGCCGCGCAGATGGCCCGTGACGGCGATGACCGGCTTGCGACGTTCACCTCACTCGCCACGCAGACGGATTTTGAAGAACCCGATGAACTGCAACTGTTCATCAGCGAAAGCGAGGTATCGTTTCTGGAAAACATGATGTGGGATCAGGGTTATCTGGATACCAAGCAGATGGCGGGGGCCTTCCAGCTGTTGCGCTCGGTCGATCTTATCTGGTCGCGCTACGTGCACGAATACCTGATGGGCCGTCGGCAGGAGATGTTCGATCTGATGGCGTGGAACGCCGATGCCACCCGTATGCCTTACAAGATGCACAGCGAATATCTGCGCCATATTTTCATGAACAACGAACTGGCCGAGGGGCAATACCAGATCGGGGGTAGTCCCGTTGCGATCAGCGATATCGACATACCGCTGTTTTGCGTTTCCACAACTTCGGATCATGTTGCGCCCTGGCGGTCTGTGTACAAACTGCACCTTCTGGCAGACACCGATATTACCTTTGTGCTGACAAGCGGCGGGCATAACGCGGGCATCATCAGTGAACCGGGGCATGCGGGGCGTACTTACCGTATTTCGACAACCGGCAGGGATGACCCGTATCAGGCGCCTGATGCATGGGAGGCGGCGGCAGAGGAACAGCAAGGATCCTGGTGGCCCGAACTTGTCGGATGGTTGGACAAACATTCCACCGGCGAGACAGAGCCGCCCCGTCTGGGTGCACGTTCGGGCCGTTTCAAGGCCAATGATGACGCACCGGGTTCCTATGTCTTTCAGAAGTGACGCGAAACGCCTTTTTAGGCGGCAACGCCGGGTGCGCGCTGTATTGGCTGATCCATCAACGAAGCCAAAATAAGGTTTTGAAGGAAGGTGAAATTCATGCCTCTTGAAGAAGACGAAGCCAAGGCCTTGCACGAGTTGGAACAGAAAGATGAGAAGGCCCACAGGCACCGGCCTGATCGGTTTTCGCGTCTGGAAGATATGGCCAGAACCCTTGAAAATGTGCCCGTTGCGGTTGTGTGGCCAGTCGATGCGCCCAGCCTTCAAGGCGCACTGGAAAGCTGGCGGGCAGACCTGATCGCGCCGGTACTTGTGGGCCCCGAAGATCGGATCAAAGCCGTCGCGGACAAGGAAGGCATGTCGCTTGGCGCGCTTGAAATTGTTTCGGCTTCGAGTCCGGAGGAGGCTGCGCAAAAGGCGGTGGAAATGGCAGTTTCCGGCAAAGTGCGCGGCCTGATGAAAGGCGCGTTGCACACCAAGGCGTTGATGCACGCCATTGTCACGGAAAAAGCCATGCGCACAGACCGCAGGATGAGCCATGTGTTCGCTATGGATGTGCCGGATTTTGACCGGTTGCTGTTTATTTCGGACGCTGCATTGAACGTACGCCCCGATCTGAAATGTCTGCGCGATATCGTGTGCAACGCCATCACCCTGACCCACGCGCTTGGGATCAATCGGCCAAAGGTGGCGCTTTTGTCTGCGACGGAAAACATCGATGAAGAAATCGAGTCCACGATACTGGCCGCAGCGATCTGCAAGATGGCGGATCGCGGAACGATCACGGGGGCAGACATTGACGGGCCGTTGGCGATGGATCTGGCCGTGTCGCCGCGCGCCGTAGCCATCAAGGGCATCAGATCAAAGGTTGCCGGACATGCTGATGTGCTGATTGTGCCGGACCTGGTGTCGGGTAATATTCTGGCCAAGAATCTGGATTACCTGGCCGAGGCCGAAGCGGCAGGGATCGTGATGGGGGCTGCTGTGCCGATTGCACTGACAAGCCGGGCCGATACCACAGCCGAACGGCGCGCATCGGCGGCGTTGCTTTGCATTGTCGCCGCCGCCAATCAAACAGGCCCATCGCAAGCGGCCGGATCAAACCACCAGTGAAGCTTAATCAATCGTCCGGGCCTGCCGCCTCGTAGCCGGCAATCACATCCATCAGTTCGCGGGTGATGCTTTCTTGCCGCTTTTGACGGAACGCGCCCGTAAGGTCTTCGCGCCGCTCTTCGATGTTTCGTTCGGCGTTTTGCATGGTGGCAAGACGCGTGGCGTGTTCACTGACCAGCGCTTCTGCCAGGGCGCGGTACAGCACCAGAAAAAGCCGTTCACGGATCAACCAGGACAGCAACGCATCCCGCTCCATACTGAACACAGGAAGTCCGCGCACGGGCCAAGTGGTTTTCGCCGCGTTTTCAAGGCCTTCCTCTGGTATCGGAAGAAGCTGGCGCATCAACGGCTGCGCAGTGTTGGCCCCTCGCCGCCGGTTGTGGGCAACCCTCACACGTGACACGCCATGCTGTGTGATCCATCGGTCAATCGTGATGATCACGGACTGAACGACGCTGTTGAAACCGTCGATTGAACCCGGCACCGTGAACAGGGTGTCTGCCGCATACCCCGCCGCATCAAGCCGCGCCGCCGCCCGCACACCCAGAACGCCCAGCATCGGTTCTGTGCCGGATAAATGGTTTGCGGCAAAGCGGCTGACGACTTCGTTGTAGCGCCCGCAAAGCCCTCGGTCCGAACCGATCACGATCAGGGCCTCGCGGTCTGTATCTCTGGTGCGATTGCGGTGCGGCGCAATACTCAGGGCGCGCGTTTCCTCAAGAACAGCCGCAAACCCCAGATCTATCGTGCGCTCATAATCGGCCAAAGCGTCTTCTGCGCGCTCGTACTGCCGGATGCTGACCGCTGAAAGCGACTTCATCGTCCGCACGATCGACTGGATGTCTTTCGTGGTGTTCAGCGCGTCAGACAGGCTTTCAAGCGTTTCCATCTGCGGTCTCGTTCTTCTTGGGGTCCAACGCCTTGCGCATGGTTTCGATCAACGCGTCACGGTCGTCCTGGCTGAAATCCTCGCCATCTTCCATCTTTTCGCACAGATCCGGATGGGCCTTTCGGATTGCATCCTGCACGGTCTTTTCCGCGTCCGGAATGTCATCCACGGGGATTGCGTCAAACAAGCCTTCCGTTGCGGCCAGCAGCACGGCGATCTGTTCGGGCACCGCCAGATGCTGATGTTCGCGTTGCTTCAGCACTTCGCGCACCTGCTTGCCGCGGGTCAGCTTGTCCTGCGTTTCATCGTCCAACTGGGTGCCAAAGCGCGCGAAACTTTCCAGTTCCTCGAACTGCGCATACATCAGCCGCAGGTTCCCCGCGACAGCGCGGAAGGCGGGCAATTGCACCTTGCCACCCACCCGGCTGACCGATGTCCCGATGTCGATGGCCGGCAGTTGCCCTTTTTCGAACAGGTCAGGCGAAAGATAAACCTGACCATCGGTGATCGAGATAAGGTTGGTCGGAATATAGGCCGATATGTTCTGGGCCTGCGTTTCCACCACTGGAAGGGCTGTCAGCGAACCGCCTCCATGTTCATCGCGCAGGTGCGTCGCGCGTTCAAGCAACCGGGAATGAATGTAAAAGATGTCACCGGGATAAGCCTCGCGGCCCGGCGGGCGGCGCAACAGCAGCGACAATTCGCGATAGGCGCGCGCATGGCGTGTCAGATCATCATAGACGATCAGAACATCGCGCCCCTGCGCCATGAAGTATTCGGCCATTGTTGTCGCGGCATAGGGCGCCACAAATTGCAGGCCCGGCGCATCATCCCCGCCCGCGACAACGACGATTGTACGGTCCATCGCATCGCCCTTGCGCAGATCCGCGATCACGCGGGCCACGGCCGAGGCGCGCTGACCGATGGCGCAGTAAATCGACACGACGCCCGTGTCGTGCTGATTGAGGATCGCATCGACAGCAACAGCCGTCTTTCCGGTTTGCCGGTCGCCCAGGATCAGTTCGCGTTGTCCGCGTCCGATGGGAATGGCCGCATCGATGGCCTTGATCCCGGTCTGAAGCGGCACGACGACAGGAGCACGATGCATGATCGGCGGGGCAGGGCGTTCGACCGGCAGGCGGTCTTTGGTATCAATCGGCCCTTTTGCGTCAATCGGCTGGCCCAATCCATCCACGACACGCCCCAACAGTTCTGCGCCTACAGGTACGTCCACAACGCGGCCTGTCCGGCGCAGCGCGTTGCCGGGGCGCAGCCTGTCGGTATCGCCCAGCACGATGACGCCGATGCGGTCTTGGCGCAGGTTTGATGCAATGCCCACAATGCCATGGGGAAAGGACACCAGTTCATTAGCGTAGAGGTCGGTAAACCCGGCAATCTGGGCGACGCCGTTCCCCACAGACAGGACATGCGCGATTTCGGCCATTTCCAAACGGGTTTCAACTTGCTCGCGTGCCCGCTCCAGCGGATCGAACAGCGTTTCGGATAAGGTATCCAGCAATCCCATGGTTATTTGCCCGATTTGTCTGTTGCATGGCGCTGCGCGGGACCGGCGCTGTCTATTACCTCATCCAGTACGCCCTCAAGCCGTTTGAGGTAGCGGGCGGCCGACCATTCCAATGTCTGTTCGCCGATGATCAGCCGGACACCCATCACAAGATCTTCGTTTCGTTCGTAATGGACGTCGATATCGGTGTTCAGCGCCTTGTGTAAGGCGCGGGAGATCTGTCTGCGCGCACCCGGTTTCAGCGCAACGCTGCTTTCGATGCGGGCTGCATCGTCCGAACGCGCCGCCGCATCGGCAAGTTTTTCGCGTTTTTCCTCTTCCATGTCTTCCAGACGCGCCACGAACCCGCTGGCAATCTCTGTCGTCAGATCGGATCGGGCGTATTCCTGCACCATGTGCCCGGTGATGGCGATCACCTGTTGGCCGGCGCGGCGGCGCAGCGTCTTGGCAAAGCTTTCGCGCTCTTCCTCAAGATGGCTGCGCCAGGTTTCGCGGCGGCCTTCCATGTCCTCTCGCAGGTCGGCTTCCAGACGTTTGCGAAGCGCCTGAGCCTCTTGTCTGGCATCTTCCAGTATCTGGTCTTTTTCGCTGTCCAGTTCCGCCTGCCTGGCGCGCAGCGTTTCGGCCTCCTCCTCTGCCGCCTGTCTGGCATCCTTGGCCTCGGCCAGCCGGTCTTCGATTTCCTTTTCCCGCCGCGTCATGGCCTGTGTGATGGGCTTGTAAAGAAACCGCTGCAACAGCCACACCAGAACAAGAAAGTTGGCGATCTGCGCAGCTACGGTGATCCAGTCGATCTGCACGGTCTTATCCCCCGGCGGCCTGTTGCACCATGTCCGTGAACGGGTTGGCAAAAATCAGGATCATCGAAACGACAAAGCAATAGATGGCAGTCGATTCAATCATCGCCAGACTGACGAAAAGTGTCCGGGTGATCGTGTCGGACGCATCGGGCTGTTGCGCCAGTGCCTGAAGCGCTTGTGCCGCTGCCCGCCCTTCGGCGAACGCGGGACCAATGGACCCGATGGCGATGGTCAGACCTGCGGTCACGATCGAAACGGCGGCGATCAGCGTTGAGGGATCCATGTTCAGTCTCCTTTTCCAGTCTGGGAGGTGTCGTTTTGAGTGTCGTCATCTGCTGAAACCGCGCGGCCCGACCTGCTGGCAGAGGCGATGTAGACCATCGCCAGAATGGCAAAGATGTAGGCTTGAATCAGACCGGTCAGCAGCCCGAGAAGCTGCATGACCACAGGGAAAAAGAACGGCGCGACACTGATCAGGATGCCCACGATCACTGTCCCGCTCATCACATTCCCGTAAAGCCGCACCGCCAGGGCTATCGTGCGGGAAACCTCGCTGACGAGATTGAACGGTAGCATGAACGGGCTGGGCTGTACGTAGGTCTTGAGATACGCCCGCAATCCGCGCCGCGAGATTGTGAACAGCGGCACCGCAATCAGAACGCAAATGGCAAGTGCGGCGGTGGTTGAAAGTGAACCAGTGGGCGGCTGGTATCCGGGCACGATGCTAAGAATGTTGGCGGTGGCGATGAACAGAAAAAGCGTACCTACAAAGGGCAGGTAGCGCCCCGGATTTTCAGCGCCGATTTCGTCAATCTGGTCGCGGATCGAGCTCACGATGACTTCTAGCATGAGCTGCCAGCGCGATACGGTTTCTTTGACGCTGAGGCGCGCGGTAATCGCCCGCGACCCGACAACCAAAAGCGCCATGACAACCCAGGTGAATGCAACGGTCGCGTTCAGTTTCCATCCGTTCCATTCGTACAATATCCAGCTGTCGGGGCTTATTTCCATGGGATTGCTCCGGCAATTGGATTGGCCGCGCGCGCCAGAACAAACCGAACGGCCGTGAAGCCTGCAAGCGCGGCAAGGATGCCCATCAAAGGAACGTCGAAGCTTAAGGCCATCGCAATTGCACCGATGACAAGCGCCGCGCGGACAATGCCAAGTGCGACGAAGATCAGCGCGCTTTGCCGATGCGTAAGCGCGTGTACCGCAAGCCGCAGAAGGCCAAGATATATGCCCCCAATCACAGCCCCGGCCAGAACAGATGCCAGTATGGTGCCAATATCACCTGTCATTTCGTCCCTCCCGTTGTACCCAGTACCAGGCATTCAGACTGCCGAGCGCCGCACCGGCCAGAAGCAGTGCCAGTGTCCAGGAGGTTTCGCCCGGCCAGCGCCTGTCGATCCAGAGGCCGAGGGCGATGCCGGCGATCACCGGTACGGCCACGGACCAGCCGACAAGGCCGAACATACCAAATCCGTACCACGCACTTTGCTTGCGGTGCTTGCGGGCCTTTGCCATGCGCCTTGCCTTGTACGAGATGATTTCAGTCTCGTTGGGTTCTTCCTTTGTCATCGGTCCACCTTTTCCAGATCGCGAAACCGGCGGATCATGGTCGCTTCCAGCCGCGTAAGCGCCGAGCGGGCTTCGCGCTCGTCTTCCTCTTGCTGGCGGAATTCGGTTTCAACGCGCTCTCGCAGACGGGCCAGATCGGTTCCTTCGATGGCACCGCGGACCGCAACGTTCACGTCTTCACCGCATTTCACCAATGTGCCGGAATTGATTGCGACGAAACGGTCGATGCCACCTTCTTCGGGTTCAAAGACCAGAACGCCGGGGACCAGTTGCGTCACAAAGCCGATATGATGGGGCCGTATTCCGAAGAACCCGTCAGGCGCCTCGGCCACCAGACGAGTGACCTTGCGATCCACGCAAACCTCTTTTGGCGTGATCACCCTAAGCCGCATCTTCGCTCTCCGGCGTATCAAGGTCGTCAACCGAACCGATCATGTAGAAATCGCCTTCGTCCCGGTTTTCGAACTCACCGGCCAGAATGCGTTCACAGCTATCAAGTGTCTGCTGAAGCGAGACGAACCTGCCGGCATTGCCGGTCATCGCTTCGGCCGAAAAGAAAGGCTGGCTTAGAAAACGTTCGATCTGGCGCGCCTGACGGACGGTGGCGCGGTCTTTCTGCGAAAGCTCTTCCAGACCCAGCATCGCTATGATGTCTTTGAGGTCTTCATATTCGGCCAGCGTGTTGCGCACGCCGCGGGCCACACGGTAGTGCTGTTCGCTGACAGTGCCGGGGGTCAGCATCTTTGAAAAGGATTGCAGCGGGTCAATGGCCGGATAAAGCCCTTCTGATGCCTTTTTGCGCGACAGCACGATCGAGGCAGACAGATGCGAGAAGGTGTGCGTTGCCGCAGGATCGGTGAAATCATCGGCCGGTACATAAACCGCCTGAATCGAGGTCATGGCGCCGCGGTCGGTCGAGCAGATACGCTCTTCCAGATCGGCAAGTTCGGTGCCAAGCGTCGGCTGATAACCCACACGGCTGGGAATACGGCCCAACAATCCCGAAACCTCTGATCCGGCCTGCACAAAGCGGAAAATGTTGTCGATCAGAACCAGCACATTGCGCCGCAAATCATCGCGAAAATATTCCGCCATCGTCAATGCGGCGTGCCCCACGCGGAACCGGACACCGGGGCTTTCGTTCATTTGGCCGAACACCATCACGGTGTTTTCCAGAACACCTGCCTCGCCCATCTCGCGGTATAGCTCTTCGGCTTCACGGCATCGTTCGCCGATCCCGCAAAACAGGCTTACTCCGTCATATTCCGCCACCATGTTGTGGATCATTTCGGTGATCAGAACCGTCTTGCCGACACCGGCACCGCCGAAAAGCCCGGCCTTGCCGCCACGTTCCAAGGGGCTGAGCAGATCAATGGCCTTGATCCCGGTTTCAAAGATAGCACCTTCGACGCGGCGTTCCGACAGCGGGACCGGATCGTGCAGGATCGGCCGGCGATGCACATCTCTTAAAGGGTCCTTGCCGTCTATCGTGTCGCCGAACACATTGAACATCCGGCCCAGAACCGCATCGCCAACCGGCACGTCAATGGGGCGTCCGGTATCGCGTACAGCAAGGCCCAGACGCAGGTCTGGCGACGGGTTCAGAACCAGACCCCGCGCGATTTCGGCTGTCGGCAGGCTGGCGACCTCGATCGAGATTTCCGGATCGGTCAGCGTGACAAGACGTGTGGCGATCGACGGCAACCCGGCTTCAAAGCGCACGTCTGCAATACCGCCTTCGATTGCAACGATATGGCCAATATTGGGTTCGGACGATGCCATGCTGATCCTTGATCCGGGTTATTGCGGATCAGAATAGTGGCGCCAGTCATAAGGGCATTGATCGAAGTTAACTGCCGCCCAAAGTGACCTGCCGAGTGAAGGATTAACGCAGATTAATGCGGCAGCAGGGCCAGAGGCAAACACTTGGCCGGACGCAAAGGCCAGTTGTCCGGCCGCCGAAAGGAAACAAGATGAGCGATACTGTCACTGAAGAGGCAGACCAAGACCCGGATCTGCAATCCTGGTTTCCCACCGCCTATACCATATTGTTCTTGTTGATCATTTTCGTGGCCGCCCTGACATGGATTATACCTGCTGGCCAGTATAACCGGGAAATGAACGAAGAGGTTGGCCGCGAGGTTGCAGTGCCCGGCACATACCAGACAGTCGAGGCCAATCCACAAGGCCCGATTGATGTGTTGCTGGCCCCGATTGGCGGTTTTTATGATCCCGACAGTTACGCCGCCAATGCCATCGACGTGGCCCTTTTCGTGTTGCTTCTGGGCGGGTTTCTGGGGGTCGTGAACGCCACGGGGTCTATCAACACCGGCATCCGTTCGGCGATGCGCGCGATGGAGGGGCGCGAGATCTGGATGGTGCCCATCCTGATGACGCTTTTTGCGGCAGGCGGCACGACCTATGGCATGGCCGAAGAAACGCTGGCCTTTTATGCCATCCTGCTGCCGGTGGTGCTGCGGGCCGGGTTTGACGCGGTGACGGGCGTTGCCATTATTCTGATCGGTGCCGGTATCGGCGTTCTGGGCTCGACCATAAACCCGTTTGCCACGATCATTGCATCGGATGCAGCGTCGATCCCCTTTACCGACGGCATCATATTGCGGTTCGTAATACTTATAGGCGGGCTGGCGATCTGCGTAGCCTATGTGATGCGCTATGCCAGTCGCGTAAAAGAAGATCGCGACCGGTCCGTTGTGTCCCATCAATGGCAGGCGCACGAGCAGCATTTCCTGAAAGACAGCGGTGAAGAAAATACCGACGATACGCTGAGCGGTACTCAGAAAATCATCCTTTTGGTCTTTACCGCAACATTTGTGGCGATGATCTGGGGCGTTTCCTCGCAGGGCTGGTGGATGGCACGAATGGGCGCGTTGTTTCTGGGGGCGGCCATCGGGATTGGGCTGATCGGCCGGTTGGGTGAAAAACGTCTGACAGGCGCATTTGTCGATGGCGCGCGCGATCTTCTGGGGGTGGCGCTGGTTATCGGGCTTGCCCGCGGCATTGTCGTGGTCATGGAACAGGGCCTGATCGCGGATACGATCCTAAATGCATCGGCCCAGACGCTGGGCGATCTGCCAGGCATCGCCTTCATCTCGACAATGTTCGGGATCGAGGTCGGCATGAGTTTCTTTGTGCCATCCTCGTCTGGCCTGGCCGTGCTGTAGATGCCGATCCTTGCGCCGCTGGCTGATTTTGCCGGCGTCGGGCGCGATCTGGTGGTCACTGCGTATCAGTCCGCCAACGGCCTTGTGAACCTGATCAACCCGACCTTTGCGGTTGTGATCGGCGGGCTAAGCATCGGGCGTGTGGGCTATGACCGTTGGATCGTTTTTATCTGGCCACTGTTGGTCATACTGACAGTTTTCATCATGGGCACGCTCGCCATCGGGGCATGGTTCGGCACAACGGGCGTGGCCTGAGGGACGATGTCCCCGGCATCCATATCGAATCTGGCACGTTGCACCAGATCAACGCCGTAGAACCTGCCTTAAGGACTGCGCGCCCCATATTTTTGTACATCCAGCCAAGGAGCATTTTTTGAATGACCAATCTGAACGAACCCGTTGTTCGCCATTCCCCGTCCACCGGCAAGGGCAGCCCCGATGTCTGGGGCATCTACGAACCCGACACCGGATCGATCCAGTATATCTGTGCGTGTCCAACGACAAAGGCCGCAGCACTGATTGATGTGGTCTGGAACTTTGATCCGGTTTCCTTTGCGACCGACACAGGCAGTATGGATCAGGTCGTTGCCCTGGCCGAGGAAAACGGGCTGAACATCAGCTGTATTCTTGATACCCATCCCCATGCCGACCACCTGATGGCCTCAAATCATCTGAAGAAACGCCTGAATGTTCCCAATGCGATCGGCGCCAAGGTGCGCGAAATCGCCGATCTGTGGCGCAAGATCTACAACATGCCCGATGCGTTCGATCCGCAGGGTGATTTCGACCGTCTGTTTGAGGATGGCGAGACGTTCGCGGTGGGTGAGCTTGACCTGCGCGTGATGCTGTCGCCGGGTCACACGCTTGGTTCGGTAACCTATATCTGCGGCGACGCGGCTTTTGTGCACGACACTCTTATGATGCCCGACTCTGGCACCAGTCGCTGCGATTTTCCCGGCGGATCGGCAGACGAGCTTTGGACCACGATCCAGACGATCCTGAATTTGCCTGAAAAAACGCGCCTGTTCGTGGGTCATGACTACGGTGCCGAAGGCCGGGATGAACCTGCATGGGAAGCAAGTGTGGCCGACCACAAGGCGCACAACAAGCATGTGAAAGACGGCACCAGTAAATCGGAGTATATCAAGGCCCGAGAAACGCGTGATGCCAAGCTGGCGCTGCCGGAAAGAATGCTGGCGGCCCTGCAGATCAACCTTCGGGCTGGTCAGTTGCCAGACGCGGAAAGCGACGGGCATTCGTATCTGAAGATACCTGTCGACAAATTCTGATGGACTTGAGTTTAGGACTGTATTGGAGCCGGCCGGGACCGCAAGTGCGGAAAATATCGTTAGTGACGGGTCTGGGTCAATTGAAGGATCATGCGCCCGCCTTGACCTCGACGCTCCGGCTGGGTTGCCGAGCTTCTAGGGCGCCTATGTGCGCTCGATCACCGGCACAGCTGATTTCACCTACGTTGCCGCCGTCTCAACTCTCGTCGAAAGGGTCGCTCATTGCATCAACTCTTGTTGATTTTGCACTCAACAGGTGTACCGGATTGACAATATCTAGTGCTGGTCAAGCACCGCTTCGATCTGCTTGACCGGCATATTCGTGAGGTCCTTGTCGATTTCCGCAACCAGTTTGTTCTGCAATTTGTCGCCATACGCATTGCGAAGCCCGCCAAGCGTTTTCGGGTCTGCGACTACAACCAGTTTCCGGAACCGGTCCTGCGCGGCCCAAGACACAAGCTTTGTCCCCAACTCTGCGCACAGGCGCTGCTTTTCAACCTCGTGCCAATCTGTTTCTTGCAGGGCGCTCAGCCCATGGCCATCATCGGGCATCCGTCCCGGTCTGTCAGATGCAAGCTCGCGTGCAGCCGGATTATCAATGTCTTCCTTGGCGATGACGCGCAGATCCAGGAATTGCGTGTCGCCGTTATTTCGCAGTACCAAGTATTTTGCGCCATCGGCGACAATGATCCAGGCGTCGTGTTCAAGTTTCATTCTTCGTGTCCTTTCAGGTGTTTTTTTTAAGTCGTCTTGTCTGCGGGCGCATCAACCGGAGTGTCGTGGCAGCGGGTGCCTTCAAGCGCCTCCTGCTCAACCTGGCATTCGGCCAGAGCGGCGCGTATGGCTCGGCGCAGAACTTCTTCGTGTGTCGGATGGTAAAAGGGCATGCGCAAAAGATCCTGAAGCTGCGCCCGGTTGCATATGGCAAAGGCCAGAAGGTGGCCAAGATGTTCTGCCGCGGGCGCGATCATGGCGGCCCCGCGCAGGCGGGCTGTTGCCTTTTCTGCGTAAATGCGCACCACGCCGCCGCTGTCACGCGCCAAACGCGCCCGTCCAGCAGAAGAAAAACTGGCCGAGCCCATGGCGATACTGTCACCTTCTTCTTGCAGGGTTTCGAACGTTTCGCCCGCCGAGGAAATCTGCGGATCACTGAACACGATCCGCAACGGTACGCGGCGGCTGAAAGTGGCGTCTTTCATGCGTGCGGCGTAAAAACCCGCGACCCGCCCCTCGTCTGCGGCTTCGTGCAGCAGCGCGGGGCCGCCCGAGACATCGCCGGCGAAATACACCGATGTGCCCGGCACGTTAAGCTGTCCGGGCGGTAAATCAGGGTGCCCGGCATCCGAAAGCATCACGCCAGCGCAATCAAGTTTCAGGGTGTCCGTGTTGGGTTTGCGCCCGATCGCCACCAGAACGCGATCAACCGAGATTTCTCCGTCTTCCCATGACACGGTGACCGAACCGTCAGAGGCCAGACTGAGGTCGGCGTTGGCCTGCACGATCTGCATTTCACGGCCAATCGATTCCTCAAGATGTTCCTGCAGGAGAGGATCGCTGATCCCGCCCTGCATCGGGGACGGATCAAAGCCGGTGACGTGCACCCCAAGCCGGGCCAGCGCCTGACCGAGTTCCAGCCCGACCGGGCCAAGGCCGATCACAGCGATACGGGCAGGAAGGTCAGGCATGTCGAAAAAGGTTTCGGTTGTCAGCAGCCGGTCGCCAAGTGCATCGCGCCATTTTTCCGGAACGACGGGGCGCGTTCCGGTGGCGATCACCGTCGCACGTGGCCGAAATACCGCATCGCCCGCCCGAAGCGTGCCGTCTGCCGTGAACGCGGCGGTTTCTTTCACCAGATGCGTGGCTTGCCAGCTTTCCATCCCGTCGACAACGCCGCCTGCCAGATCGTCACGCAACTCTCGGGTTTGGGCCAGAACGGCGGACCCGATCGCCTGCACGTCTTTCGCGCCGTCAAGGCCAAGCGCCCCAAAGGCTTCACGACGATGATAATCGTGTGCGGATTGCAGAAACGCCTTGGATGGCATGCAGCCCGTGCGCGCGCAGGTTGTGCCCAAGGGACCGGGATCGAAAACGCGGTAACTGTCCGTCACTTTCGCCACTTCCGAACGGGCCGACAGCCCGGCCGTGCCGGCCCCGATGATCGCAACGTATATGTCTTTTGTCGTCATTGTGCGGGTCTTGCCTTCGGATCGTGTTTCATCGGGCTGATCTTGCGCACGGTGCTGGCTTGCGGTCCGATTTCGCTTTCTTCTGTCTGCACCACCAGTTCAACGGTATCGCGCGGCTGAAGGTTCCGAAAACTTCCATCGACCACGCTGTTCTTGTGGAAGTAGACAAGCCGTTGGTCGGTTGCGATGATCTGGCCATAGCCAGCGTCGTGGTGCACTTCGACCACCCGACCCTGAAGCGGTCCGTCATGTACCTTGACGTCGCCGCTTGCCTTGTCCTTCCACCGTTTGATTTTCCGCGTCATTGCGGCAAACGCATCGCGCAAGGCGACGGGCATATGTTCATGTGCAGGCGCATCGTTCTGATTGTAGCGTACGACAAGTTCGTCACCGGGAACGCGCACTTCGATCGTCACCTCATACAAACCGCCTTTTTGCTGGCTGTTGTGCGGTGCGCGAATGAACACATGGCAACTTGTTATTCCGTTATAGAAGGTTTCGAGATGCCGGACCTTTTCAGCGACAAGAGCCTTGATGTCGTCAGAAGGCTCGATGTTGTGAAAGGCCAGTTCAAGCGGTGTTTCCATGATATTTCCTTTCGTATTCAACGGCTTTTGCGGAGCCGCAGAAGCGGGCCCAGATCAAGCCAGACAAGCGCTATGCCAAGCGGGAACATCCAGAAGCCGACAATGGGCAGAAATCCGACGACCCCAAGTGCCACGCAGATCACCCCCAGAATCGTACGCAGCCCCGGCGGGATGCGGCGGCGTGCGCAGCTTTGAAAATAGCGCAGTCGCGCGCGGTTGCGCCGGCCAAGGATATCCCGCGACTGGATCACTGGAGCAGACCGCGCGCCTCCGGCAGCACCTTGCGCGTTTCTTTTTCACATTGAACTTTCATGAGTTCCTTCCGCGTTTTGGGCGTTCTTTTTCAATATGCACCAAGACTGCCGCTACAGGATTGATCGCTGTTAAAGCGATGCGCGTATGGATGGCTGGGTGATGACGACCTTGTTCTCGCTATCTGGATTTCAGATCGTCGATCAGCGTCTGCATCTCTTCGATTTCGCGGCGCTGGGTTGCGATAATTTCATCTGCCAGCGCGCGCACCCGCGGATCGGTGATCTTTGCCCGTTCAGATGTAAGAATGGCGATAGAATGGTGCGGGATCATGGCCCGCATCCACGAAACGTCATCGACAGTGTTCTGGCTGCGCAACAGATAAAGCGAGGCGCTGAAAACGCCGACACCCAGTATGAGTATGGCAATGTTTGCGGCGCGGTTGCGATACATCGCCAGCATATAGCCCAACATGATCAGCGCCATCACGGCGCCCATGTAAAGCGCCATCCAGCCGCGTGTCTGGCTCCAATAGATATGATCAAAGCTGTAGGTATTCAGATACATGAGAATATACATCGCGACGACGGATGTCGCGATCATGGCGACGAATCTGATGTAGCTCATGGTGATTGGCCTCCTTTGCTGAATTTTCGTCGTGGGTTTCTCAGCCGTGGGATGGTGGGTCCACGGCTGAAAACGCGTATCCACCTAGGCAACCGGTCAGCCTGCGGTCTGGTCTTCAAGCAAGAAGCTGATTTTTGCATTCACGCGGTAACGCGTGATCACGTCGCCATCGACCTGGGCGTTCATTTCCTTGATGTACACAGATTTGATATTGCGCACGCTTTGCGCAGCTTGCGCGACCGCAGCGCGTGCGGCGGCGTCAAACCCTTCATCGGATTCGGCAAGAACTTCGATAACCTTGAGCATTGACATCGGGTCTCTCCTTTCGTGTTTCAGGGATGCAATTTAAGCATCCGCAGGTTGCCAGCGTGATCTACAATCATCTGGGCCGCATTGACGGGTGTTAATCGAACCTGAGACTATGAAGTTTGCCGCGCAGGATGGTCGCGCCGAACGCGCCATGCCATTAAAGGTAACAAAAATTCAGCGCTCGCGGCCTACCCGATCCGAAGGCTCGCCCAGCCAGACCCATACCTGTCCAAAAAGCAGCGGCACAAAGCTTGCCGCAGCCGCCAGGGCAAGTCCGGTGATCCCAGGGGTCGGCAAACCCAGAAGGCCGGCCAGCGGCGGAAACCAAAGCGCGAGGCCGATCAACCCCAGACACAGCACGATTGCACCCCAGACGTATCCGTTGCGCGTGACCTCGTTTCGAAAAAGGTTTGAATCGGTATCGCGCACATTGAACACGTTCCAAAGCTGCGCCAGTGCAAGTGTCAGAAAGGCCACTGTCACCGCCGGGCCGGTTTCAACACCCAGCCAGAACAGCGCGACAGCGAAAGCGCCAAGCGTTGCGATGGTGATTGACGCGCCAAGAACGCCGATCAGAACCCAACGTGGTCGATCTATGATGGCCTCTGCCGGGTTGCGCGGGGGTTTTGTCATCACGTTTTCATCACCCTTGCCCAGCCCCAGCGCAAAGGCGGGAAAGATGTCGGTAACAAGATTGAGAAACAGGATTTGCAGGGGCAAAAGCGGCGCGGGCAACCCCGCACCCACGGCCAGCCCCACGACCAGAACCTCGCTGACATTGCATGACATCAGGTACACAACAAATTTGCGAATGTTGTCAAAGATCACCCGGCCCTGCCGCATGGCCGCAATGATGGTTGCAAAGGCATCGTCTTGCAGAACCATATGCGCAGCTTCCTGCGCAACCTGTGTGCCGCGCTGGCCCATCGCGATGCCTATATCGGCCTTTTTCAAAGCCGGGGCATCGTTCACACCGTCACCTGTCATGGCAACGACGTGTCCTGCCTTCTGAAACACCGACACAAGGGTTAGTTTCGTTTCGGGTGAGACGCGGGCAAACACATCTGCCTCCAGAATGCGGGTGCGATCACTGTCGCTGAGTGTTTCCGCATCCAGACCGGACAGTTCGCCACTTTCGATCACGGTCATGTCGCTGTCGCCAAGGCTGGCCTCGTGCGCGATGGTCTTGGCTGTGTCCGCGTGATCACCGGTCAGCATGATCACCCGCACACCGGCCGCGCGGCAGGCCTCTATCGCGGCGGGAACGTCCTCGCGCACGGGATCAAGAAAACCCACCAGTCCAACCAGAGTCAGGTTTTCGTAAGGCTTTCCGTCCGCCGCCGCATCTTCTTTCATCGCAAGAGCCAGAAGGCGCAGACCGTCCTGTGCCGCTGTGGCATTGCGCTTTGTCCATTCCCCGCGCTTCTCTTCGGTTATGTCCTGCGGGCCGCCATTCCACATCACGCGGGTACAGGCTTTGATCACTGCCTCGGGCGCGCCTTTGACGGCAAACAGAAACCCGCTTTTGGCCTGGTGCACCGTCGCCATCATCTTGGTGTCCGGATCAAAGGCGTGTTCCCTGACCTCGGGCATATCGTCAAGAAGTGTCTGTCGGGACGTACCCAGGTCATTGGCGGCCGCCAACAGCGCGATTTCCATTGGATCGCCAGAGCGACCATCCTCTGTGCCGTCTCCAAGTTCGGCATTATTGCACAACGCCCCGATCCGTAATGCCCAGCCCATCGGGCTTTCAGCTTCGGGCTGTTGGGTTGCATCTTCGACATCCACATCGTCTTTGGCCAGAAGGTACCGGACAACCGTCATGCGATTTTCGGTCAAAGTGCCGGTCTTGTCGGTCAGGATCACCGTTGTTGCCCCCAGCGTTTCGACCGAAGACAACCGGGTGATCAGTGCATTGCGCCGGCTCATCCGCCACATGCCGCGCGCAAGGCTTAGCGTTGCCACAACCGGCAGTCCCTCGGGCACGGCGGCCACCGCGAGCGCGACACCGGTTTGCACCATAACGGTGACTTCGTGCCCGCGCAGGACACCAGCCCCGATGGTCAGCGCAGCAAGGGCCAGTGTCAGCCAGACCAGACGATGGCCAAGTTTGTCGAGACGCCGTTCCAGCGGCGCAACCTCGCCCTCAGCGCTTTGTGCCAGATCACTGATCCGGCCAAGTTCGGTCTCCATGCCGGTTGCGGTTACAATTCCTTCACCGGAGCCTTGTGTGATTGCCGTGCCCTTGTATGCCATGCCAAAGCGATCACCCAAGGCGGTGTCCTTGTCCGCAGGGTCCGTGTTTTTCGCCACCGGGGCGGATTCGCCCGTAAGCACGGATTCATCCGCTTGCAGGTTCGATGCCTCGCTCAGTCGCAGATCAGCGGTGACGACGTCACCCGCCTCAACAATCACCACATCCCCGGGCACCAGTCCGTGCGCGTCAATCATGCGCACCTTGCCATCGCGCCGCACGCGTGTGCGCACCTCGGCAATGCGCATCAGTGCTTCCATGGAGCGGGCGGCCTTGAGTTCGGTGAAAAAACCGATGGCCGAATTGAGGATCAGCACAAAGGCGATGGCGACGCCTTCGGCGATATCCCCCAGAACAAAGGACATCGCAGCCGCCGCTGTCAGAAGCCAGACAATGATACTGCTGAACTGATGCAACAGGATTGTCAGCGCGCTTTTCCGCTTCTGGCGACGCAGGCGGTTCGGTCCGTGCGCCGCAAGCCGCTTCTTTGCCTCGTTGTCGCTTAATCCTGTCTTTGGATCAGAGCCCAGAGACCCGGCAAGAGCCTGAACAGACATGCAGTAAGCGGCATCGCTGGAACCCTTGCGCACCATAATTCTCCATTTGCCAAGGTGCGCCCAGCGGCACCGTGTGACGCGATAGTGCCCTTGCGCGCGCGCTCGTGTCTTAACGCAGATTAAACAATTGCGCCGGATTACACACCGGGCCTAACGGGTTTCGGGGTCGCCCTTGGCATCAGCCAGCCGTTCCTCTGCCTGCAGGCTGAGCCGCTGGAACACACCCAGCCCCACCACGATGATGACCGACATGGCCAGCAAGAAGATCGGATAAAGCAGAAGTTCAGGTTTGGAATTGCCCAGTTCAAACACCAGAACGATACCTTCGATGGCCACCACCAACGCAATGATCACCATGAATTTTGTAACCGCTTCGCGCGCTTCTGACGGGTTGCGCAATTCGCGGCTGTGCAGCACTTCTTCTTCCATCACGTATTTCGCCACGTCCAGAATTGCGACGGAAATTACAAGGGAACTGACCGCTTCAAGCAACGCACTTTCGGCGTTGTTGTGGTGTCGGAAGGCATCGTAGACCCGAAGAAAAGAGACAGTGATCAACCCCACGGAAATAGACACCATCGCAAGCGCGGCGGCGGCATAGACCACGGCAGCCAGCCGGATAAATCCGGTTTCGGCCCGAGCCATCAGCACCGAGTTTTCAATTTCATATTCCGGTTTGGGCTCTGGCCGTGGCGATCCCTTGTCTGTTGTCATGTCGGCTCCTGATCCAAGGGCGCGCTTTTCAGCCATTGGCAAGCATCGGCTTCCTGATCCGCGGCAAAGAATTGCATGTCGGCCTTTGTAAAAAGAGCCGATAAGGTCTTTCCCCGGTTCTAAACGCTTTTTTACCAATAACGGCGATACGCCCGAAATGGTTCCGGTGTTTCAGAAAAACCTCTGGCTCACGCCACAAGAAACTGATGTTCCAGCCTGAAAGTCTTCCGTACGGATCAGGGCAGGGTCAAAGACCACGAATGCGAATTCAACCGCCGCTGGCCGCATCGCTGGTGTTTTTCGCGATATAGGTCGGCTCTCCCATACGGTCGAGCAGGCCAAGCTGGCGATCAAGCCAATCCATGTGGCCTTCTTCGTCGATCACAATGGCTTCAAACAGCATCCTTGTGCCAATGTCCCTGTCATCGTCCGCTGCCTTGGCGGCAGATGTATAGAATTCGATGGCGCCTTTTTCTTCTTCAAGGTCAGCACTGAACATCTGTTCAAGCGAGTCCGAACGTTTCGGAGTCCTGGTCGCTTCCAGAACCGGATCGCCACCCAGAAACAGGATGCGTTCGATAAAGCGGCCGGCATGGCCAAGCTCTTCGGTCATCTCGGTGCGCATCTGGTTTGCCAACACGTCAAGACCCCAGTCGTCAAGCACATGAGCGTGCAGCAGATACTGTTGGATTGCCGTCAGTTCCATGCCCAGTGCTTTTTGCAGATTATCAATGCTGTTCTTCGTGTTTTTCATAATTTTTCTCATTCGTTCGTGTTGCTGTTTGCATCGTCGACGGCGGCGCTCCATGCCGTGTTCAGTTCGTCCCATGCGCGGCCAAGCCCGCTGATCAATTCGTCCCATGCCGCATCGGTGCCTTGGGTCATGGCACCGTACATCTCGCCCAGCCTGTTGCGGCGGGCGCGCAACTCTTGCAGCGCGGCGGATGTTCTGTCTTGCGCGGCCTCGGACATGTCGGCCCAGTTTTCGCGGGCGCGGTTTTCAAGCACTTCAATTTCGGCGTCGATGCGATCAAGCGAATTGCCGATAGCGTCCAACGCTTCATCCCGTTGCTGCGACGAATAGCTTGCGATTGCTCCGTACACATCAGACAGTTCGGCCTGCACATCGCCGATCGTGATCGGTTCGTTTGACTGGGCCCATGCCGAACCATGCGTCACCATCCCGATGGCCAGCACGGCGGCGGCAATGGTCTGTTTTCCAATAGTCATTTCAGTGCCTCCCTGATCAACTGAACCGATCCGAAGCGCTGCGAACAGCCTTGCCAAGATCATCCCAGGCAGCTTCGACACCGGCTTTGAAGTCTTCCCACGCCTTGCCCTGCGCCTCGCCAAGTTCGTCCAGCTTTTTCTCGGCTTCCTTTTGCTTTTCGCGAAGGTCGTCGACTTGCTTTTGATAGGTCAGCTTTGTGTCTGCGCTGGCCTCTTTTGCCTTGGCCTGAAGCTTGTCGATTTCGGCGCGCCACTGGTCAAGCCGCGCCTGAAGCTTGTCTGCATATGCGTCTTTGTCATCCATTTGGTCGTCTCCTTGCTCCTTTGGGTTTCATTAATTTCCGGGATGGAGCGTCAACACACTGGCGTCGCGTGTTTCGCTTCGGACCCGCGTGCCACCTTGTTTGCGATCTTTTAAGGCGCTTCGTTCCCGGTTTCGGTTTCGGCGGCCGACACATGGCATGCGCAGCGCGTGCACAATTCGGCCCATTCCTGAAAATCCTGCACAATGCGTTCCATGGAATAGCGCTGCCAGTCCGATACGATCTTGAGCGCGTCTGACGGGTTTGATGCCCCGTTTGTAATGTTATCGACCGCTTTCAATGCGGTGTTTGTCGCTGTGTGCCGCCGCTCGAACCAGCGTTCGGCAAAGCTCTCGGCCTCTTCAAGCATTTTGGCCTGTGCCTGCCAGTACTGTTTGCCCCATGGGCGCAGCGCGGGACTGAGCATAACCGCCGCTTGCGTTTGCTTCATTACATCAGCAAGTGCGGAATCAACTGACCTGACCATGTCGGGCCTCCGTTCCTGGGTACATCTTAAGGAATCTCTGAAGAACTCCCCCATTTTGGCGTGATTTGGTATGGTTTCTGCGGATGAGAGAGGAGCCCGCCGATGCCCAAACAGCCTGCCATTCCCGGCCTTGGTGATGCGGTGAAGAAGAAGGTGACGCGCCGCGAGAAGTTCCTGTCGGAGATGGATGCGGTGGTGCCTTGGGGTCGTCTGTTGGCGCTGATCGAGCCGCACTATCCGAAGGTTGGGTCAAAGGGTGGTCGGCCACCGATGCCACTGGAGACGATGCTGCGAGTGTATTTCCTTCAGAGCTGGTACGCGCTGAGCGATCCGATGGCCGAAGAGAGCCTGTATGACAGCGAGGCCATGCGCCGGTTTGCCGGTATCGAGCTTGGCGATGACCGCATCCCCGACGAAACAACGATCCTGAACTTCCGGCACCTGCTGGAGAAGCATCAGCTGACCGAGAAGCTGTTTGCCGAGGTGAATGCCTATCTTGCCGACAAGGGCGTCACGCTGCGCTCTGGCACGTTGGTGGATGCGACGATCATCGATGCGCCGTCCTCGACCAAGAATGAAGCCAAGGCCCGCGATCCCGAGATGTCATCCACCAAGAAGGGTAATGACTGGTACTTCGGCATGAAGGCCCATGTTGGCGTCGATGCAGACAGCGGCATCGTCCACAGCCTGGAGACCACCACTGCCAAGACCCACGATAGCCAGGTCTGGGACGAACTGCTGCACGGCAACGAAACATCCGTCTGGGCGGACAAGGGCTACGTGCATTCCGAACGAGAGGCGGCCTTCACCAAGGATGCAGGCCGGTTCTGGGGCGTGATGCGCAAGGCACCCAAAGGTGGCGAACTGGATCCGCTCGACGTGCAGATCAACCGGATCATCGCAAAGGTCCGGGCCAAGGTTGAGCACCCGTTCCGGATCCTGAAGCGCCAGTTCGGCCACGTGAAGACGCGCTACCGTGGGCTGGCCAAGAACCGGGCGCATCTGTTCACGCTCTTCGCCCTCGGCAACCTGTTCATGACCCGGAGAAAGCTGGCAGCATGAGGCAGAGTCTGCCCAAAAACGCCGAAACCGCCACTCAGGCGGCCGAAACAGCGGGAAAATCGCTGGAAATGGGACGTCTGACGCCCCAAACTACCTTCAAGCCGGCACGGCGGCGAAGCCGAAGGCGTTGATCAGACGTTCCTTAACTGCCCGTATGGTGAAATTCCGATCGCTGCATCGCATTAACATCGATCAATCCTGATTGCGGTGGCAACGTGTGGTTGCCCGCCTGCGCATGCAGGATCAAAAAGACACCGACGCCGGTGTGTCAGATTTGGTCGCAAAACTGGTCACTGATCTGGCTTTGATAGGATAAGAAGGCATTCAAAACGTCAGCAGCAACGCGCTTTTGCCCCTGTGGGAGTAAGACGCAATGAAAGTTTCGAGTGAATGAAAAGACTTAGCCTAGATGCGACTGATATTCGCATACTCAGCGCGGTTCAGCGAAACGGACAGTTGAGCAAGACCAAGCTGGCTGAGATTTGCAACATTTCTCCCACCCCGTGCTGGGCCCGTTTGGACAGGCTGAAGGCTGCAGGCTATATCAAAGGATACAATGCGGAAATCGCGCTGGACCGAATTTCCGATTTTACGCAGGTGATCGTGACTGTTTCGCTGACTCATCACCGCAAGGCCGATTTTGACCGGTTCGAGGCTTTCATCAAAAATCTGGATGAGGTTACGGACTGCGTCGCCACTGGCGGAGGCATGGACTATGTCATGGAAGTCGTCTGCCCAAGTCTGTCATCCTTCCAGACTTTGATGGAGTCGTTTCTCGCAGCAGATCTGGGTATCGACCGGTATATGACTTACATCGCGACTCGTCGGGTGAAATCGACCCAACCGAACCTTGCGAAACTTGCCGCCACGAACGAGAAATAGCGCCGTCGGTCCGAACGGACCGTCTGGTGGCTGAAAAACAGTCTGTTTGGTCCGATATCTCGAGTTTATTGGCCTGCTTTTACACCCCCACCTGCACTAAATGACCTTCAGGTCTACGTAGATTTTGACCGACAGAAGCGCTGGCAAAACGGGAGGACGTTACAATGCAAGCAGATGATTTTGGTTTTGGTACTCAGATCCGCAAATCCCCTTACTTTGACGCAACGGTCCGCTGGGGCGCGCAAGGGTTTTCGGTCTACAACCACATGTATATCCCGCGCGATTTCGGCGATCCGGAGATGAATTTCTGGACTCTCGTGAACGATGCGATCCTGTGTGATGTAGCCGTCGAGCGTCAGGTAGAAATTACCGGGCCGGATGCGGCGAAATTTACCCAGATGCTGACATGTCGCGATCTGTCCAAGATGTCTGTAGGGCAATGCAAATACATCCTGATCACGAATGCGGATGGCGGAATTCTGAACGATCCGATCTTGCTGCGTCTGGCTGAAAACCATTTTTGGATTTCGCTTGCGGACAGCGATATCTTGTTGTGGGCGCAAGGCGTGGCTGTGAATTCTGGTCTTGATGTCACGATCCGAGAGCCCGACGTGTCTCCGCTGCAATTGCAGGGCCCAAAATCAGGTGAGATCATGCAGGCGCTGTTCGGCAGTGATATCGCTGATTTGCGCTATTACTGGCTGCGCGAGGTCGAGCTTGACGGCATTCCTCTGATCGTCTCGCGTACCGGATGGTCAAGCGAACTGGGCTATGAGATTTACCTTCGCGACGGTTCCAAAGGCGATCTTTTGTGGGAAACCATTATGGCGGCGGGCATGCCCTTTGGGTTGAAACCCGGCCATACGTCTTCGATCCGCCGGATCGAAGGCGGCATGTTATCCTACCACGCGGATGCAGACATGAACACGAACCCCTATGAACTGGGTCTGGATCGGCTTGTGAATCTGGACATGGAAGCAGAATTCATAGGCAAATCGGCGCTGCGGCGTATCAAGGAACAAGGTGTCAGCCGCAATCAGGTCGGTCTGATTATTGACGGTGAGCCGCTCAAGGGTCCGAACACGACGTTCTGGGCGATAAATCTTGGTGGTGATGCAATCGGCAAGGTTACATCGGCTGTCTATTCCCCAAGGCTGGAGCGGAACATCGCTTTGGCAATAGTATCGGCAGAGCACGCCAATATCGGGATGAACGTCGAGGTTGTGACCAATTCCGGACCTGTCCGCGCAACCATTGTCGAACGTCCTTTTTACGACCCCAAGAAACAGATCGCGGCCGCTTAGCGCGCTGTTGCAAAACGCCTCTGGCTAGATTGCGGCGTTCAGGGACGAGTTCGCGAGGGCGGCGATAAACACGGAAAAAAGCTCTCCTTGCGAGCTGATACGCAGCTTGGCATAGATGTTCCTTCTGTGGATTCTGACGGTCCCCGAGGAAATGCCAAGCAACTTTCCAAGGGCGTCTGCCGAGTGTCCTCGAAGAGTAAGCTCAACGACCTCGCGTTCGCGCGGGGTCAGCACACCCTCGCCGATTTCACGAAATGCCCGTTCGATGTTCATGTCTGCAAGCGGGACGGGTTCCAGCATTTCGGTCGCTGTGTCGCGCCAATGCCTGCGGCAGGCGGCGTCCACCACAGGCCAGACAGAGTTCAGGGTCTTAATTTCGGTTTTGCTGAACTTGCGGTCTTTGCGCATCAATGACAGGACGGTTGTCAGGTTTTCATGAACATTGACGAGAAAGCCGATTTCTTCGGCAAGGCCAGTCCGCGCATAATAGCTGCGAAAATATTCACCCTGATAGAATCTGTCCGGGGCAATTTCGCTAAGACGCCAAAGGCCGGGTTCAACATCTCCGGTCGCCGCCAGATAAAACGGATCAAGCAGATATGGTCCCTCCTGGTAATCATCTACATGCATCACGCGGCGTTTCGGTGAAAAATCATCAAAAAGAGCCAGAGGCCGAGCATTGCCGACGTAGCCAAAGATCACGGTAAAGTCGAATTCAACAATGCTGTTCAGTGCCTGAGACAGGACAGCCGGCAGCGCATCGCTTTCCAGGTTGTCGATAATGCGTGCGGCTTGTGTATTCCATTTGGTCAAAATGCCGGACCCTCGCTCCTATTTCGCGATATGTATAACAAAAAGAATATTTACATAAAGAGTATATTTTCTTCAGATTAGGTCATGAGTGAGATATGTTATAAATGACAAAAGCTGCTGAAATCATCCAAACCGATGGATACGCCGGAAAATCGCCCGAACCGCTTTCCGGTCCGGTGGCCGAACTTCGAAACGTGTCAAAAAGCTATGGCGATGTTCAAGCTGTCCGCCAGTTCGACCTTAGCATTTCACCGGGCGAATTCCTTTCCTTTCTGGGGCCGTCCGGATGTGGCAAAACCACGGCTCTGCGTATGCTTGCCGGGTTCGAATCCCCGACTGCCGGGACCGTTTTGATAGATGGGAAAGATGTGTCAGGGCTGGCGGCCTATCAACGCCCGGTCAACATGGTCTTTCAAAGCTATGCGTTGTTTCCGCACCTCACGGTTGGCCAGAACATTGCTTATGGCCTGAAACAACAGCGGCCCAGACTGGCGTCCGCCTTAATACAGGAAAAAGTGAAGCGCGCGCTGGATACTGTACGCCTGTCGGATTTCAAAGACCGGCGTATCTGGGAAATGTCCGGTGGGCAGCAACAGCGCGTCGCCCTCGCGCGTGCGATCGTCAACGAGCCGCAGCTGCTATTGCTTGATGAACCTCTTGCCGCGCTGGACCGGAAACTTCGGAAAGAGATGCAGATCGAGCTTCAGGATTTGCAACGCCAGTTGGATATCACTTTCGTCCTTGTCACCCATGATCAGGAAGAGGCGCTGTCGCTTAGTGACCGCATTTGTGTGATGCGCGCGGGAGAGATCGTGCAGATCGGGACGCCCCGCGAGTTGTATGATCGCCCCCAAAGCAGATATGTGGCTGATTTCGTCGGAACATCGAACTTCTTCGACGGCAAGATTGCGTCGGTCACAGGCCAAACAGTGAAAGTATCCCTGGCTGACGGGCGCAGCTATGATGCGGTCAGCACAGGGGCTTTCGCCAAAGGCGAAGCGGCCTGTGTCAGCATCCGCCCCGAACAGATCCTGATGAGCAATGTCGAAGCGCCCGGAACGCTTCAAGTTACGATCCAGAACCGGATTTTTCTGGGTGAACATACAGAATACCTTGTCCGGCACGCCAAGCTTGGCAGCATCGCCGTTATGGCACCGCGCCAATCCCACAGCAGTTTGGACACGTTACAGAAAGGCGATACCGCATGGGTCCACTGGTCCCCCGATGCCGCTTTGATCCTGAAGAATGACTAAGACCAAGAATCCAATCAACAAGGAGAACTGAACAATGTCAGAAGATACCTCAATCTCGAAAAAGAAGTTCATGGAAGAACTGCGCCGCTACCAGAAAGGCTCGGTCACGCGGCGGCATTTCCTTGGCGTTACAGGTCTGGGCGCTGCGTCTGCCGTGATCGGAACGGCCCTGCCGGGCCTTCGGGCAAACCCGGCCTATGCGGCTGGCGATATTGGCGATCGTGTCGTCTTGGCCACTTGGCCAAACTACCACGATCAGGCGAATTTCGACATGTTCACCGAACAGACCGGTGCGTTCATGCAAGTGAACGTCTTTGGTTCGAATGAAGAAATGCTTGCGAAGCTTCAGGCTGGCGGCAGCGGTTGGGATGTATTTGTTCCAACGAATTACACGATCACGACCTATGTCGAAGAAGAATTGATCGAACCTCTCGATGTGTCCAAGTTGCCCAATTACGATGCCAGCGCATTTGATCCCCGTTTTTCCGATGCGGGTACCGTAGACGGTGTTCTTTATGCTGTTCCAAAGAACTGGGGCACAACCGGATTTGCGCTGAATACCAGCCACACCGGTGGCAATGGTATGGACAGCTGGAAGGACTTTTTTGACCGGACCATGGATGATTTCTCGGGCCGGACAATGGTGCATGACTATCAGCTGACCACGATCGGGGCCGCCCTGAATTACCATGGCTATTCGTTCAACTCGGTTGATGAAAGCGAACTGGCAGACGCGGAAAAACTGCTGATAGCAGTCAAACCGCATCTTTTTGCAATATCTTCCGATTATCAGCCTGCAATGCGTTCAGGCGATGCCTGGATGACGATTTGCTGGACAGGTGATGGTAAGCAACTGAATACCGACATCACCGAAATCCAGTATATCCTAGGCAAAGAGGGCGGCGAATTGTGGAGCGATTATTACGCAATTCCCAAAGGCGCGCCCCATACGGAGGCTGCCTATGCGCTGATCAACTTCATGCTGGATCCCGAAGTCAACGCGCGTGAAGTGCTGGCACACGGGTATCCGGTCGCGGACAGTCGCACCAATGAACTGTTGCCCGAGGAGATTCTGAACGATCCGATCCTCTATCCGGCAGCAGAGTTGTTGAATGCTCTTGAATTTGGTGCCGCTGCCACCCTGACCGATCCCAATCGTGCCGAACTGATGGCGCGGTTCAAATCGGCCTGATCCAGAACAAGAAAGCGGCAGCTTATGACCCAGCGCGCAAGAAATTGGTTGTTGGTCGCCCCGGCGGGCGCCTGGCTGCTGGTAATGCTGGT
The DNA here is from genome assembly GCF_003352045.1 of Sulfitobacter sp. JL08. Lineage (NCBI taxonomy): Bacteria > Pseudomonadati > Pseudomonadota > Alphaproteobacteria > Rhodobacterales > Roseobacteraceae > Sulfitobacter > Sulfitobacter sp. JL08. Next base: position 562,041 of record NZ_CP025815.1, read on the forward strand.
GCTGCCGCTTTCTGTCGTATTTGTTTTCAGCTTCGGTGAACGAGCGCCTTCGGGCGGATATGTACCGGCGTTTACCTTTGAACAATATGCCAACCTGCCAGCGCGGTTCACGGCGTTCAAAAACACGCTGATGCTGGCGCCACTGGGCACACTGGCGGCGCTGCTGATCGCGTATCCCTTGGCCTATCAACTTGCCGTGCGTACCAGCGATAAATGGAAAACACTGCTGCTGGTACTGGTTATCGTCCCGTTCTGGACGTCAATCCTGATTCGCAGCTACGCGTGGATTTTTATCCTTGGCGGGCGTGGTATTCCTGCGCTGCTGGATATCGTCGGTCTGGAAGGCATCCGCCTTATCAATACGCCATTCGCGGTTTTGGTGGGGATCATCTATGGCTACCTGCCGCTGATGGTCTTTCCAATCTACGTCAGCCTTGACAGGTTGGACAAACGCCTGCTCGAGGCATCCTCGGATCTTGGCGCACCTCCGCTTACGACATTCCTTTCGGTCACACTTCCAATGTCCCTGTCGGGTATCGCCACTGGGTGCATGCTCGTGTTCATCCTGCTGATGGGAGAGTTTCTGATCCCGGCACTGCTGGGGGGCGGCAAGGTGTTTTTCGTCGGCAACGCGCTGGTTGACCTGTTCCTGCAATCGCGCAACTGGGCTTATGGATCTGCGGTCGCCGTGATGCTGATCGTGATCATGCTAGTGACTGTCACCCTATATATGCGTCTGATTTCGCGGCTGAATGTTCAGCGCGACGATGCTCCGCTGATGTGAGGCGACATGCGCATATACGCTATCTGTGTTTACATCTTTCTTTATACGCCCATCGCAATCATCGCGTTGTTCAGTTTCAGCGCGGGGCGCAGTGCCAGCCAGCTAGAGGGCCTGTCTGTCCAGTGGTACGGACGTGCGTTGAACAATCCTTTTGTCATGGATGCACTTGGAAACAGCCTGTTCGTCGCCTTCGTCTCGGCCACGCTGGCCAGCATACTGGGTACATTAGCTGCGGTGGGATTGCAGGGTATTCGCGGCCCTGCACGGGCCTTATTTGATGCGCTTATCTATATAGCTGTGATGATCCCGGGTATTGTGATCGGTATCGCGACCCTGATTGCTTTGGTGACTGTCTTTGGTGTCGTGAACCCGTGGCTGGCTGCGGTGTGGCCCACCACTGCATCGGCGCCAACGCTTTCGATGGGTATGGGCTCTTTGATCGCGGCGCACACGATGTTTACCCTGGCGCTTGTGGTGATCATTGTGCGTGCCCGACTGGCCGGCTTGGAAGGGGCGCTGAACGAGGCGTCGGCGGATCTTTACGCGACGCCCTTTGGAACGTTCCGCCAGATTACACTGCCGCTGATTGCGCCGGCCATCCTTGCTGGTTTTCTGCTCAGTTTCACCTTCAGTTTTGACGATTTCATCATTGCCTTTTTCGTAGCCGGATCGGAAACGACACTGCCGATCTATATCTTTTCGTCCATTCGGCGCGGTATCACCCCGGAAGTGAATGCCATCGGGACCATGGTAATGCTTGCCTCGCTGATCATGCTTGTGATCGCGCAGCTTATTCTGCGGCGCGGGGCAAAAAGATGACCTTTTCTGTTTCGAAAGGAATTCGGTTTGCTGCTTGAGAACAAGGTTGCTTTTGTCACCGGTGCTGGATCCGGCATTGGTGCGGCCGGGGCGCAGGCGATGGCCCGCGAAGGAGCATATGTATTTGTAACGGACTGCAACGCATCCTCTGCGCAGTCATTGGTGAAAACCATAATCGCGGCCGGATATGCCGCCGAAGCGATCCATCTGGATGTGACCGACGATCAGGCCCTGATCGCGTCCATCGAAAAGGCCGCCCGATCCAAAGGCCGTCTGGATATTTTGCATTCCCATGCCGGCCTTCAGGTTGAAGGCAAACTTGAGCAAGTGGCGGTTGCCGACATGGATGCATCTTGGGCGCTGAATGTGCGGGCGCATTTTGTCGCGGCGCAAGCCGCTATTGCCCCCATGCGCGCGCAGGGAGGCGGAAGCATTATCATCACTTCGTCAAATTCCGGAGTTCAGTACGACCGTGAAATGATCGCCTATGCCACCACCAAACATGCGGTGTTGGCGATGACACGCCAGATGGCGGCCGATTACGCCAAGGAAAACATTCGTTTCAATTCGCTGTGCCCCGGATTTGTCGATACGCCGTTCAATCGCGGGTTTGAAATCCAGATGGGCGGGCGCGACAAGCTGGAAGATTATGTACACGCAACCATACCGATGGGCCGTTTTGGCACCGTGGAAGAGATCGCAGCCGGTATCGTTTTTCTGGCGTCGGACAATTCCTCGTTCATGACGGGGCACGCATTGGTCATTGACGGCGGCGAAAGTATTTGAACGGGCACTGACCTGACCAAAGACGGCATATTTTACTTGTCCGTCTCAGCGTATCTGTTAATAGGTATTTTAAATACCCATTGAGGCCAGAGGATATCTGATGCGTCTGACAACATTTACCGACTACGGTTTGCGCATGCTGATGCGAATGGCCAGTGCACCGGAGCGCGCGTTTTCCACCGCCGAGCTGGCAGAGGAATTCGGGCTGTCACGCAACCATCTGAGCAAGATCATGCAGCGTCTGGCCCGTGCGGAAATCGTCAGGACAAGACGCGGCGGCGGTGGCGGGGCCGTGCTGGCGCAACCGGCGGATCAATTGCGCTTGGGCACCATTGTTGCAGTGCTGGAAAAAGACCAGCCGATCGTCGAATGTTTCGGGTCCGCGCACAGTGATTGCACGATCAGCAGGCGATGCCGATTGAAGGTGCGTCTGCGTGCAGCCGAGCAGGCGTTTCTTGCCGATCTCGATCGTTCCACACTTGCCGATATTGCACTTGCCGACAGTTTAACGCCGGCCTGATCCCTGACAAAATCGGAAGGATAAACCATGTCTGAATGGCTCCCGACTTTGATCACCGAAACCCCGCAAGCAGGTTATGAACTGGCGATCAAGCTTTCGCGTGTTGCGGTCAAGCTGACGCAGCCGGACGCGGAAACGCGTGAGCGCCTGCGGCCTGAATATGCCGAAGATTCGGATGCCCTGATCGCGGCAAGCCACGTTGTCGCCACCCATTTCGCAACCGTGGCGGCAGCCAACAACTACTGGAAAGATACGCCGTGACAAATGTTGATGTTGGCAGTGACGGGTTCATTGTGGATGCGGGTCTGGTGGCCAAAGCGTTCGCTCTTACCGAAGCTGATGTTCAGAAACTGATGAAATCCGGTGGTATGACGTCGCGGTGCGCAAAGGGCGTTGATGAAGACGAAGGGCGCTGGAGATTGACGTTCTTTCATCAAGACCGGGCGTTGCGGCTTACCCTTGATGGAAGCGGGCAAATACTCAGTCAGTCGACGTTCAATGCGCCGCGTCGCAATGCAGGGACGAAATAGACTATGGATTTGCAGCGGGATCAGATTGCTGCCTTTGCGTGTCCCCAAGACCGCCAAGCCGGACGTTCCGAATGCCAGCCGGAATTGATCCGTCAGGGCGGTCTTGTTCGGCGACTGGCGTGGCAGGTTTTGGGTGGCGCAGCACTTGGGCTTGCTGTTCTGGGCGTGGTTCTTCCGGTGTTGCCTACAACGCCATTTGCAATTCTTGCCGCATTTGCGTTTTCGCGAAGCGTGCCCTCCCTGCAAATGCGGCTGGAAAACAGTCGCGCCTTTGGGCCTGCCATTGCTGACTGGAAAGCGCGAGGCGCCATTGCGCCGCGCTATAAACGCATCGCCATGGCCATGATGTGTTTCGCCTTTGGCTTGTCCGTCGCGATGTCTGTCCCTATCAGCATTCTTGCCGTGCAGGCGGTTTGCCTGATCGCAGCGGCGATATTTATTCTAAGCCGCCCCAGCTAGGCTGTCGGCAAATTGGGCCTGTGCAAGGTTTCCTACAACCGCACGGCATGGGGCAAGCCAGCAAACCAATCGGCTTCGACCTGACAAAAATCAAGGCTCACCTAGATTCGTGGCTGTAGGTTGAGGGCATCTTCTGATCGATCAAGGCTCTCTCCCGCTCATGTCCCTGAAATCTGGCTTCCAGTACGCATTGCACCGGCGCGCCCGGTTCGGCAGCCGTTATGGGGCTGCTGCCGGGATATTCCTGTTGCTGGTGCAACTGTTTTCACCGCTGGTCGCGCAAGCGTCGAACGGTGGCGTCTGGATGACGATTTGCAGCGAGTTTGGCGCAGTCGAGGTGCTGGTCGAAACCGATGCCAGCCAAGACAGAAACGTGCCGGATTGCCCGGTTTGCGCCTTGTGCGCGTTGAGTCAGGCTGTTGCGCCAGAGCAGAAAAGCGAATTTGGCCCGTTTGGTGCGATGGCATTGCAGCTGACGCCCAAAACGCCCGACCCCGTTGTAAGAAACACTGCGCAATTCTGGCCCGATAGCCGCGGGCCCCCTATGGGCAAAGCAGATGCAGCATATCAACCAAGTTGCGCGCCCATGGTGTCGTCAACCCAAGAAGTGGGAGCGGCAACATGACAGCCATGCGTGCCACAAGAGGCTGGTTTACAGCCTTGATAATCATCATCTCGGCATTTTTTGCCGCGACCCTGCCAGCCCAAGCGGAAACGCTGGCCAGCTTCCTTCCAAAACTTGATCCGACCCAGATGCATCCGGAGGCCGACGCCTTTGGCCCGGTGCGTGATGATATCGCCGTGGCACCGGTCCTCAAGGGTGGCGAAACTGTCGCCTGGGCCTTTTTGACATCCGATTTTGTCGGCACGACAGGGTATTCGGGCAAGCCGATCCATGTGGTTGCGGCAATTGATGCAGACGCGGTTCTGACGGGCGTAGAACTGGTCAAGCACTCTGAACCTATCGTGCTGATTGGTATTCCCAATTCGAAGATAACGGCGCTGACCGAAGGTTACAAAGGTCTTGATCTCAAGGCCGAAGCCGCATCGGGTGGTGATGCGCATGATCTGGATATCATCTCTGGTGCGACAGTGACGATCATGATCATAGACGACAGTCTTGTGCGCGCCGGGATCAAGGTTGCGCGGGCGCTGGCGCTGGGCGGGCTTGCACCGCATCAGGCCGAAGGACCACGGCGCGAACTGGATATGGCGCAGGACGAGATTTACGACTGGACCACCTTGTCCGGCGACGGATCGGTGCGCCGCCTGACGCTGGACGTTGGGCAGGTGAATGCCGCGTTTGAGGCAACAGGCGATGCCCGTGCCATCAAACGCCCGGAACCGGGCGATGCAGAAGAAACCTTTATCGACATGCATCTGGCGCTTGTTTCGGTACCGTCCATTGGCCGGTCGCTGCTGGGAGAGGCCGAATACAAAAACCTGAAAAACTGGCTAGAAGACGGCGAACACGCCATTCTGGTGCTTGGTCGCGGCTCTTATTCGTTCAAAGGCTCTGGGTATGTCCGGGGCGGCATTTTCGACCGGATTCAGATGATCCAGGGCGACAATTCGGTTCGTTTCTTTGACAAACAACAAAGACGTCTGGGCAGTCTGGCGGCGCCGGATGCACCCAGTTTTACAGAACTTGATATCTTCAAAATCCCTGCCGACGCGGAATTCGATCCGACCGAACCGTTTCGCCTGCAACTTTTGGTGCAGCGTGCCATCGGTGCGGTTGAAAAGACGTTTCTGACATTTGATCTGGGCTATACCCTGCCCAAGAGATATCTGTTGCCGCTGCCCGCGACCGCCGCACCGCTGGTCGAAGATGCCAGCGCCGAAGCAGCGGCCAAGGCGGCGCTGTGGCAACGCATCTGGCGCGACCGGATTGTCGAAATCGTGATCCTTGGCGTGATGCTATTAACGCTGACGGGAATCTTTTTCTTCCAATTTCAGGCGACCGCCAACCCGCGGGTGTTCTATTGGGTGCGGATCGGATTTCTGACGATGAGCCTGTTTTTCATCGGGTGGTATGCCAATGCGCAATTGTCGGTCGTCAACCTGATGGCGCTGGCCGGATCTCTGCGCAGCGGTTTCACATGGGATGCCTTCCTGCTTGATCCGCTGGTTTTCATCCAGTGGTTCGCCATCGCCGCGGCCCTGCTGTTCTGGGGTCGCGGAGCCTATTGTGGCTGGTTGTGCCCGTTTGGTGCGCTGCAGGAACTGACCAACCAGATCGCGCGCGCGCTGAAACTGCCCCAATGGGAAGTGCCATGGGGTCTGCACGAGCGTCTGTGGCCAATCAAGTACATGATATTCCTGGGCCTCTTTGGTGTGTCGCTGGCATCGATCCCGCTGGCAGAACAGCTGGCCGAAGTGGAGCCCTTCAAAACGGCGATCATCCTGAAATTCGTGCGCGACTGGCCGTTTGTCGTGTTCGCCGTCAGCCTTCTGGTCATCGGCCTGTTCGTGGAACGGTTTTACTGCCGCTACCTTTGCCCGCTGGGCGGTGCGCTTGCGATCCCCGCACGGATGCGGATGTTTGATTGGCTGCGCCGCTACAAGGAATGCGGCAGCCCGTGCCAGACCTGTGCCAACGAATGCCCGGTTCAGGCAATCCACCCCACCGGCGAAATTAACCCCAACGAATGCGTCAACTGTCTGCACTGCCAGGTGCTTTACCAGTCTGATGCCAAATGCCCGGTCGTGATCCGGCAACTGAAACGACGCGCCGCTGTCGGAAAGGTCAGCGACGATATTCTGAAAAAAGGCCCGCCCCAAAAGCCGGCTGAAACCTAAACTTCAAAGGAGGACTACATAATGTCAAAATCTTTCAAGGAACTCGCCCTGACACGGCGCGCCATGCTGGGCGCGACCGCAACGGGCGCAATGCTGGCCGGAACCGGCATCGGCGGCAGTCTGATGAACAGTGCGGGCACCGCGGCGCAGGCATCGGGCAAGATCAACCTCGAACCCGGCGAGCTGGACGAGTATTACGGCTTCTGGTCATCCGGCCAGACCGGCGAACTGCGCATTCTGGGCTTTCCGTCCATGCGCGAACTGATGCGGGTGCCGGTGTTCAACCGCTGCTCGGCCACCGGTTGGGGCCAGACCAACGAAAGCCTGAAGGTGCTGACCGAGGGCCTGCTGCCCGAAACCAAGGAATTCCTCGCTGCGAATGGCAAGGTTACCTATGACAACGGTGACTTGCACCATCCGCACATGTCTTTCACCGATGGTACCTATGACGGGCGCTATCTGTTCATGAACGACAAGGCCAACACGCGCGTTGCCCGAGTGCGCTGTGACGTGATGAAATGCGACAAGATCATCGAAATTCCGAACGCGCATGACATCCACGGCATGCGCCCGCAGAAATATCCGCGCACCGGTTATGTTTTTGCCAATGGCGAACACGAAGCGCCGCTGGTCAACGACGGCAAGGTGTTGGACGATCCGTCGCAATACGTGAACATCTTCACCGCCATCGACGGTGACGAAATGACCATTTCGTGGCAGGTGATCGTGTCGGGGAACCTTGACAACACAGATTGCGACTATCAGGGCAAATACGCCTTTTCGACCAGCTACAACTCGGAAATGGGTATGAATCTGGCCGAAATGACATCTAACGAGATGGATCATGTGGTCGTGTTCAACATCAAGGCAATCGAGGAAGGCGTGGCCAATGGCGACGTGCAGGTTCTGAACGGCGTGCCTGTGATTGACGGGCGCAAGGGCCAGAACAAGAACTACACACGCTACATCCCGATCCCGAACAGTCCACACGGCTGTAACACCGCGCCTGACGGCAAGCACGTCATGATCAACGGCAAGCTGTCACCGACAGTTTCGGTGATCGACGTGACCAAGGTTGATGCCCTGTTCGAAAGCGATGCCGACCCCAGATCGTGCATCGTCGCAGAGCCACAGCTGGGTCTTGGGCCGCTTCACACCGCGTTCGATGGCAAGGGCAACGCCTTTACCACGCTGTTTCTGGACAGCCAGATCGTCAAGTGGAACATCGACAAGGCGTTGCGCGCCTATGCTGGCGAAGATGTCGATCCGATCGAACAGAAGGTCGATGTGCATTACCAGCCCGGTCACAATTCTACCTCGATGGGCGAAACCAAAGAGGCCGATGGCAAGTGGCTGATTTCGATGAACAAGTTCTCGAAAGACAGGTTCCTGAACACCGGGCCGCTGAAACCCGAAAATGAACAGGTGATCGACCTGTCCGAAAGCGAGTTGCGGGTTGTCCATGACGGGCCAACCTTTGCGGAACCACATGACAGTATCATCGTGCGGGCGGATATCGTGAACCCGGTTGATGTATGGGATCGTGCCGATCCGATGTGGGAAGACGCCCGCAAGCAGGCCGAAGCCGATGGCGTCGATCTGGATTGGGGACATGAAGAGATCATCCGCGACGGGAACAAGGTCCGGGTCTATATGTCCTCGGTCGCACCGGAATTCTCAATGGAGAAATTCACCGTGCAGGAAGGCGATGAAGTCACAATCTATGTCACCAACATGGACGATGTTGACGATGTCACCCACGGGTTCTGTCTGGCCAACTTTGGCGTCGCAATGGAAGTCGGGCCGCAGGCGACAGCATCGGTGACCTTCACCGCAGCAAGACCGGGTGTGCACTGGTACTATTGCCAGTGGTTCTGCCACGCGCTGCACATGGAAATGCGCGGCCGCATGTTCGTCGAACCGCGGGCAAGCTGAATCATGCGCTGGCCCCTGACCTTTGCACTGGTTCTGACTGCTTTGCCGCTTTGGGCGGCCGAGTGGGATGTACCGGCGCGCACGGGGGCCATCGCTGAAACTCTGACCCGGGCCGCACCGGGCGACACTTTGCTCTTGCGGCCCGGCACCTATTTCGAAACCGTTGTGCTGGACAAACCCGTTACGCTTGACGGGCAGGGCCACGCCACGCTGGACGGCGGCGGACACGGCAGCGTTGTCACCGTGACGGTGCCTGATGTGGTGGTACAGGATCTGACCATCGTGGGGTCCGGATCTGATCACGAAACCATCGATTCCGGTGTGCAGCTTACAGCTGGTGCAACCGGCGCCATTGTCCGCAACAACGTTTTGCTGGGCAATCTTTACGGCGTCGACATCCATGGCGCGCGCGATGCCCGGGTCGCCGATAACCGCATAGAAGGCCGACAGGATCGTCGCATGAACGACCGTGGCAACGGCATCTATGTCTGGAACGCACCGGGCGCAGTGGTTGAAGGCAACGACGTGCGCTGGGGTCGGGATGGTATTTTTGTCAACTCATCCAAGCGCAACATTTTCACCGGCAACCGCTTTCGCGATCTGCGTTTTGCCGTGCATTACATGTATGCGAACCAATCCGAAGTGTCCGGAAACGTGTCGATCGGCAACGATCTGGGCTATGCGGTGATGTTTTCCAAGCGGGTCAAGGTGACCAACAACCTGTCACTGAACGACCGCGAACATGGCATCATGATGAATTACACCAACAATTCGGAAATCACCGGTAACGTCGTTCGAAACGGAAAAAACCGCTGTGCGTTTCTGTACAATTCCAACAAGAACACCTTTTCCGGCAACTGGTTTGAACGCTGTGATATCGGCATTCATTTCACCGCCGGATCTGCTGACAACGAAATCACCGGCAACGCGTTTGTCGGCAACAGGACGCAGGTGAAATATGTCAGCACCAAATGGGACGAATGGTCAAAAGACGGGGAGGGCAATTTCTGGAGCGATTTTGCCGCCTATGATCTGGATGGTGACGGTGTCGCTGATACCGCCTATCGTCCGAATGACAGTATGGATCACGTTTTGTGGACGCAGCCCGCTGCCAAGTTGTTGCTTGGCTCGCCCGCAGTCCAGTTGGTCAGATGGTCACAGGCCGCGTTTCCGGCCCTGCTGCCCGGCGGGGTGATCGACAGTTTCCCAAAAATGAACGCTGACATGCCGGCGGTAAATGAACAGGTGCCCAATGAAGGATGAAACGCTGATAATCCGGTCAGTCTGTAAAACGCGCGGAAAGATGCAGGTGCTGAACGAAATCGATCTGCGTGTTGGCGCGGGTGAACGTGTGGCTTTGCTGGGGCACAACGGCGCTGGAAAATCAACACTGATCAAGCTGATCCTTGGCCTGACATCCCTGGACAGCGGCGAAATTTCGATCAACGGGGCCCGCCCCGGAAGCTGCGCGGGACGCGCCGCCGTCGCCTTTCTGCCCGAGTCTGTGAATTTCCATCCGACGCTGACAGGCCGAGAGCAACTGACGTTGTTTGCGCGCCTGACAGGCGGGCCCAAGCCCGATATCGAAGCGCTGTTGCAGCGGGTCGGGCTGGCCGGTGCCACCGACAACCGCATCGGGACCTATTCCAAGGGCATGCGGCAGCGTCTGGGTCTGGCCCAGGTTCTGCTTGGCACACCCAAGGTTGCATTGCTGGACGAACCGACCAGCGGGCTTGATCCGATTTCGCGTCAGGATCTTTATGCCATTATCGATGAACTGGCGGCGCAAGGCACTGCTGTCCTGATCGCCAGCCACGCCCTGACCGAGGTCGAGGCCCAGACGGACCGCATCGCGATTCTGCGTCAGGGCGTCAAGGTTGCGGATGACACGCTGGCCAACCTGTCGCGTGTGGCAGGCCTGCCAACGCGGCTGCGCATTCTGGTACGGGACGGGCAGGCGGACCAGATCGCACATGCGACTGGGGGCACGCGGATCAACGGCGCATCGGTCGAGCTTTACTGTCAGGCGGACCGCAAGATGGAAGAACTGCGCCGGATCGCGGCGATGGGCGACACGGTGGCCGATATCGAAATGATCCCGCCGCGCCTTGAAGACTTGTACCGGCACTATGCAAAAGGGGAAAACACATGATCCCAAGGGTTTTTGCCATTGCCAGCGCCGAAATGCTGATCTTGCGGCGGAATTGGTGGCTGGTGCTGGCCACCGCGATTATGGTTCTTTTCGCGTTGGCGCTGACCTTTGCCGGGTCCGCGCCGACGGGTACGCTTGGCGTCGATATGCTGACGGTATCTGTATCGTCGATGACCACGCTGGCCGTATACCTTGCGCCGCTTCTGGCACTGATGATCGCATTTGACACGATCGCCGGAGAGCGGGACCGCGGCACACTGGGTTTGCTGCTGGCCTATCCGGCCGGGCGGGGCGAGATTTTGATCGGCAAGTTTCTGGCGCATCTGGCTGCCCTCGGGATTGCGACCTGCATTGGCTTGGGCAGCGCGGGTGTTGTTGCCGCACTGGCGGGCGGAGCCGGAAGCGAAAGTGTGCTGGCCCTGTTCCGTCTGATCGTGACGGCCACGCTGTTGGGGGCGGTGTTTGTCCTGCTTGGATACGCGCTGTCGTCACTGGCGAAATCGCCCGCTGCCGCTGCCGGTCTGGCTGCCGGGCTTTGGCTGGTGTTTGTGGTTTTGTTTGATCTGGGCCTGTTGGGCGCGGTGGTTCTGGATGACGGTGGCGTCTTTACCCAGAAGATTTTTCCATGGGTTATGGTCGCAAATCCGGCTGATGCCTTCCGGGTCTGGAATGTAGCTGCCTCGGACGGTGTGGCGCTTGCAAGTGGTATGGCCGGAGCGGCGCAGATGCTACCGGTCTGGGCCGCCCCCCTGTCACTGTTAAGCTGGCCGCTTTTGGGGTTCGGATTGGCCTGCGCTGCCTTCAGACGGGTCGAGCCATGAAACACCTGATCCTGATCCCGATACTCGCATTTGCCGCCTGCAAGGAAGAGACAATCGCCATTCCCGATCCGGTTCCACTGACCCAGGAAGCGCTGAGTTATTTCTGCCAGATGAACATTTCCGAACATGGCGGGCCAAAAGGACAGATCCATCTGGCCGGAATGGAGCAGCCGATTTTCTTTGCTCAGGTGCGCGATCTAATTGCCTATGTGAAAAGCCCGGAAAGGGACGCCCCTATCAAGGTGGTTTATGTCAGCGATATGGGCGTGGCGCCATCCTGGGACCAGCCCGGTATCGGCAACTGGATCGTGGCTGACACCGCGGTTTTTGTGGTCGGAGCGGGGGTTGCAGGTGGGATGGGCGCGCCCGAAATCGTGCCGTTCGCCGATGCGACTGCGGCCGAGGCGTTCATTGCCACCTACGGAGGCGAGGCGGTGACTTTCGGATCAATACCAGACGACGCGGCCCTTGGGCCGGTCGACCTTGAACAGCCACTGGAGACACCCGCATGACCCAGACACTGTCCCGCCGCCGGTTTCTGACCATTTCTGCGGCCTGCACATTGTGTGCCACACAAGCTCAGGCCACAGAAGTTGTTCGCTGGCAGGGCCGCGCTCTTGGCGCTGGCGCCTCGATGCAGTTAAGCGGGCTGTCCCAGCATCAGGCGCACCCGGTGATCCGCGCGGTCGAGCAGGAATTGAACCGGCTGGAAAACATCTTCAGCCTGTATCGTGACGGATCCGAAATCGTCAGGCTCAACACCAGCGGGCAACTTGCCGCGCCCTCGGCCGATTTATTGCATGTGCTCAGCCTGTCCGGGTCGATGAATGCGGCAACCTTGGGTGCATTTGATCCCACCGTTCAGCCGGTCTGGCGTGCATTGGCCAAGGGCGATGATCCCGCATCGGCACGATCTGCGGTTGGATGGCAGCATGTTGAATTCGATGCCGGCATGGTGCGCTTCACGCGTGCGGACATGGCGCTGACCCTGAACGGGATTGCCCAAGGCTATATCACTGACCGGATTGCGGCATTGCTGCGTGATCGCGGGCTGGACAATGTGCTGATCGACATGGGTGAAATCGCCGCGATAGGCCCAAGACCCGATGGCCGTGACTGGCGGGCGGGGGTCAGCCAGCCTGACGGCAGGATTGTGCACCATGTGGCGCTGCGCGATCGCGCAATTGCAACTTCGGCGCCTGATGGAACGATTTTCCCAACGGCGGATAACGCAGGTCACATTATTGATCCGACAGCAATATTGAACGGTACGCAACACAAGCTTGTTTCGGTCAGCGCCCCTTCTGCCGCTGTGGCAGACGGGCTGTCGACAGCCTGTTGCCTGCTGGTTGCAGATGCCGCGCGCGCTGCGGTAGCGGCCTTTGGCGGCGCTGAAATCGAAGTCATGCTATAACAGACAAACGGTTTGCCGGAACATGTCGGGAAGTCGTGTCGCTTTTCCCCGCACCAATTGGCATGGAACCCAAGGGACAGATTGCGCGTTGTAACAGGGATGTGCCGGACAAAAGCAAAGCGAACTGCCCTGCATTACATGCGGCGTGTTTCACCTTCTGGTCCGATGCAACAAAGCCATTCGGCAAAAAAGGAGAAGAAAATGGTGGAAATCACTGGAGTTGGCGGACTGATTGTTCTGGTTCTGGACATCTGGGCCATAATATCAATCGTCGGATCGGGCGCATCGACGGGCAAGAAGGTGCTTTGGACCTTGCTGGTGCTTATTCTGCCGATCCTCGGGTTCATTATCTGGCTGTTCGCGGGTCCGCGTTCTACGCCGGGTCGCGCCTGACGTGCCAAGCGGATGGACCGCATTGATCTGATCAATGCGGTCTTTTTGCGCGCCGCTGATCCGCGGATAATCCGGCATTGAGGCCAAACACGAATGCTTCGGCCAAAGGCGGCAGGTCCGCTGCACGGTTTGCGTTTTCGGAACTGTGCGATGTGGCTGTTGACGCAGGTGTCTGATCGGATGAAGATAGGACAATGCCAATGCAAACCAATCCGACGCCTACATAGGCGCTGCCGATAATCGTCGCCGCGAACAGGGGCGACTGCATTTGCGCCAGAAGCATCCACGCTGCAGAGGTCAGAAATCCTGCGCCCACGATGATAAGGGCCGTTGCGCCTGCCCCTAGCGCGGCGCGCCGGGCCGCATGGGCCGAGCGCGCCTTGAGATGATCAATAACTCCGGTCATGTCTTTACCGGCGCTGGGACATGAGGCCAACAAGAAAGCCCAGCCCTGCTGCCATTCCAAGCGCGACAGCCGGTTTCCTGTGAACGAACTCACCGGCCTGCGCGCCCAGATGCTCTGCCTGTGCGTTCAGATCCGCGATATGTTCCGAACCCTTGGCCTTGGCGTCGGCGACACGTTCCTTGGCGGCGGCGCTCAGATCATTGCCTTGCGCCTTTGCCATATCACCCAGCGATTGCGTGATCGAGACGATGTCCGCTTTCAGAGTTTCAAGCTGTTGCCCCAAATCTTCGGCTGTCGGGGCCGAAACAGAACCATTAGATTTTTTTTGCGTGCTGGCCATGGTGGTCTCCTTTTCATTTTCAACTGTCATTTCTCACAGCCAACGCAGACGGGACAATAAAGTTCCGCCCGTTGCCCAACCATTCTTTTTCCCGTTCTGCGGAACTTCGCGGTGCATCGCACGTTTATAGGGCAGTGAGCGCCAGAGAGGCGCGTATTATATGAAAGGAACCAAGACATGCTTTATTGGGCCGTAGTTTTCTTTGTCGTTGCCCTGATCGCCGCCGTTTTCGGATTTGGCGGTATCGCGACAGCCTCAGCCGGGATCGCACAGATCCTGTTCTTCATCTTTCTGGCGTTGTTCGTCATTGCCATGGTCGCCCGTGCGCTGCGCGGCAACACCCCGCGCTAGAACAACACCACTTTCCCTAAATACTGTCCTTTGGCCCAGCCGGAGGCAAACCAGAGTTTAACCAACAAGGAGTTTCATCATGGCAGATGCCCTCACCGTCGTTCCCGAAGAAAACGAAGTCGGCACAGGTGTCAGAGATACCGCACCGGTGGCCGCAGCGTTGTCGGATACCGTAATCGACACCTATCGGCTGATCTTCAAGACCCACGCCTATCACTGGAACGTGGAAGGTGCGCTGTTCTATTCGATCCACAAGCTGACGGAAGAACAGTACGAAGAGATGTTTGGCGCCGTTGATGTGATGGCCGAGCGTATCCGCGCTCTGGGCAAGCTGACGCCAATGTCCTTCGCGACACTTGCCCATGACAGTGTGATTGATGATCTGGATCAGACACCATCCGCACGCGAAATGGTCGAAGATCTGGTCAAGGATCACGCGCGCCTGGCGCACCGGATGCATGCCGCGATCAAGATCGCGGAAAAAGAACATGACGACGTGACGGCGGATCTTCTGACAGCGCGGTCGGCGTTTCATGAAAAGGCCGCATGGATGCTGCGCGCCATCGCCTCGGAATAAGGGTTTGATCGGGGCCGGATCCCGTCCCTTTTTCCCGGCCCCTTTTACCTGACCCTGCCGTATCCTTCGGCAGGGTCTTTTTTTGTCAGCCCGCCTTTAGCGTTTCGGTTGACGAAAAGAACAGCGCCTGCCCGACCGCCGAGCGCACCTGATCTTCGGAATAGGGCTTTGCGATAACAAAGGCGGGTTCCGGGCGCTCACCGGTCAGCAACCGTTCAGGAAACGCGGTGATGAAGATCACCGGAATCTGGCCGATCTGTTCAAGCAGATCGTTGACCGCATCAATCCCGGACGAGTTGTCCGCCAGCTGGATATCGGCAAGGATCAGATCGGGCGCCTCGGCAAGCCCGAGCTTCAGCGCACCTTTCTGGGTGCGCCCGATGCCGGTCACGTGATGGCCCATTGAGGTGACGATGTCGTGGATATCCATTGCGATAATGGCCTCGTCCTCGATCACCAGAACCTTGCCGGCGACGCTTGCGTCAATCTCGCGGCGGGCAAGATCAATAAGGTATTCCACCTGATCTTGCGAAATCTGCATGATTTGCGCGATGTCGGGAACGCTGAACTGTTCAACGCTGTTCAGCAGCAGCGCCTGTCGCGTGTCAGGCGCCAGCACACCGATATGGCTGTGCACCGCCTGTTCCAGCCCCTGTTCTGGCGCATCGGCGGGCGCGCCGGCACTGTTCCAGACAAGATGGAAGGCGCGAAACAGGGCGACGCGTGCGGGTAAACCGGTTTCGAACACGGATCGGTCGTGCAGGATCGCCTCAAGCGTGGCGGCTGCGTAGGCATCGCCGGTGGTTTGTGTGCCGGTTAATGCGCGCGCATAGCGCCTGAGATAAGGAAGATGTGCCGCAATCTGTGCTGTCACATCGTTCTCTGGTTCCGTGGTTTTCATTAACCCTCCAAATTTTTCATGACTTCGCGGGAACCAACGCGCAAGTTGAGCGTTAGGTTCCATGTAACTTCAAAAAAGGTAGCACGTGTATTCATGACCGGGCCAACAGATAAAGACGGCGGCGCCGACAAAAAAAGCGCCGGACAAAAGGATCAGATCGGCGAGAACCTCAAGCGCGTCTATGATGATATCATAGATGAAGAGGTTCCCGAAAGGTTCAAGATTTTGTTGCGCCAGTTGAAAGAGCAAGGCGGTGACAAATGAACGTTGCGCTGTCTGAAGACGATCCCGCCCGGCTTGATCCGCGCGACGAGATCGCCATACACCTCAAATCGATGCGGGCCTTTGCCCTGTCCCTGACCCGCGATGTGTCCCGCGCCGACGATCTGGTCCAGGATACCGTCGTCAAGGCCTGGACCAATATCGACAAGTTCCAGCCCGGCACGAACATGCGCGCCTGGCTGTTCACAATCCTGCGCAACACGTTTTATTCCGAACGCCGCAAGGCCAAACGCGAAGTCGCCGATATTGACGGTGTGCTGACGGACCAGATCGCGGAAAAACCGGCGCATGACGGGCGTCTGGCCATGGCCGATTTCCGCAAGATGTTCGAACAACTGCCCGATGAACAGCGCGAGGCTCTGATGTTGGTCGGGGCACAGGGATTTTCCTATATCGATGCGGCACAGATGTGCGGGGTGGCCGTGGGCACCATCAAAAGCCGGGTCAACCGCGGCCGCAAAACTCTGGTAGAGTTGCTGAAGCTAAACGATGACGATGCGCTGGAACTGACCGATCAGGCCACAATCGGCGTCATCGCAAGCAACCCAAGATCCGGATGAGCGAGGATCACAGCCAAGGGCAGTCAAAGCCCCTGAACGCCTTGGCGGGTGCCGCGCCGGAAAAGGCCAGCGGCCTCGCCCGATCGCTATCGGTGCGTGTCGCGATCCTTTTGACGTTGGCGTTGTTGCCGCTTGGGTTACTGGCAGTTGTGCAGACGCAAAAAGCGATCACTGCCGCCCGTCAGACCTATCAGGCCAGTTTGCAGGCGCAGACCTCGGATATCGTCAGACCGGAACGTGAAATGATCATTGCCGCCTTTGGCGCGGCCAACGGGCTGGCCGATGCGGTCGCGGTTCTTGATCCGGCTGCAACAGATTGTGTTGCGCTGATGCAGCGTGCGGCCCGTAGCACGCCGCACACCCTGTTCGTCGGCTTTACCAATTCAGACGGGCTTTCGGTGTGCAACAATTTCGACAAGCGCTATGATTTTTCCGATAACCCGTCCTCGAAAGAGCTGTTTGAAAACCCGCAGGAACGGGTGTCTTTCAATCCGTCAGGCGAAGTGACGGGTATTCCCGTGATCATTGTCAGTCAGCCTGTCTATGGAAAGGAACAGGATTTTCTGGGGTTCGTATCATTGTCTTTTTCCGGACAGCCGATGGTGCGGGAACGCAACAGGATCGATATCGCGCGGGAAGCGACCGTTGTGACCTTCAATGCCGAAGGAACGATACTGACCTCGGATGTTCCCAAAGAGGAGGTTTCGCAACTGTTGCCGGTGGACCGGTCCCTGAGCGAATTGGTCGGCCTGCCAAGACAGGCCTTCACCGCCCCGACAGTTCAGGGAACCAAACGCGATTTTGCCCTTGTCCCGATCATCCCGGGAGAGGCCTATGCGCTGGGTGTCTGGAAACCTGAGACGCCACTGGTGCAAAGCGTCAAATACGCGTCTGCAACGATCATGTTCCCGATCCTGATGTGGATCACCAGCCTGTTGGTCGGGTTGATGGCGATCCAGCGTCAGGTGATCCGCCCGTTGCGCAGGCTCGGGCGCAGTATGCATGATTTCGCCGACAAGCGAATTGCGTTTCGCGGTGACGCGCTGAACGATTCGCCGGCCGAGATTCAGCAGATCGCACGCACCTTCCATAGCGTTGCATTCAAGCTTCTGAACGACGAGGCTGATCTGGAAAACCGGGTTTTCGAACGCGAAGTGCTGCTGAAGGAAGTGCATCATCGGGTCAAGAACAACCTGCAACTGATATCTTCGATCCTGAACTTGCAGTCACGGCAGGCCACATCGAAAGAGGCACGGGATGCGCTGCGCACGGTGCAGGACAGATTGTCAAGCCTCGCCACCGTGCACCGGGCACTCTACCAGACAACCGAACTGTCGAATGTGCGGATTGATGTGCTTCTGGAAAGCCTGTTTTCCCAGCTGCTTGCGATCGGGTCCGAAACAGTGCGCGGGATCAAACTGACCACCGATATGGATCCGGTGACGCTGGTGCCCGATCAGGCCAGCCCGTTGGCGATGCTTGCAACCGAAGCATTCACAAACGCGCTGAAATATTCAGGGAAAAACCGCGACGGAGAATTGTTTATCAATGTTCGCCTGAAACAAACCGATACGGCGGACGGGTCTGACATTGTCCTTGAACTTGCCAATTCCGTTTCCGAGGAAGTCACGGATCAGGGTGCTGTCCGTCTGGGCCGCAAATTGATCCGGACGTTTTCCCAGCAATTGGGGGGCACGGTGGAACAATTACTGGAAAACGGGCGTTACGTGTTCGTTGTGACCTTCCCGTTCGAGGCATTCCATCCCGAGGATGAAAACGCCTGATTTCCGATCGAACTGTCGGGTCATCGGACTAGTCCAAGATTTTGTTTCGTGTCAGGTTGGCTTATGAATTCCTCAGATATCTCTTTGAAAACGCCGGTTACAAACGTGCGTCTTCTGATCACCGCCGAGGAAGCCTATCCGGCGATGGAGCAGGCGTTTCTGGAAGCGCGCGAAGAAATCTGGGCCGGCTACCGCATCTTTGATCTGTCCACGCGGTTACGCAGCAAGGCGGCACAACGCATCGGAACAGACTGGTTTGATCTGATGGTGCATGTGCTGAAACGCGGTGTGGCGGTGCACATGGTCCTGTCGGACTTCGATCCTGTGGTCGGGCATGACCTGCATTGTACCTCGTGGCGGTCGCGGCGGGCTTTTGTTGCCGCCGCCGAAGTGGCGGGGCCACGTGCACGTTTGCGCGTCATCAATGCGCTTCACACGGCCCGCGCCGGGCTGTTGCCCAAAGCGCTGTTGTGGCCGGGCATGTACAAAAAGTTGCGTGAACATGCGGATAGGCTGAACGCAATGAACGAGGATTCAAGAGAACGGGTGTTGGAATGCAGCCCCGGTCTGCGCATTTTGCTGAGGTGGAAGAACGATGACGTACTGTCCGCACGCCCTTGGCCCCCGTGCGAGATCGTGCCCGCAACCCACCACCAGAAAATGGCAGTGTTCGATCGCAAGACCTTGTGCATCGGCGGGCTTGATCTGGATGAACGGCGCTATGACGACCTGCATCATCAAAGGCAGCGTGATGAAACATGGCACGATGTGCAGATGATGTGCGAAGGGGCGGTTGTCAAAGACGCCCAGAAGCATCTGGAGGATTTTCTGTACATGGGAGTCGGCGCGAAAGCCGCGCCATCCAACAGCCGTTTTCTGACCACGCTGTCGGTGCCGCGCAAAATGAATTTTCCGTATTTGTCGCCGCATCCCGTGGCAACAGGGCTGGCGCAAACGCACCATCGTCTGGCCCGAGAGGCCCGCAACCTGATCTATCTTGAAACCCAGTACTTCCGGGATCAAAAGTTTGCAAAAACGCTGGCACGGGCCGCTCGTTTGCGCCCCGAACTGTCGTTGATCCTGACCCTGCCCGCAGCCCCTGACGATGTGGCCTTTGAAGGTTCGACATCGACGGATGCACGTTATGGCGAAAACCTACAGGCAAAATGTCTTGCCACGCTCAAGGCGGGGTTCGGGGATCGTGTGGTGATCTGTTCGCCCGTGCGCCCGCATACATCGTCCACCGGGGATCGGGATGAACTGTGCGGATCGCCGATCATCTACGTGCATGCAAAGGTATCTGTTTTCGATGAAGACGCGGCCATCATATCTTCGGCCAACCTGAACGGGCGCAGCTTTTACTGGGATACCGAAGCCGGCGTACTGATCGAGGATGCCGCGACCGTCCGGGCGATAAGGCAACGTGTGTTCGGCCACTGGCTGGGGCAGGACGCAGGACCGGAATTTTATGATCCGCTAAGGGCGGTGGTCGCGTGGCGCGGTTTGGTGGAACAGAATGCAACCTGCGCGCCGGACAAACGCACCGGCTTTCTGGTGCCCCATGATACGCAACCCGCCGAACAGTTCGGTCGCGCGATGCCGGGTTTAACCGAAGACATCGTCTGATCCCGATCGCGCCCCTAGCATTGGTCTGGTATTTCGCTTTGTCGGGAACCACGCAGCGGGTTGTGCGTTGTTCTTTCAGAGTTATCCAAATGAAAGGAGATCAGTCATGAACCGCGATCAAATAGAAGGAACGTGGAAGCAGATTAAAGGTGCAGTCAAAACCCAGTGGGGTGAACTGACGGACGATGATCTGCAGCAGGTTGATGGCAACCGCGACAAGTTGGTTGGCAAAATTCAGGAACGCTATGGCAAGACCCGCGAACAGGCGGAACGTGAAGTCGATAGCTGGTCCATGACGGAAAGCTGAAGCCATGCCTGATACATATCGCACAGAAAACGAACCAAAATCAGAATTGTTCGATCAGCTGTCGCATGTGCGCGCCGGAATGCTTGGGATAGAAGGGTCGGGTGCACATATGCGCCCGATGACCCATTTTGCCGACGCGGGCAAAGCTGTCTTGTGGTTTATCACGTCGCGTAAAACTGATCTGGCAGCCCAGGTGGGGCAGGGCGCAACAGCGCATTACTGCCTTGTGGGCGAAGACACAGGATATTTTGCGTGTCTGCGCGGAGCCATCCGGCAAAGCGACAATTCCGAAATGCTGGACGAGTTGTGGAACGCGGTTGCGGCCGCGTGGTTCACAGGGCGCGATGATCCGGATCTGTTGTTGCTGGAAATGTCGCTGCGTGATGCCGAAGTCTGGAGCGCGACCAACAGCCGCTTTCAGTTCGGGCTTGAAATAGCCTGTGCCAATCTGGACAAGGACGCAAAGCCCGATATCGGAGCACATACTGTCGTCCGGTTCTGAAAACACTGTTTTTGCAGATTGCCACCCGGCTTGGGATTTGACCCCGAGCCGGGTGTTTTTTTGTCTGCGGGAAACCAGACGTGAAAAAGGGGGCACGGATATCCGCGCCCCCTGTTGTTTGTCTTCGATACGAACGTGTCGCCACGTTCCTAAAACTCAGCTTTCACCTTTCCAGGTGCGCATATCGTCCAGCTGATCTTCTGTCATATCGACATAGGCACGCAATGTGTCCTCTGCCTCGACGCGGCGCAGATCGACCTGATCCACACTCAGCGCAACGGGTTTTTCACCGATGCCAAGGAAACCGCCGATGTCGATGATGACCGCATCGATCTTGCCGTTTTCGGCCAGTGTCAGCTCGCTGACTTCGCCGACCCATTCGTCATTCTTGCCGTATACGGCTGCACCCAGCAGATCCTCAGTTGTTACATCGGCAAAGGCAACGGTTGCCGGCTCGGGACGGTTCAGAACCATGTTTTCGGTGCCTCGCATCTCGCCTGCGTTTTCGGCAAGTTCATCGTCAAAGCGGGCGGTTTTCTGGAACATGGCTTCGCCACCATTGTAGACTATAAAAAGCTCTCCGGTGTCGTCTACATCTGGGGCGAACCACACGTTCTGGATATCGATCCTACGCTCGGTTTCGCCAACACCCAGGAATCCGCCGGCATCCACGATCAGCGCTACGACTTGGCCATCTTTTGAAAGGACAACGTCGCGGATTTCGCCGGCCATGGTCCAGTTATCCGGTACTTCGGTCAGTGAGGTGCCGGCTGCGTTTGCAGCATCATCCGAGCCGGGCAGATAGATGCGGTGACCAAGCAGGTTGGATGCCTTGATCGTCATGTGGCCCTGGGATTGCATGATGTCGGATTTCGACAGGTCGCTTACCGACTGCTCGGCCGCAACTGGGCCAGAGGCCATCGCGACAAGGGCTGTGGTTATTAAAAGGCGTTTCATTGTGTACTCCTTTCTTGAATTCCTTTTCAGGCAGGGCGCATCCCTGCTTGATAAATCAACACAGAGCGGGGGTGAAAGTTTCTGGATTCAGGAAAAAAAGCGGGAGGCCGGCATTGCCTGTTTTGATCCTCCCCCTTTGAAGTGGTCCGCCCCTATAGTTAGGAAACGGAGGATCAAAGATGGGAATCAAGCGACACAAGCCGGAAGAGATTGTCACGAAGCTACGGCAGGTTGAGGTGCTATGTGGCCAAGGGATGCCGCGTGTTGATGCTATCCGCCAGGTGCAGATAGCAGAGCAGACATTTTATCGCTGGCGCAAGCAATATGGCGGAATGGGAACGGACCAACTGAAGGAACTCAAACGTCTTCAGAAGGAGAATGATCGGCTGCGTCGCGCCGTGTCCGATCTGACGCTGGACAAGCTCATCCTGTCTGAGGCTGCACGGGGAAACTACTGAGCCCTTCGCGTCGTCGTGCCTGCATTGAACATGTGCGAAGTCAGTTCGACATCTCAGAGCGGCGGGCCTGCCGAGTGTTGCGTCAAAATCGTTCGACGCAGCGCAAGGCTCCGAGGGGCCGTGCCGATGAAGACCGGCTGGTTGCCGACATGATCGAGCTGATCCGCCGGTATGGTCGATACCAGCCTTGCTGAGGGATGCAGGCTGGTTGGTGAACGACAAGCGGGTCGAACGCCTGTGGCGACGTGAAGGGCTCAAAGTGCCGATGAAACAACCGAAGAAAGGGCGACTCTGGCTGAACGATGGCTCGTGTGTTCGGCTGCGGCCGGAGTATCGTGACCATGTCTGGTCATATGACTTCGTCCATCACAGAACTGATGATGGGAAGGCGTTTAGAACCCTGAACATTCTGGACGAACACAGCAGGGAGTGCCTTGCGATCCGGGTGAACCGCAAGCTGAACTCGGCCGAGGTGATCGACGCCCTGACCGACCTGTTCATCCTGCGGGGCATTCCTGCCTACATTCGGTCAGATACCGGCCCGAGTTCATTGCTCAGGCCGTCCGAGACTGGATTACAGCCGTCGGGGCCAAGACCGCCTACATCGAGCCGGGGTCGCCCTGGGAGAACGGATATTGCGAAAGCTTCAACGCAAGGCTCCGGGATGAGCTGTTGAATGGTGAGGTCATCTACTCGCTTCGCGAAGCACAAATCCTGATCGAACAATGGAGGAAACACTACAACACCAAACGACCACATAGTGCTTTGGGCGACCGCCCACCGGCTCCGGAAACCATCGTTCCGATGGCAACCAGACCAATCATGCACTAACATTCAAACTGGACCACTCAAATGGGGCCGATCAGCCTGAGCTTCGGCCTGACTTGCCTGAGTCGATGCCTTGGTTTGGGCCAGCGTTGCCTCGCGCACACGCAGGTTTGCGCGCGCCGACGCCACCGCACTTTGCAACTGCGGCAGGTTGTCCTGAACGGCCAGAACATCGCCCGCCTCGACCTTGTCACCGATCGCGACGCGGACCTCGGCGATGCGGGCGTCACCAGCACCTGATGGGGTCGCCACGCTGATGACATCGCCGAAGGGGATGATGCGGCCCAAAGCCACAACATCACCTTCACTGACGACTGCGATCTGTTCCTGTGCAGTCACTTTCTGAATGGCAATAGCGATGGGCGTGTCGGTTCCGGCGCCGGGTTGCAGACCAGTCGCATGAAAGAATGCCCGCAGGCCCGGCGGCTGGAAATACATCCCGATGACGGCGCCGGTGAACAGTGTCAGCAGAAACAGGGGAATCAAAAGCAGCCGCATGCGGCCGCTTGACTTGGGCGCCTAGGAAGGGGCGGGCTTGGCAATCCCGTTGTCCGACAACGGCAAGGATTGCGATTGTTCGTCGTTAGGTGCAGGCATCTTTTCTGTTCTTCTTGTAAAGATATAAGACTTCAGAACAGCGTCTTTTTAGTGGATCAATTTCGCAATGGCCACTGACGCCGATCATCTGTTTCATCTGGATGTATTGGGCTTTTCGTCGTGTCGAGAATTATGCTTGGTCCTGTTCCGCGCGGTTTCCTACCACATAAGGACATCCGGTGAATTGGGTTGGATCAAAACGAACCGGCGCGCGGTGGGCTGGATAATCTTGCCGCTCTGATCAGTGGTAAAATGACACCCCTTCAAGAGACTGCTGTTCCTGGCCCGTGACGGTACCGCTGCCGGTCATGATGATGGGTATAGATTCGGTACCTGCCGGTGTTGTCGGACCGGTCGCAGGTGCGTGGCAGGGGTGAAGACGCAGAAACAACTGTCGGGTATGTCTCGCCGGCACGCATTCGAGCACATCGAAAAATGTGGGAATAAAATTATGTAAAACAGTGAATTGTAGGTAGTTAGCTCGCAGGGTTTCGCAGTTTTGATGTTCGTACCTCAACAATTCCTTGACTTGATGTACGTAGCTCATTTAGCGTTTTGACAGGGCGCACTGGAGATGTGTCCGGTTAGGGAGGAACTTATGAAGAATCTGAACGCAGCCGCCGTCGGCGCGGCGCTGATGTGTTCTGTGAGCGTGCCCACGATGGCTGCCGCAGAAGATTTGACACTGTGCTGGGCCGCATGGGATCCGGCCAACGCGTTGGTTGAACTCAGCAAGGAATTCGAGGCGCAATCCGGTCACAGCATGAACTTTGAGTTCATTCCCTGGCCCAACTTCGCCGACCGGATGCTGAACGAACTCAACTCTGGCGGCAAGCTTTGTGATCTGCTGATCGGCGACAGCCAGTGGATCGGCGGCGGGGCCGAGAACGGCCACTACGTCAAGCTGAACGACTTTTTCGATGCAGAAGGCATCAGCATGGACGATTTCGCGCCTGCGACTGTCTATGCCTATTCCACGTGGCCCAAGGGCACACCGAACTACTACGCGCTGCCAGCCATGGGCGACGCAAACGGCTGGTTCTATCGAAAGGACTGGTTCGCCCGCGAGGATATTCAGGCAGCCTACAAAGAGGCCACTGGCCAGGATCTGCGCGAGCCGGAATCCCAAAAGGAAATGCTGCAAATCGCACAATTCTTTCAGGGCCGCGAAATTGACGGCAAGACCGTCTACGGCGCCGCGATCTTTACCGAACGCGGGTCCGAAGGGATTACCATGGGCGTGACATCTGCGCTGTATCCGTGGGGCTTCAAATACGAAAACACCCCCGGTTCCTACGATATGGAAGGCGCTGTAAACTCGCCCGAAGCGGTCGAAGCGTTGGAATTCTATAAAGAATTCTACGAAACTGCTACACCGCCGGGCTACACGAACTCGTATATGGGTGAAAGCCTGGATGCGTTCAAATCCGGTCAGGTCGCGATGGCGATGAACTGGTTTGCGTTCTTCCCCGGTCTTTATGCCGATCCCAATACCGGTGGCGACAAGATCGACTTTTTCGTGAACCCGCCACAAAACCAGGAAGGTTCGACACTGGGCGGGCAGGGGATTTCCGTGGTGGCCTATTCTGACAAACAGGATGCGGCGCTGGAATACATCAAGTGGTTTGCGAACCCGGACGTTCAGGCCAAATGGTGGGAACTGGGCGGGTACTCTGCGCATAATTCGGTGCTGAACGATCCCGGTTTTGTCGACAGTCAACCGTTCGCGGGTGATTTCCTGACAGCGATGGGCGCCGTACAGGACTTTTGGCAGGAACCGGCATATGCCGAACTGCTTCTGGCGATGCAAAAGCGGATCCATGACTATGTCGTGGCCGATCAGGGTACCGCACAGGAAGCGCTTGATATGCTGATCGAAGACTGGACCGAAGTCTTTGAAGACGAAGGCAAACTCTAAAACCAATACCGTGGGGCGGGACGCGCCCGCCCCACACCAAACTGCAAACGGCCGGGCGGGTGCCATCCCGCCGGTCGACAGGATTGCTTTACCCGATGACAGACAGCCCCCTTACCAAAGCTGCGACCGCAACGCCCCCGCGCGTGGCCCGCAAGATTCGCGGCCTGTCTGACCGGGCCATTGCCTGGATATTTGTGGCCCCCACGATTTTCCTGTTGCTGGCCATCAACATCTTTCCATTGATCTGGACGATCCAGCTTAGCTTTACCAACTATAAGGCGAACCGCTTGACGCGCGAGCCGGAGTTCATCGGACTGCGCAATTATGAACGGATCCTGAACGATTCAGACATCTGGCTGAACATGCAGGCGACGGCGCATTTTCTGTTCTGGACGATCTTTTTTCAGGTGCTGATCGGTTTCACACTGGCATGGCTGATCAACAAGAAATTCAAGGGCAATGATCTTTGGACGACGATCATCGTTTTGCCGATGATGCTGTCGCCTGCCGTCGTCGGGAATTTCTGGAAATTTCTGTATCAGCCGCAAATCGGGCTTTTCAACTACATCGTGGCGTTTTTCACAGGTAAGGAACCGTCCAGCTTTGAAATGCTGGGGTCTGTTCAACTTGCCCCGTGGTCCATCGTGATCGTGGATACATGGATGTGGACGCCGTTTGTGATGCTGATCTGTCTTGCCGGTCTGCGATCCATCCCAGATTACATCTACGAGGCCGCCGAAGTTGATCGGGCGTCGAAACTGCGGCAGTTTTTTACCATCACAATCCCCATGGTGCTGCCGTTCCTGATGTTGGCGGTCCTGTTCAGAGGCATCGAAAATTTCAAGATGTTCGATCTGGTTGTGCAGCTTACTGGCGGCGGGCCCGGTTCAACGACGGAACTGACGTCGATCAACCTCAAACGCGAGGCATTCGAGAAATGGCGAACGGGCTATGCCTCGGCCTATGCAATCATTCTGTTTGTTACGGTGTTCGGACTGGCCAGTATCTACGTCAAGGCGCTGAACAAGGTGAAGGAGCGGTGATGCACTGGTTAATCTTCACATCCACGGCGACCCGCAGCGATCAGGTGGCTTCCACTTTGTCCCGCTCAGGAACTCGGAGCGTGTCATGAGCAGCTTTTCCGTCACCGAACCGTCAAAACGCTCCAAATGGCTGGCCGGGTCACTGGTGATCCTCTATGCGCTGGTCACAATGTTGCCGCTGGCCTGGATCATGTTGACCGGGTTTAAATCACCCGCTGACGCGATCAGTTATCCCCCCAAAATGGTGTTTGAACCTACGCTGGAAGGGTATGTAAACCTGTTCACCACCCGAACACGGCAAACGCAGGACTTTCTGGCCAACAACCCCCCGGAAAACTGGGCAGACGAAATTGTGCGCCAGTACGACATGGTGATCGTCGGGCCCTCGAAATTCGGAGAGCGGTTCATGAACTCGGTTATTATCGGGTTTGGCTCGACGTTTCTGTCGGTTTTTCTGGGCACGCTGGCGGCTTATGCGTTCAGCCGGTTCAAAATTCCGCTGGCTGATGATCTGCTGTTCTTCATCCTGAGTACGCGCATGATGCCCCCCATCGCGGTCGCGATCCCGATTTTCCTAATGTATCGAAATATCGGCCTGTCAGACACGCATCTGGGTATGATCCTGCTTTATACAGCAGTGAACATCTCGCTTGCGGTCTGGTTGCTGAAAGGATTCATCGATGAAATCCCGCGCGAGTATGAAGAGGCCGCGCTGATCGATGGGTACACACGGTTTCAGGCCTTTTACAAAGTCGTCCTGCCACAAGCCGCCACCGGCATCGCGTCAACGGCGATTTTCTGTCTGATTTTTGCGTGGAACGAATATGCATTTGCGGTCTTGCTGACCTCGGCAACGGCGCAGACCGCGCCGCCCTTTATCCCGACGATTATCGGCGTTGGCGGGCTTGACTGGCCGGCGGTCGCCGCAGGGGCCACAATTTTCCTGCTGCCGGTGATGATCTTTACCATCCTGTTGCGCAAACATTTGCTGCGCGGGATCACATTCGGGGCGGTGCGCAAATGATCCTGTCCGCCCCACTTCCCTACGCGGTTTATGCCATAGCCCTGAATGCCACGCACGTCGCAAGCTTGCGCAAGCCTACCCGCCATACAGGAGCATCAATATGACGTGGTTCATCAACGGACTTTTGCGGTTCCGCCGGGGACCGTGGGAAATGCTGGCGACCATCATCATCAGCCTTGGGGTCTTTATGCTGATGCAACCCTTCGTCATGTGGGCGTTCACCTATTCATTCATCACAACGCTTGTCGGCACGGTGATGTTCATCATCGTTTCGCATTTTCCGGAGTAATCCCTTGGCTCAGATCGTCATCAAAAACGTGCGCAAGGAATTCGGCGATTTCGTTGCGGTCAAGGAAAGCTCCTTCACGATCGAAGATGGTGAGTTTTTCATGCTGCTTGGCCCGTCGGGCTGTGGCAAGACCACCACGCTGCGTATGATTGCCGGGCTGGAACTGCCGACTTCGGGCGAGATTTTTCTGGACGGAGAAGAGATCGGCCAGCGCCCGCCATCGCAACGTGACATCGCATTCGTGTTCCAGATGTTTGCGCTTTATCCGCATCTGAACGTATACAAGAACCTAAGCTATCCTTTGGTCAGTCAGGGCATGCCACGCGCACAAGTGCGTGCCAAGGTTGACGAGGTCGCGGGAATTCTGGGCATCCGCGACATTCTAAAAAAACCGGTTGGCGGTCTGTCGGGCGGGGATCGCCAGCGTGTGGCGCTGGGGCGTGCGATTGTGCGGGAACCCAAAGCGTTCATGATGGATGAACCATTGGGCGCACTGGATGCCGAGTTTCGTGAACACATGGCCGAAGAGTTGCGTGCGTTGCATGACCGGATGGGGGCAACAACTGTATACGTGACCCATGATCAGCTGGAAGCAATGCAGATGGGCGACAAGATTGTCGTGATGAACAATGCGGTCGTCGAACAATTCGGCACGCCGCAGGAAATCTACGATAAACCGGCCACCAGGTTCGTTGCCGATTTCATCGGCTCTCCGTCTATGAACTTTCTGGAATTTTCGGGTTCCTATGGCATTGGTGCAACCTCGGTCGCTTTGGATGGCGAAGAAATGGGCGTGCCGGCGTTACGCGAGCCGGCCCAAGGTGATCTGACATTCGGCGTGCGCCCCGAACACATCCGGTTGTCCAGCGAAGGCGGCTACCGCGCCAAGGTGATTGCAACCGAATATCTGGGCACGACGCAGATCGTCACTCTGACCACGCGCAACGGCGATATAAAGGCGCGCATCGGATCAGAGCAGCCTGCGACCGTGGGCGAAACTGTCGGGTTAAGTTTTCTGGATCACACGATTACGCTTTTTGATCGCGCATCCGGTCGGGCCCTGCGCTCTGCCCTGAACGAAGGGGTGCTGGCCAATGGCTGAAGTCGAACTGGAAAACGTCTCGAAGTCCTTTGGTTCGACCAAAGCTGTCACCGACATGAACCTGACAGTGCCGGACGGATCTTTTGTTGTGTTGCTGGGGCCGACCGGGGCGGGAAAAACAACCACCTTGCGCCTGATCGCGGGGCTGGAAAAATGCGACGCGGGCAACATCCGCATCGGCGGGCGCCGCGTGAATTCCGAAACGCCCGCACAGCGCGATGTGGCGATGGTGTTTCAGCAGTATTCACTTTATCCGCATCTGACAGTGCGCGAAAATCTGGCGTTCCCATTGCGGTCCCCGATCCTGAAGACACCCGAAGCCGAAATTACCCGCAAAGTGCAGGAAGTGGCCGAAGTGCTGCACATCCCTCACAAGCTGGACAACAAGGCGACTGAACTGTCGGGGGGCGAAATGCAGCGCGTTTCGATCGGGCGCGCACTTGTGCGTGACCCTGCGATATACCTGATGGACGAGCCGCTGAGTTCACTGGATGCCAAATTGCGGGCCGATCTGCGGATCGAATTGAAACGCATTCATGCCGAGCTTGCCTCGACCCTTCTGTATGTCACCCACGATCAGATCGAAGCGATGACAATGGCCACCCATGTGGGCGTATTGAACGAAGGTCTTCTGGTTCAGTTCGGAACCCCCCGCGAAATTTACGAGAACCCCAACACAGCCTATGTGGCCGCCCGTCTGGGCCAGCCCCGGATCAATTTGTTGCCGGTGGGGCTGTTTGGGGAAAAAGCCCCGCCGGGCGCGCATCAGGTCGGATTGCGCCCCGAAAACATCCGGCACGGTGACGGGCGCGACGCCACCGTTGTGCGGGTTGAGCATCTGGGCGATCAGACCCGCCTGCACCTGAAGCTGAATGATCACGATGTGACCACGCTGACAGATCCGCATTCGACACTGGTGCCGGGCGAAACCATTCAGATTGCGCCCCAGAATCCGCTTTTCTTTGACGCCCGGGGCGCGCGCATAACCTGAGAAAGGATATCATATGGCACAGTTTGTGAACGCAAAGGATGATCTGGTCAAAGAAGCCATTGACGGTGTTCTTGCCTGTTCGGGCGGCACGCTGGCGCGGCTGGATGGATATCCCCATATCAAAGTTGTTTTCCGGTCGGATTGGGATCGTTCGCGCGTCGCCCTGATTTCGGGCGGCGGATCGGGCCATGAACCTGCTCACGCGGGCTTTGTTGGCCCCGGCATGCTGACAGCTGCGATTTGTGGCGAAGTGTTCGCGTCGCCCTCGGTCGATGCCGTTCTGGCTGGTATTCTGGCGGTCACGGGCGCAGCGGGATGTCTGCTGATCGTCAAGAATTACACCGGGGACCGTTTGAACTTCGGTCTGGCGATGGAGCGTGCGCGCGCCCTTGGACGCAAGGTTGAAATGGTGGTTGTGGATGATGACATCGCACTGCCTGATCTGCCACAGCCGCGGGGCGTGGCGGGTACGCTGTTTGTTCACAAGATCGCCGGTGCGCTGGCCGAGCAGGGCAAGCCGCTGGAAGAGGTCACAGCCGCCGCGCGCCGGGTCATCGCAAACGTCGCTTCGATCGGCAAAAGCCTTGATACCTGCACCGTCCCCGGATCGCCCAAGGAAAGCCGGATACCGGCGGGCAAAGCCGAACTGGGGCTTGGCATCCATGGCGAACCGGGTGTGCAGCAGGTCGATTTTTCGGGGGCCGAGGACGCAATGGGGATCGTACTGGACAAGCTGCGCCCGCACGTGACGGGCGGACCGTGTGTGGCGCTTCTGAACAACCTTGGGTCGACCACACCGTTGGAAATGTCTGTCCTGTCGCATGCACTGGCCCAGTCGGGATTGGCAAGCCATGTGATTGGCCCCGCACCGATGATGACGTCTTTGGATATGCACGGGTTTTCGATTTCTGTGTTGCCGGTGAACGATGCAGAGATGGCGGCGCTGGCCGCGCCTGTGCCGATGGCGGCATGGCCCGGCATTCACGAACTGGGTCAGGTTCAGGTCGTGCCGTTGCCCGACAGCCTGACGCCGATTGAACCGATCCCGTCGGTCAATGACCGGACGCGGGCCACGATAGAACATGTGGCCGATCTGCTGATGGCCGCTGAGGCCAGATTGAACGAACTAGACGCGAAATCCGGGGATGGCGACACCGGCAGCACGCTGGCCACGGCCGCGCACGCCCTTAAGGGCAGTCTGGATAGGATGCCGCTGGCCGATCTGACGCAGCTTTTCCCGGCGCTGGGCAACGAGTTGAGCCAGACAATGGGCGGCTCTTCGGGGGTGATCCTGGCAATCTATTTCAACGCCGCGGGGGATGCATGTGCCAATGGTGCCCCGGTCGAACGCGCCTTGCGCGAAGGGTTGCAAAGGGTCAGCGATGTGGGCGGTGCGCGGGTTGGCGACAGAACCATGATTGATGCGCTGTCGCCTGCACTGGATGCCCTGCGCGAAGGTCTGGCCAGTGCGGCCCTGGCGGCGCGCGCCGGTGCGGATGCCACAGCGGGTATACATCGGGCCAAGGCAGGGCGGGCGGCTTATGTGCCGTCCGAAAACCTGAAAGGTCACAACGACCCCGGCGCCGAAGCCGTTGCGCTGGTTTTCGAAGGGCTGGCCAGTTCCCTGAAGGAGTGAACCTGTTTGATTGATCAGGATATCAGATCGTTGAAGAAACCGACGGTGAACGACATTGCCCGCGTGGCAGGCGTGTCGCTTGCCACGGTCGACCGTGTGCTGAACATGCGCCCCGGCGTGCGGTCTGTCACGATTGAAAAGGTCAATTCGGCCATCGCACAACTGGGATATGTGCGCGATACCGCTGCCGCCAATCTTGCCCGTCAGCGGTTTTACCGGCTGCTGTTCATCCTGCCCGAAACCGGCAATGAATTTGTCGTGGCGCTGGAACAGGCGATTGCCGAACAATCCGCCAAACTGCACCACTTGCGCACGACCCTTGAAACACTGTCGGTTCCGCCGTTTGATCCGCAGGCAATAGTTGATGCTCTGGACGGTCTTGATCCCGGGCACACAGACGGTGTGGCTGTATTTGGTCCCGAAACGCCTTCGGTGCGCGATGCGGTCAGACGCGCCCGCGCCCGTGGAATAGCGGTTGTGGCGTTCGTGTCGGATTTGCCAACGTCGGACCGGCACCATTTTGTCGGCATCGACAACATCGCCGCCGGACGCACCGCCGCCAGCCTGATGGGGCGTTTCGTGCGTGGGCCGGGGCGTATTCTGGTCATCACCGGTTCACGTCTGGCCCGCGACCATCTTGAGCGGCGCACAGGATTTGACGCCTTGATGAGCGAAGAATTCCCCGATCTTGAAGTCGTTGCCTCGATCGAGGGGCGCGATGACCCCGAACTGATCCTGAAAATGCTGCCCGGCGTTTTTGAGGCCTATCCCGATATCTGCGGCATCTATTCGTCGGCGGCGGGCAATCCCGGTTTGATCCGGTTTCTTGAATCCAGCGGCCCCAAGGACAATCTGGTGGTGATTGCGCACGAATTGACGCCCGCCTCGCGTTCGGCGCTGGCAAGCGGTGTGTTCGACGCGATCATTTCGCAGGACACCGGGCATCTGGTGCGTTCGGCTGTGCGGTTGCTGAAAGCAACGGCTGATCAGGCGCCGTTCGACCAGACACAAGAACGCATACGCATCGACATTTATCTGCGGGAAAACATGCCCGCGGCAAAATTCTGAGAACGGGAGGATCAGATTATGAAAACCATCAAGGGACCGGCGCTGTTTCTGGCGCAGTTTGCGGGCGACGACGCCCCGTTCAACAGCTGGGATTCCATTACAAAATGGGCGGCAGACTGCGGGTACAAAGGTGTTCAGGTGCCCAGCTGGGATGCGCGACTGTTTGATTTGGCAAAGGCTGCGGACAGCAAGACATATTGTGACGAGTTCAAAGGTCAGGCCGCAGCCAACGGGGTCGAGGTGACCGAATTGTCGACCCACCTTCAGGGCCAGCTTGTGGCGGTACATCCGGCCTATGACACAGCTTTCGACGGATTTGCCGATCCGTCGGTTCACGGCAATCCGAAGGCGCGACAGGCCTGGGCCGTAGATCAGGTGATGAAAGCGATCACGGCATCCAGGAATATGGGCATCGGTGCGCACGTTACCTTTTCCGGCGCGCTTGCGTGGCCTTATGTCTATCCGTGGCCGCAACGCCCTGCCGGATTGATCGAAACCGCCTTTGACGAACTGGCCGCGCGCTGGCGGCCCATTCTGGATCATGCCGAAGAAAACGGCGTCGACATCTGCTATGAAATCCACCCCGGAGAAGATCTTCACGACGGCGCAACATTCGAGATGTTTCTGGAGCGGGTCGACAATCATGCACGCTGCAACATGCTCTATGATCCCAGCCACTATGTGCTGCAATGCATGGATTATCTGGACAATATCGACATCTACAAAGACCGGATCAAAATGTTCCACGTCAAGGATGCCGAATTCAATCCGACGGGACGCCAGGGGGTTTATTCGGGATATCAGCCCTGGGTCGACAGGGCAGGGCGGTTCCGGTCGCTGGGCGATGGGCAGGTCGATTTTGCGGCGATCTTTTCCAAGATGGCGGCCAATGATTTTGATGGCTGGGCTGTGGTCGAATGGGAATGTTGCCTCAAACACCCCGAAGACGGCGCGCGGGAAGGGGCACAGTTCGTGTCTGACCATATTATTCGTGTAACCGAGCGCGCCTTTGACGATTTCGCCGATGGTGGCACGGATGACGCTGCAAACAGGAAAATGCTGGGGATCGGGTGATGCTGGCCGGGTTCAACCTGCTGTTATGGGGCACCCATCTGACGGATGACCTGATGCCGAAATGTCAGGCCGTGCGCGATGCAGGCTATGACGGTGTCGAAATTCCGATTTTCGAAGGGTCCGCCCCGGATTATCGCGCGATTGGTCAGCGCCTGTCCGATATGGGCTTGCGCCGCACTGCGGTTGCGGTCGTTCAATCCGAAATGGCCAATCCGATCAGTGATCAGGCCGATCATCGCGAGGCCGGTATCGATTTTCTGAAATGGATGGTCGATTGCGCGGCAGAAGCGGGTGTTGAAACACTGTGCGGCCCCTTCTTTCAGCCGCTGGCGGTTTTTTCGGGAACCGGGGCCACCCGCGCGGAATGGGACAGATTGGTCACCGCTCACAAGGCAATGGCCGATCATGCGGCGGGTACAGGTGTGGCACTGGCGGTTGAGCCGCTGAACCGGTTTGAATGCTACGCGCTTAACACGCTGGACCAGTCGGCAAGGCTGGTCGAACAGGTGGGTGCGGAGCACTATGGCTGCCTTTTTGATACGTTCCACGCCAACATCGAAGAACGTGACGTTGGCGCGGCGATCCGCGCGGCGGGGCCTGCGATCAATCATGTGCATGTGTCGGAAAATGATCGCGGTGCGCCCGGCGCAGGCCACATGAATTTCGCCGAAGCTTTCGCGGCGCTGAAATCCACCGGCTATGATGGCTGGCTGGTGGTCGAGGCATTTGGTCATGCCTTGCCGGATCTGGCCGCGGCAACGCGGGTTTGGCGCCCGCTTTTCAAGGATGAACAGGATGTGCTGTCGGGCGGCATCCGGACGATACGCGACGGCTGGGCCGCCGCTTGAAAGGAGAACGAGATGGGTGACAGGATCAGACTGGGCATGGTCGGTGGCGGCAATGATGCCTTTATTGGCGCCGTCCACCGGATTGCCGCGCGGATTGACGACAAATACGAACTGGTGGCAGGCGCGCTTAGTTCGACCCCCAAAAAATCCCGCGCCAGCGGCGAGGCGCTGGGCGTGCCGCGCATTTACGATGATTTCAAGCAGATGGCGATCCGCGAGGCGCGGCGCAAGGACGGGATCGAGGCGGTCAGTATCGTCACGCCAAACCACGTACATTTCGCAGCCGCGCGCGAGTTTCTGAAACGCGGCATTCACGTCATATGTGACAAACCGCTGACATCTACCCTGAGCGATGCCAAGAAGCTGGTCAAAGCGGCAGAAGCCTCTGATGCCCTTTTTGTGCTGACCCATAATTACACCGGTTATCCCATGGTCCGGCAAGCACGCGAGATGGTCGCCAATGGCGATCTGGGTGCGATCCGCGTGGTGCAGGTGGAATACCCACAGGATTGGCTAAGCGTCGAACAAGATTTCAAGCAGGCCAACTGGCGCACCGATCCCAACCAATCTGGTGCGGGCGGTTCGACCGGCGATATCGGGACGCACGCGTTCAACCTGGCGTGCTTTGTGACCGGATTGGAGGTCGACAGCCTGAGCGCCGATCTTCAGGCATTCGTTCCCAGACGTCTGGTAGATGACAATGCGCATGTGATGCTGCGGTTTGCCGGCGGCGCGCGCGGAATGCTGTGGTCAAGCCAGGTTGCCCCGGGCAATGAAAACGCGCTGCGCATCCGCGTATACGGCGAAAAGGGCGGGCTGGAATGGGCGCAGGAAGACCCCAATTATTTGTGGTTCACGCCTTTTGGCGAACCTAAACGCCTGATCACCAGAAATGGCGCCGGTGCCGGTGAAACCGCCGCCCGTGTCAGTCGCGTACCACCGGGCCATCCCGAAGGCTATCTGGAAGGGTTTGCCAATATCTATTCCGAAGCAGCCGAGGCAATCATTGCTGCGCGAAGCGGCAAAGCCCCTTCCGGCGCGGTTCTCTATCCGACTGTCATGGACGGGTTGAAGGGTGTTCAGTTTGTATCGGCTTGCGTCAAGTCATCGGCCCGCGATGCGGCCTGGGTCAAGCTGGATCACTGATGTTTCTGGGGCTTGATCTGGGCACGTCAGGTGTCAAGGCGCTTTTGATTGGCGATGATCAGGAAGTGATTGCGGATGCCACGGCCCCTTTGGCCGTTTCGCGTCCGCATTCCGGCTGGTCCGAACAGGACCCGGCGGATTGGCTTGATGCCACAACGGCCGCGCTGACGGCACTGGGCGCGACGCGTGATTTGTCAGCGGTCAGGGGTGTCGGATTGTCGGGCCAGATGCACGGAGCGACCCTGTTAGACTCTGCGGACCAGCCGTTGCGACCGTGCATTCTGTGGAACGACACCCGCGCCCATGCCGAGGCTGCCAACCTGGATGCAGACCCGAAATTCCGTGCACTGACAGGCAATATCGTGTTTCCGGGCTTTACTGCGCCCAAGCTGTTGTGGTGCCAGCGGCACGAGCCTGACATTTTCAACCAGATTGCCAAAGTCCTGCTGCCAAAGGATTATCTGCGGCTTTGGCTGACCGGTGCCTATGTGTCGGAAATGTCCGATGCTGCGGGCACCGGCTGGCTCGACACAAAAAAACGCGATTGGGATGATGAATTGCTGGCCGCCACCGGATTGACCTGTGATCACATGCCGGCGCTGATTGAAGGGTCCGACGTGTCGGGCGATCTGCGACCTGAAATCGCAAAACGGTTCGGTCTGAAACCGGGTATCCCCGTCGCGGGTGGCGCGGGTGACAATGCCGCTTCGGCCATTGGTGTCGGTGTGGTGCGCGCAGGCGAGGCATTCGTTTCGCTGGGAACGTCCGGTGTTCTTTTTGCGGCCAATGATGGTTACGCGCCCGACCCGGATACAGCGCTGCACACATTCTGCCATGCCTTGCCGGGGCGCTGGCACCAGATGGGGGTGATCCTTGCCGCCACGGACGCGCTGGCGTGGTATGCCCGTCTGGTGGGTGGGACGGCTTCACAGTTGACGGACGGTTTGGGGCCGTTGCGCGCCCCCGGCCGGCCCATATTCCTGCCCTATCTGGGGGGCGAACGGACACCGCATAACGATGCGCATATTCGCGGCGCGTTTCTGGGCCTGGAACACGCCACAGACCGTGACGCCGCCACCCGCGCCGTGCTGGAAGGGGTCGCCTTTGCGTTTCGGGATTGTCATGCAGCTATGGATGCCACCGGAACCCGGATTTCGCGTCTAACAGCCGTGGGCGGTGGGGCCGCATCGCAGTATTGGTTACAGGCCATTGCAACGGTTCTGAATTTACCGATCGACGTTCCGGTAAAAGGCGATTTCGGGGCTGCGTTTGGCGCGGCACGTCTTGCCATGATGGCCGCCGGACAGGGCGGCATCGAACTGGCGCACCCGCCCGAAATCAAACAAACAATCGAACCCGAACGCGCATTGTCGGACGCATTCAGCGAAACCTACGACCGTTACAAGAAAACCTATCGCGCCCTGAAGGAGCTGCCATGACTGATTTTTTCCAAGGCATTCCCGCTATTACCTTTGAGGGTGAGGAAGGCACCAGCGACTTTGCCTATCGTCACTACAACGCCGATGAAATGATTCTGGGCAAGCGGATGGAGGATCATCTGCGCTTTGCCGTCGCCTGGTGGCACAGCTTTGCCTGGCCCGGGGGCGATCCGTTCGGTGGCGCGACATTCGAACGCCCTTGGTTCGGTGAAACCATGGATTTGGCGCGCATGAAGGCAGACGCCGCGTTCGAGTTGTTCGCAATTCTGGGTCAGCCCTTTTTTTGTTTTCACGATGCAGACATTCGCCCGGAAGGCGCCGATTTTGCGGAAGCCACCCGCAATCTGGAAGAGATTGTCGATTACATCGGGCAAAAAATGGAAGCCGGTGGCCCAAAACTGCTTTGGGGAACGGCAAATCTGTTCACACATCGCCGGTTCATGGCCGGCGCAGCGACCAATCCGGATCCGGATGTCTTTGCCTATTCAGCGGCAACGGTGAAAACCTGCATGGATGCCACGCTGAAACTTGGGGGCGAGAATTACGTGCTGTGGGGCGGGCGCGAAGGCTATGAGACCCTGTTGAACACCGACCTCAGACGCGAACGCGATAATGCCGGGCGCTTTTTGCAGATGGTCGTCGAATACAAGCACAAGATCGGCTTCAATGGGGCCATTCTGGTCGAACCGAAACCGCAGGAACCTTCAAAACATCAGTACGATTATGATGTGGCGACCGTGTATGGCTTTCTCAGGGAATTCGGGCTTGAGAATGAGGTGAAGATGAACATCGAACAGGGTCACGCCATTCTGGCTGGGCATTCGTTCGAACATGAACTGGCGATGGCCGCGTCGATGGGTATTCTTGGTTCGATCGATATGAACCGGAATGATTATCAATCGGGCTGGGACACCGACCAGTTTCCCAACAACGTACCCGAAATCGCACTGGCCTATTATGAAATTCTGAAAGCCGGCGGGTTTTCAAGCGGCGGCACCAATTTCGATGCCAAGCTGCGGCGGCAATCGCTGGATCCGGCCGATCTGGTTTTGGCCCATGTCGGTGCGATGGATGTCTGCGCGCGTGGTTTGAAGGCAGCGGCACGGATGCTGGAAGACGGCGGTTTGGAAGACGCGCGACAAGAGCGCTATAGCGGATGGGATACTGCAGCCGCTAAACAGCATCTGACAAACGGTCTGGATGGATGTTTTGACTACGTGATCCAGAATAGCCTGTCGCCCGAACCCCGATCCGGCCGGCAGGAAAGACTTGAGAACCTGATCAACAGGTTTGTTTGAACGTTTATATCCGGCGGGCTCGGACCCTGTAGAAAAAGGACCAAAACGCCATGCAAGGCACGATTTGTGGTCTGTTCCACTACCCCGTCAAAGGGTTGAGCGCGCAACCGCTGGATATGGTTGATCTGGTTGCCGGTCAGGGGTTCCCCTTTGACCGGGTGTTCGGGTTTGCGCGACCCGATAGCGGTTTTGATCCCGAAAACCCCAAACCGCTGCCGAAAACCAAATTCGTGGTTCTTGCGCGCGATGCCGCATTGGCCACACTGATGACCCATTTTGATCCGCAAACGGGTTGTCTGAAAATCCTGAAGCAGGGCAAGACCTATCAGTTCGATCTGGCAAAGCCCGAAGGGCGTATGGATGCTGCGGCTTTGCTGACCGAACATCTGGCGTTTCCAGCGGATATGCAGCCAACGCTTTATTCGGCAGACCCGCACAGGTTTACAGACGTTTCCGTGGTGTCGCCCGCAATGATGAACGCGGTTTCGCTGATCAATCTGGACAGTGTCGCCGCGTTTTCAGAAACGCTCGGATACCACATCAGCCCGGCCCGGTTTCGTGGCAACATCCATTTCTCCGGATTGCCCCCGTTTTCGGAACTGGATCTGACCGACCGAATTCTGGAAATCGGTGATGTCCGTCTGAAGGTGGTTATGCGCACGAAACGCTGCCCGGCAACCGAAGTCGATCCTGTGACCGGTGCGCGCGACCATGATGTGCCGTCGCTCTTGAGGGCGCATTACGGCCATTCTGATATGGGTGTTTACGCCGAAGTGCAAAGGGCAGGGCGCATCCGCCCCGGCGATGCTTTGCGCCTGTTGTGAAAGGGTGAAGTTTGTTGTTCAGGTTGAAAGCCTCTGCAATGACTTTGGTCCCGACAGTCAGGCCCGTCTGTCATGCCGGGTTTAAAGCGGCGGCTTTAGAAAAGGATAATTCATGTGGAACCTGTTGGCGGATGTTGGCGGCACACATATGCGGATCGCGGCGGCGTCGCGTGCCGGTGATATCCTTGATCAGAAATCTTTTCCGTCCAAGGGTGGTGCCGGATTTCTGAGCGCTTGCGAGGCAATGATCGCTGAACGAAAAAGCACACCAGCGGCCGCGGTCGTAGCTGCCGCCGGAGTGGTCACGAACGGTGCTGTGCGGCTTACCAATTCAGACCAGTCCTTTTCCGAGTCCGATTTGGCCCGTGTCTGCGCAACAGCAGACGTCACCATACTGAATGATTTTGAAGCGGCCGCTTGGTCTCTGGTGAGCGTGACCGACGCGGATACAACCTGCTTGCAGGGGCCGGTAGATATCCCGGCCGGACCGCGTGTGATCATCGGGCCGGGCACGGGTCTGGGTGTCGGGGCGTTGATCCGGGCGCATGATCGGCCACATGTCATTGCCGGTGAAGGCGGCCATATAAGCCTGTCGCCCCGCTCTGCTGACGATCTTAACTATTTCGAACACCTGGTTCGGCTTTGGCCAGACGTGCGCATGGGGCAAGGCATAGCCGTCGAGGCAGAAGCGGTTTTATCCGGCACCGGGCTTCCGGTTCTTTATCGTGCAATTGCTGCGGTGCATAAAACATCAGACGAAATACGCAACGCCAAACAAATCTTCGATGCCGCCCGCGCCGGAACGGACGAAGCCGCGCAGATCGCCGTTGATCTTTTTCGCAGATATCTTGGTGCGATGGCAGGTGATCTGGGGCTGGTCTACGGGGCCAGCGGCGGCGTTTTTGTAACGGGCGGGCTTGCGATCTCCAACCCATGGATATTCGATCAGGCCTTTCTGGATGCGTTCAACGCGGGTGGCCGCCACAGTCACTGGCGCAAGCAACTGCCGCTCTATCTTTACCGAAACTCTGATTTTGGCCTGATTGGCGCCCGCAACTACCTTGCATCGCGTTGGGCTGATGACGCCGGGCAGAGAGATTGATCCTCGGCCTTTGAATTGGCCCGCGCCAAACGTCAGGAAACATCAACCTGTTTGAAATGCCATGCGGTTCTTTACTTTCAATGAGTTGTCGCCTTGGCATTGAACATTAAGATGCGCTGAGCATTATCTAAAAAATCGACCTTTAAGAATTGCGGCGGGCGGCATGTCCGCTCGAAGCCCAGAGCAGACCTCTTCCAAATTTCGATCGTGCGGACGCGGCAAAAGCTTTCCATCCCAGTCTGGTTGAACCAAAATGCCTCGTGGCGAGAACTTCAGCTGACGGGCTGGAGTGTTGTGATGGCTGTTGATCAACCGCGTCTCAGGTTTGAACTGTACTCAGCCTTTCGCAACGGCCAATGGTTCGAGAGCTTTCGCTGATCCCAACGGTAAGCCGGCCTGATGCGCACGCGCCACGAGTTGTGCCAACAACGACTTATCCTGAAACAGTTCCTGCGATATGATGTAGTCGCCGCTCAGACTCTGATCTTCCAGCATCGAAGCGCTGATCTGGTCCCGCGCGTCCAGTATCCGATCCAAGGCAACCAGTGCCGCTGCCTGATAAATGCGACTGCGCCGGGTCTGATGCGCCAATGTGCGCCCCGCGGTCAAAACTTCCTCATACTGACCCAAAGCATAATGCGCCGCACAGCGTTCCTCTGTCACCCAAACTGGCAAGAAAGGGTCGAGCACACTAGCCTTGTCCAATAGCTCCATGGCTTTTTCAGGCGCTCCGGCAAAAGTATGAAACGCAGCACATCGACCCAGAATATAGGCATCATTAGGGGCCAACTGCACAGCTTTCTCATGATAATATCGGCTGGCTTCGAAATCGCCGTGGTTTTTCAGTTTGATTATACCCATGATACGATGCGCTTCGGGGTCTGTCGGGTCCAGTTCAAGCGCCTTCGTTGTGTCGCGTTCAGCCTTCAGAATATCGAAATCTGCGAGATACGACGCGGTACAAACCCGCATCGCATAAATGCGCCCGAAATTCGGATCCAGCTTGATTGCCTTGTCAAACCATTCCAGGGCCTCAAAAACATGTTTATTCGTGACTCCAGCTAAGCGGTGCAGATCTATTGCGCGCAGGTAGCATTCATACGCCGACATGTTCTCGGGTCGCTTTAGCTGCGCCGCACGCATGGCCGTGTGTTCAATTCTGCCCGCAACCGTGGCGGTTACTCG
This sequence comes from Sulfitobacter sp. JL08, assembly GCF_003352045.1. Lineage (NCBI taxonomy): Bacteria > Pseudomonadati > Pseudomonadota > Alphaproteobacteria > Rhodobacterales > Roseobacteraceae > Sulfitobacter > Sulfitobacter sp. JL08. The sequence continues at coordinate 603,919 of NZ_CP025815.1, forward strand.
CCCAGTAATTTCGTCAAGCATGTCAAAGACACTTTCAAAATTGCCCTGCATCCGGTCCGACCAGATGATTTGCCCGTGTGTCGTCTCGGCAAGAGATGTGTTGAACCGAACTTGTGGTCCCATTTTTCGGATCGAGCCGGAAAGAACGTACTCAACGCCCAGCGAGTCACCAATCTCAACCACATTGGTTTTCGTATTTGCATCCGCGGCCGACCGTGAAAGCACGAAAAGCCCGTGAATTCTGCTCAGTTCCAGTGTCAGATCATCTGTCAGCCCTTCGGCGAGAAATTCCTGATCTTCATTTGCGGAAGACGCTGTCGAAAACGGCATCACCAGCACAGAATTGGGCCGCTTCGTAGCGATCTGAGGTGATGCTGTTGGCACGATGCCGTATCTGGCCCTGTCAGCCGCTGTTTTAACGCGAAAGATCTGCATCGGGCTTGAAACACCCTTGAAGTGCTGTGCACCCAGATCGTCAAAAACACACGGAGAAACTCTTTTGACCTGGTCGAAAAAGGGGGGCGATACATCTATCGCGCCGGGCGCTGCATTGGTCTGGATCCGCGCAGCAACATTCACCCCGTCGCCACGAAGATCTGTACCCTGAACCACGACGTCGGCAAGATGTAATCCAATCCTGATAACAGATTGCGAGCATCGTTTGTTCCGAGCTATCGCAGCACGTGCTTCAATGGCCGCCTGCAATGCGTTCACAGGACTAGAAAATTCAGCCAATATCGAATCTCCGGCTGTGCCAAATACCCTGCCAGACTTCGCTTCAGCTGCCTGTCTTATCTCATCAAGGCAGGCATTATTGCTAACCAACGCCTGCTCTTCGTTAGCTTCCATAGCTGGCGTTGATCCGACGATATCCGCCACCAAGAGTGCTGAAAGACGTCTTTCCATTCTTCAATCATACAGAAAATTTGAGAACTTCTCTACGTTTCGTTAACGCGCGCTCGACAGGATGAGCTTGCTCAGAGTCAAATCCGACACCGCTCAGCGTAATCGGTCAATCTCCTTTTGAAGGCGCCTTAGTTCCTTCAGTCGGTCGGTTCCCATGCCACCATACGGCTTACGCCATCGATAATTTATTCGCCCGGCATCTGCGCCCGCCTGATCGCATCAATGCGCGGCATTCCTGTGCTCACCGAAATTCTCAATGGATGTCCTGTCTGCATCTTCATGCATTTGTTTGTGTTGGCGATGTGCGTCCCGCGCAATCCCTCCAGTTCATCCGGCAAAGCGCAGCTATTATTCGCTGCGGCTTGCGCCAATGGCTGTTGAGCTGAGAAAGCGCGCCGCTTGCCCAAGCAAACGAACAGGCCTTGTACTCATGTTAACGAAGCAAGGTTGAAGCTAATTCTTTCGCTTACGGCTTTGTCCGGCAACATGCTCAACAGCGCACGATCGGCAAAGTCTTCGAAACCGGGCACCTCGGATTGCAGGGAGGAGTACGAGCAAGCGGCGCGCTTTTTGTGACCAAGCTGAACGGCGACAGCGCATTGAAAGGCACGCGTCCAGAAATTCTGCTCAACGTGATCACTGAAAGCATAAGCATCGGCGGTGTGAAAATCTTCCTTACCAAAGCTCGTCAAAAAAGCCGATGCAGATGAAAAGAATGAATTCATGCCTTTCGTCGCTGTCGATGATGGGTCCTGTCGACCAACCAGTGCGCGGTGCAAACAGAGATCTGCCTGCGCGGAGCCGACCCAATTTATCTGCTCTCCTTCGTCGCCGGCCGGATCCAGGGCAGATGCGCCATTCACCACCAGTTGATAGTAGGAGAGCGCAAGGCGCGCATAGGGTTGAAAAGGGTCCATTTCAACGGCGCGTTCCGCTTCATCAAGATGCTTTTTGCAAATGGTGTCGACCGCGCCCGTCGCAAAGCAATAATTTGCCCGAAGGGAATCGACCCGCAGCGCAGTCAGCAACGGAGAGTCCAAAGCCGATCCTTTGACATCAAGCAGGTTTTGATGTGCCGAAGCCAGCAAGGTTCTGTCTTGTGTCGCGATGAAACGAAAGAAGCTTTTCGCAACTGCCAGACGGCTTTTGGGCGCAATGTCGGCAAGAACAGTGGGCAGTACGCCTGTCAACGGGTCGGTCAGATACACAATCGCATCTTGTAACTGTCGCGCGATGCCTGTCCTGGCCATACACGCGGACAATTGCGTTTTGCAGATTGGTGTCCTTTGCCGTGTATTCCAGACTTTAATGACAAGCGGATCGTGCGGCTTGCCCACGATCAATTCGGCCAGAAACCCTAACGCCCCCCTTTGGGCATTTTCCAGTGCGTCTTCGGTCGATTGTGATGCCAACCAAACGCTTCTGATTGCCCCATCGTGAAGCAAGGGTGCTTGCGTCAATAATGACGCAAAGCCTTTTTCGATTTGAAAGCCGGTTTTCCGGCTTTCGAGAGATGTCTCGGAGGTTACGGTCCATGCAAAACTCGGGGTTTCAGCCTCGTGGTGGGCGATCGTTCCATGTTCGGCAAAATTCGTCCTTAGTTTCAGACAGTAGCTGCCACGCGGAATAAACAGAACGCGTGGGCGCAGTAGGCCTGGACCCTCATAAAATTGCGCCAAGGCCTTTCGGAGGCGGGATACCGCGACGCGCACATGTGCGTCGATATCTGGCTGGAGCGCCTGATCAAGCTCCAGGCATTCAAACGCAATATCGTATTGACTGACGCCAACCTCAAACTCCGTTTTGGTGAGAAACCTGAGAATGCGGCAGTTTTGGGCGCTGAACATCTGAGAGGGATGCCCCAGAATGAAATCAACCTCGGCTTCAAACACCCGATCCGTTTCAGAGTCGGACGTTAGTACAGATTGAACCATCTAGATCGCCTTGAAGTCAAAATTCCATATCTGATGCCAGCTTCAGAATAGCACGTTTGTAACGTTATGTAACTAATAAGCGAACCGCGTTCTTCCTAGGTTTTTCCTGTCTCAAGGAAAAATCTGGGGAGCCGCAGATATTGCGTTTCAAAACTGATACATTGTCTGAACGCGTTATGCTGTTGGTTGCATCAGTTTCCGTTTGTTTTCCCTTGTCCGCCAGATCCGAAGAAACCGCCTTTGACTACGGTGAGATTGAAGGATTGTTCGAACCGGCAGGTGTACGAGACGGATATCTTTCATTTGGTTTGATTGATGTTGCTTTTGGTTCCTACAGTGATTGGAAGCAGAACTTTTCCAAGAAATACGGTCTGTCCTACCTCATTGAAAACCGGCTGATCATGCAATGGGGTGACGGTACTGACATATACGACAACGAGCTTAACCTCATCGCGCGACAGGATTTTCTTGGAAGTGTACCTGGAGAATTTTCCTTCAACATCTGGGGGCAGTTTGCCAACACCTTGGGCAGAAATACGGGGGCAGAGTTTCAAAGCGACTTAGGTGTTCTGTCGCCGTTGAACGGGGGAAATTCTGGTCCTGACACCTCGAACCAAATTCTTCAGATGTTTGCTGTGGAATATGTTAGTCCGGACGAAAGATGGCGGGTTCAGGCCGGCAAACTGGCGCTGCGTACACTATTGAACCTGAACCGATATGCACATGGCGACAGCGAAACGTTTTTCTCGCCCATGCTCGGCAATAACCGGGTTGTGCCTTACACAGCGTTGTTGGGCATTGGGGTATACGGCCAATACCAAACGGATAACTGGTCTTTGTCGGGGCTTGTACGTGCACCGGATACCGACCTTGGGCTTTCGACCGATGCTTGGCGTGACGGTGATCGGGGCTACATAATCGAATATGCCCTAACTCCGGAAATCAAAGGCGTTGGTGCGGGCGTGTATCGGCTGACCTGGTCTCTTGACGAGGCGAATGCCAGTTTGCCGCGCATGGAAACCTGGTCATTGAGTCTGGATCAAGACTTTGGCGAAAGATTTGGTGGATTTTTCCGCTATGCCGAAGCGGACAACACCATTCGAGATTTCGAACGCCGGGTTGCTGTCGGTTTTCAAGTGAAGAAACCTTTCGGTTTTGAACATGACAGGATCGGTGTTGGAGCATGGTGGGGCGATCCGACCGACAACAGCCTGAATGACGAGAGAGGGTTTGAGGTCTTCTACAGAGCTCAGGTCAGCCCGTATCTCCAGATCACTCCAAATGTGCAGTTTGTGGACGACCCAGCGCTTAGCAATGAAAGCAGCGAAGTCATCTTTGGTCTGCGATTGCGACTTAACCTATGACACAGAATGAGGATTCATCATGAAAAGACTGCTATTAAGCTGCGCACTCGCTGCGATACTTCCGACGATCGCAATGGCGCAAGTCGTGAGTTTGGACGAGCCCAACGAACAAGACCCGATAGATCAGGGGGTTGAGCCGCTTATTCGATTGAATGCGGATGACCCCAGCTATGATATCTGGAAAAAGATCCGTGAAGACATCTCGGAAGGACGCGAACCCGGACCCATCAACATTCAGCGGTTCACAGGAGGGTTTCCGTGGCAGGGCATGCTGACGTTCTTCCATTTGCCCGTTGCGCTGACACCCGAAGACCTTCAGGCGGGACAAGTCGAAGTCGCGATCTTTGGCGCCGAAATGTATAACGGAATGCGCGTGCAGTCCTATGGCCCCATGGAAATGCGCGCTCCGATGCACGTCTGGATATTCATCTGAAAGATGCGGACATACGCAAACACATGGTGGCATTGATGCAGCACGTCATGTCCACCAGCGTGCGGGAACCCACCGACGCAGAACTGACAGAACACCTGAAAGAAAACCGCGAAAGATACATGACGCCAAGAAGAATTACGTTCGAGCACGTGTTTTTTGAAGGCGATGTGTCCGAAGCCGATGCATGGTATCAAACCACTCTCTCGCACGGTGAAATCCCGACTGATGTGGGTGATATTTTCTGGCTGGGCCGTCGGATGGAAAAGTATTCTGCAAGCCAGTCGCTGACGGTTCTGGGGAACAAGTTCGTGAAACAGTTGATGGACTTGCCCTTGAACGAGTGGTCAAAGCCCATTCAATCAGCAAGAGGTGTCCATCTCGTCCGTGTCGAAGAAGTTCATGAACCCGAGGCACTGCCCGCTAAAGAGATGCAGTCTCGATTGCGGGAAGATTGGAAAAAGAACAAGGAATTCGCTGTTTTCAAAGATCAAATCTCCGAGTTTGCCCAAGGCTATGACATCATTTTGCCGGATGAAACGGCGGCGCACACGGTGGCCTCGCGCCATGCGACACAGGCAGGCAAGGTTTGGAAGGCCAAGGCAGCGGTCAGCTTGGATTGAGATGGCCCGTTTAGGGGCTGCTTTCGGAAACTGGTCGGGCCGAAAGCCTTTGTTCGTGGCTGGGTTGCCGCGGTTGAATTTAGTTCTTTGCGGCCTTATCGGACAGTTTTATGAACTCGATCCTGTCTGGGGGCGCGTCCGAATTTGCGGGCATATTCTCTCGAGAACTGAGCCGAGCTTTCGTATCCCACCCCGTAGGCAATCTCCGACACTTTTGAGCCGGTGGTTTGAAGCTTGTTGCGGGCATGTAGCAAACGCAGGTCTTTCTGGTATTGCAGCGGCGAGGTTCCCGTGACGGCCTTGAATTGTTCGAAGAAGGCCGAACTGCTCATACCTACTCTTCCGGCAAGCTCTCCGACAACGAGGGTTTTGCTCAGATCTGACCGGATTTCGTGCGTCGCTGCGAAAATCCGGCTGGCTGTGTTCTCGTGCCACACCAGTTTCTGAAGCGTGCCGCCATGCTGTCCTATCAGCAGGCGGGCATGGATTTCCCGCGCCGTGATCGGTGCCAGCACGTGTCGCGTCTCTTCGGTTTCGCTCTGCAGAAAATATCGCAACAGGGCGCCTTCCATCTCGTCATCGGAGTCTGCGAGACAAATTGAAAAAGGATCCGACACTCGGTGGGCGGATGACTGCGGCAGGGACGGGGCCAGGGCGCGTAGAAGATCCAGATCAAGTGGGAACACGAGAGCAACGTAGGGATATTCGGGAGTGGCATCGGTGATCCTTGAGACAACGGGCAACGCGTTGCTGACGATAAGCGACTGCCCGGCCTGCACGGAGAGCGTTCTGGTGCTGGTCCCAACCTCTTTTGCGCCCTGCAAGACAGAGCACAACAGCGGGCGGTAAACATTTGCGTCGTGTTGAGTGGTCGCCGGGTGGGTGAGAAAAACCGTCCCGCTCTCCTTATGCGTCAGCACACCCTGCGCAATCCCCGCATTGTGAAGCAGCGTCCGAACGTAGTCCAATAATGGTTGAGGGCCCATGAAAGCCTCCTGTGGTTCGCCCCATCGTTAGCATTGAATCAATAAATGCTCTTACCAAAAGATGCTATATCTAGAGGAATATACAATAAAAACGGAGAAAATTGAAAGATATATCCGCATTGGATGATTATCGTGTGTAAATTAACCTGAGGAACAAAGATATGAATACCATTCTTATCACCGGGGCCTCGTCCGGTATCGGCGCGGCAACCGCACGTCATTTTCAAACGAACGGTTGGAATGTCATTGCCACGATGCGCAAGCCCGCGGGCGACACGGGTCTCGCGGCTTTGGAGAACGTCCATACGGCCCGGCTGGATGTGACTGATGCAGACTCAATTACAACAGCCGTGAGCGAAGGCATCGAGCGATTTGGGCATATTGATGTTCTGCTGAACAATGCAGGCTACGGCGCCTATGGCGCGTTGGAGGCGTTCACGATGGATCGCATCCGGCGTCAGTTCGACACCAACGTGATCGGGTTGATGGAAGTGACCAAGGCGGTTCTGCCTCATTTCCGTCAGAACCGGTCTGGCACGGTGATCAATATCTCGTCCATCGGTGGACAGATCACATTTCCGCTCGGCGCGCTCTATCACGGCACCAAGTTCGCAGTAGAGGGGCTTTCAGAGGCACTGCATTACGAGTTGGAGCCTCTCGGCATTCGCGTCCGTATCGTCCAACCTGGCATGATAAGGACGAACTTTGGTGGCAGTTCTTTCGATTTCGCGATGGATGAGAATCTGCCAGACTACGCACCAATGGCCGAAGCCATGGGGCGCCTGTTTGGCAAGCTGTCCACAAACCCTTCTGCGCCCGAAACCGTCGCGCAGGTTATTTGGGATGCTGCCAACGAGAAAGGAAGTCGCCTGCGCTTTCGCGCCGGACCTGATGCCGAAAACCTGCTTGATGCCCGCAAGCAACAGGATGACGAGACGTTCATCGGTGGCATCAAGCACAAGATGGCTCTCTGAGGGGCCGCCCAGTCATTCATAGAAATAGGTGATGATCCATGTACCGCAAAGCAATCGAAAAAGGTGGTCTGGCCGTTGTAACCGGGGCGGCAAGCGGTGTCGGCAAAGCCGCAGCGCAACGATTTATACAAGATGGTTTAGGAGTTGTGCTGGTCGATCTGGCGGGTGAGGCCCTGGATAGAACCGAGGCGGAATTGCGCGATCAGGCAGGTGCGTCCGCAACCGTTCAGGCCGTTCCGACCGATGTCACCGGCTACACTGCCGTGAATGCCTTGGCGGATCAGGCCTTTGCGCTCGGCGAAGTTGCAGTCCTGATGAACAATGCCGGTATCGCGTTACCGACCAGCAGTTGGGAAAACGTGGAAAACTGGCGCAAACTTTTAGACGTCAATCTCTTTGGCGTCATGAACGGTGTGCATGCTTTCCTCCCGCGCATGATCAAAGCTGCGCGCCCGGCCGTGGTGATCAACACGGGGTCAAAACAGGGGATCACCACACCACCCGGAAATCCTGCTTACAATACCAGTAAAGCCGCCGTGAAGGTCATGACGGAAATGCTGGCTCACGACTTGCGACAGGCCAAGGCGGAAGTTACCGCCCATCTGTTCGTGCCGGGCTTCACCTATACCGGTATGATTCAGAAATTCATGCCCGAAAAACCTGCCGCCGCCTGGACGAGCGAAGAAACAATTGACTACCTGCTGAAACGTATGTCGGCCGGAGATTTCTATATTCTCTGCCCGGACAACGATGTGTCCGAAGCGCGTGACGTCAAGCGCGCTGAATGGGCCGTGGGGGACATTATCAACAATCGCCCGGCTCTTTCACGCTGGCATCCCGATTATGCTGATGCCTTTGCAGCACACGAGGCCTCGGAATAGCCGCACCAAAAGTGAGTTCGTGAAAAATACACCGAAAGTGCCGTTGGATGGAGCGGGTAAGGCTGTTGCCTATTTAAAAAGCTTACACTTCATTTTGAAACCCGGTGAATAAGATCGCGCGTTTTTCTATTGAGTGCGTAGGGAATGCTTTCGCGGCGACGAGCCAAAGTAATCAAGTACAAATGGCACAAATCGACTGAAATGGGGTGCCGAGTGAGATAGGTGCAAGGCAGTCAGTTCGGTTTGGCAAAGGTGCTAAGGTGGAGCAGGTATGACATCTTCTCGCTGCAGCACCAGTAAAACATCGATTATCGTTGATGGACTTACATCAAGTGAACCGTTCAACAACACACCAAGGCCACCTTCGCCGATTTCTCGCGGCCCACCCTTTTCATAGTTTGGATCAAGAGAGGCGAGTTCGTCCGGCAATTTGGGACAAAGGGGCGTTTCACTTAAGACAAGATCTATTGCGGCAAGCAGAAAGCTCTTCACCTCAGCTAAAGTGTTTTCTTTTAGCAACTTCTCCCTCGTTGTTTCCGGAGCGCTCAAGGTGAGATCGGGCACTTTCAGATAGGCACAGTTGTCCCGCAATTCGACAGAAACACGGGTGGAAAGTTTTGCCGTGAATGATCCTATTTGATCGCCGCGACGGAAGTCCCTGTTGCTTGTGCGAACGCAGTCAAAACGCGTAATCCCCAATAAACTGTCTAGCGCGATTGCGTCATCTTCCGCCAAGATGGAGAGGTCATCAAGCTTCACTTGCAGACCGCAGGTGTCGACAAGTGCGTTATCAGCCAATCGCTGGGGTACGAATTTTTGTATTTCACGCAGATCTAGTAACGCCTTCACCCCAACGCGGGTGGGTGCTGCAGCGCTCAGATCCAAGTTGAGTGTGTAGGGCAGTTCTAAATCACCTGCCTTGAGAAAGTTCTCGACCACGAAATTGACCTGCTGGGCACCAGACGGACGGACGCCAAGACAACACATCAAAAGACCTAAGGCGACAATCCAGTTTTTCATTCCGCAAACTCCAGCGCACCACGTTCCTGCAGGCCGGCAAGGAGCGTTACCAAAGTTTCGGCACTCACATCAACTGAGCCAACAATGACGCCTCCCATGGCACCAGGCACGATCTCGCGCGTTCCACCAGATTCATAATTGGGGTTCAGTACAGAAAAGCTTTCGGGCAAAGGCGGGCATACCGGGTTGGCGGTCAGGAACTCCCCAGCTTTTTCCAGAATGGCTGTCCTGATGCGGTTTGTAATGCCGAAGAGATTGGCAGTGCCACCAACGATACCGTGAGGGTCAAGCTCGACTTCTTGGAGGCTGAAGAAAAGGCATTGGTCCTTTACTTCCGCCTTGCCGACCGCCACCGCATCTACCGTTGCCCCAAAATATCTTAGCCCGGGTTCTTGATTGCGATTACATCTCGAAAACTGAGCGCGTGTGGTTCCTTCGACCCGCACCGTATCACCTTCGGCAGAGATTTTTTTGATCTCCAGATATATTTGACGGTTGCAACTTTCTTCCAGTGGCCCGGTCAGGATCTCCGGCGCCTGCAATTGTAGATCGCGAAGATCAACAAGTGCCCGAAGACGGAGCCGCGTCGGACCGGCTTCTTCCAGTCCGGCATAAACTGAGATGGGAACAGAAGTGTCGCGAAGGGGGATGGCAGAATCCACTTTCACTTGTATGCGCCCGGCATACGTTTTCGGATCAACAACAGCCGTTTGAATGGCCGAAACATTTACCGCTTCGCTTTGTCCAAGTGCTCCACCTTCGTTTCCCTGATCCTGAGCGTTGCCACCGCACCCAGGCAAAACCGCAAACACAGCGCCAAATACGATCGCTAAGAACTTGCGACACGATACCATCCAAACTCCCCCATTGCCCGCAAGTTCAATGCCAAAATGCAGGTCTTCTACCAAAGTTGAGACTTGGCCTCCCCTGCACATTAGCGGCTCGCCTCAAGCGGACCAACTTCAAAATCCAGTTATTCTGTGGCCATGCTGGAATTGCCAGAGCGCCTGTTTGGAGTTCGCCGTTCGCTGGAGCCGACGTGAACGACTGCTTTGCGGTGTGGTTTCAACTGGTCGCCGCAACACATGCGTCAAACTTCTCAGCAGGCGTTTGGTATTGCAATCACGTTATTCGATCCCGGGGGAGCAGACATTGGTGCAAATTGCGGCGAATGACCGCCGCTCGATGCAGTCATTCGACTGTTCTTCTCTGATGACCGGTTCGTCGCGTTAAGCAGCCGTTCACAACCGGAAATTCGAAGTTTTGGTTCTAAACGACTGCTTTCACCGGCACCAGATGTTCGCTGCACTCTGCAATAATGACCGCCTTGCGGACTTTTCGGATTATCTAGGTTAGTTTCGATTGGCCCAAAGCAACGCGTCCTCAAGTCGGTCGTCACCCCAGAACACCTCGCCATCGACTACAAATGTGGGTGAGCCGAATACGCCAATCTCCATCGCTTCATCGGTGGCTTGTGCAAGGGCATCAATAATCCGTTCAGACTGAGCCGCCGCCAAAACACGATTTGGATCGCAACCGATTTCTTCCAAGCTTCCAGTGAGGTTTGGTTCCTCGCCAGCCGGTTCGCCACGTTCGAACCAGCGCCGATAAGTGGCGCGGGTGTAGTCTGACACCCAACCTTCCTCGACCCCAAGCGCTGCGATCTGGTTGGCAAGCACAAGGCCGGGTATCGGATAGGGTGCCGGTATTTGCGGGGAAAGACCATATCGACCAGCGCGACGCTCAATATCGCGCCACATGTAGGCCGTCTTCACAGGTTTGTCCTTGAACGGGATATTGTTCTGCTCGATCATAACGCGCCGGACGTTGAACGGGCGCCACCGAATTTCAACACCGAGTGCTCTTTCAACTTCGGGAAGCCGCATTACCGTCAGGTAGCTGTAGGTGCTTCCGATCGAATACCAAAACTCAATTTTCACCATGTCGCACCCCTAATCCGGTATTTTCTATTCCTGTTTACATTAAAGACAATCGTCGGGCTATCCGCCCCCAAAAGGCCCGCTTTGGGCTGTGGTTTCAACGGGTCGCTGCGACTTGCGCCGATGACTGCTGTGCCGGACAATCCCGAACTTGGTAATTCTCCCGTTCGCGGTTAATGTATATACCTGCGATATCGCGCGTTGGGGCCAATCATGAGCCGAGCTTTCCTTGACAGTTTTCCGATTATCTTAGGTGAAGGGTCCATGTACGAGCGCCTTCGGCGTGGCGGAAGCGAGGCGTTTGACCCCGATATCGCCTATGCTGGTATGCTGTACGATGATATCGGTAGGGACATGCTGGCAGCTACGCATCGCGAGTATCTTGATATTGGTCAGCGATATGGGCTGCCTATGGTTGCGGGCACGCCAACTTGGCACTCAAATGCTGCTCGTGTCGCGAAGTCAGCCCACGTCGGCAAAACAATAAACGCCGATGCCTGCGATTTCATGAAGGCACTCCGTGAAAGCTATGGACCTAAAGCCGCGCCCATATTGATTGCGGGCGTAACCGGTCCCTTCGGGGATGGGTATAAGCCGGAAGAGGCTCCAGGCACTGCAGCGGCCATCGATCTTCATAGTCCACAAATTGCCGAACTCGCCGAGGCGGGCATCGATTTTTTCCGGGTACAGACGCTACCGAGTGTCGCTGAAGCACGCGGCATTGCCAAAGTGCTCGCTTCAACTGGCCTACCTTATGTTCTGAGCTTCGTAGTTTGCCGAGACGGTTGCGTCCTCGACGGCACGCCACTCGATCTAGCCATCAATGCAATAGACGACGAAACACAAATCCCGCCGGCAAGCTACGCCGTTAATTGCGTGCACACATCGGTTTTCTCCTCAGCTTATGAGATGATCCATGATCGCAATGCGACCGCTGCCGAGCGTGTACTTGGCATAGACGCCAACACTTCGGCGAAGACCCCTGAAGAACTCGACGGGCTATCAGAGATTGATACCGAAGCACCTGATGATTTTGGTAGGAACGTCTCGGCCCTGCACGAGAATTTCGGAATTGCCTATCTTGGCGGTTGCTGTGGTTCCTCGACCGAACACATCGCCGCGCTCGCCGCTCAGTGCGTTTCGAGGCGGGAAGTCTCAGGCTAGGGTTCAGCTCTTGCATGTTCTGACGACGAAAATGGCAACTTCGGGTTCGATGCAGTCATTCGACTGTTTTTCTCTGATGACCGGTTCGTCGCGTTAAGCAGCCGTTCACAACCGGAAATTCGAAGTTTTGGTTAGTCGTGGACATTGCACGGCGCCATGAACGGGGACCAAGAGATGGCCGAAAGGACATTGGAAAAAGTTCTTGAATTGAAACCCGACTATGCGGAAGATCCGAGACAGCCATTCCGGGCACGTGGTATGGAAAAAGTTCTCGTGAACAAGCTCATGGAAAGTCTAACCATGGCAGGGTTGGATGTTCCGACATGACCTCTTTGAACCTTTAGGGCGTTGAGCTTAGCTTTTTCTCAGATCACTTTGACGGTCCTTCAAGCAGCCATTGGCAGATAGCGCGCACGGCCTTTCGGCGCTTGGCGCGCTTGTTGACGACAAGATAGTATCCCCCAAACTCGATCTCGACTGGGCTCAATTCGACAAGCGCGCCGGACTGTAGCTCTGGCTCGCAAAGGTTCTTGTCCATGAGTACCGCACCCAATCCTGCCACCGCGGACTGTATTGAGAGTATGGCGCCAAGGGGGTGGAGCAGGTTCAGGTTCGGGATATTGGTAAGGCCCGCTTTTTCAAACCATTCGGGCCAAAGGCCGAATGTCGCATCAACAAGCAGGGGGCCTTTGGCCAGCGCCGAAAGATCCAGAGCTCCATTCGACAACGGCGCAAAGCCGGGTGCCGCGTACGCCCTGACACCGCATTGAAACAGAAGATGGTCGTCGTCATCTGCCTTAGTGCGTAAGTACCGCAGGCCCATGTCAAAGTCGTGCGCCTCGATATCCATCAACTGGGTCGAGACAGACAGCTTTAGGTCAACATCGGGGTGGCGCGCTTTGAGGCTGGCCAATCGCGGGATCAGCCACTTTTGGGCAACTGTGTTTTCTGTCGTCAGGGTGACAATGCCTTTGGGTGGAACCGAAAGCGCCTCGGTTGCATGTGCAATGCGATCGAGTGCGGGCGTGATCTCTGACAGGTACGCGCGCCCTTGATCGGTGAGGACAACACCTGTGTTGTGCGTGCGAAAGAGGTGGACATCCAGACGCCCCTCCAAACCGCGCACGTGCCGAGAGATTGCGGAATGAGACACGTTCAACTCTTCGGCGGCCTTCGTAAAACTGCCCAACCTTCCCGCTGCCTCGAAGGCACGTAACGCGTTCAGTGGGGGCAAGAGTCGCATCCTGCTTTGTGACTTTTTGGAACAATGGATGTCAAGGAACGGCGTTTGAACCTGTTGAGTGCGGTGCGGTAAATTTGGCGCAAGTCGAACCAAGGAGGCGATTATGAAAGTTATCAATCACACAGAGTTTGAAGTCGGCGAAGCACCTATTTTGAGAGCACGCGCTGGCGTTGTTGCGTTTGCGAAGGCGGGTATTGCGAAATTGAGTGGCCTATTCCGTAAGAGCTATCAGGTAGACCGATTGCCCGCTCGACTTCTCCGAGACGCTGGAATTGACGATCTGGAAA